>NZ_JBLNKT010000005.1:0-178706 GCF_048158525.1 Flavobacterium algoris
TTCTCTAACAATTTGAAGCTTTAAAGACATACTGTAATCGCGTTGGGTGCGTTTTACATAATTTATGTTTTCTTCCATAACGATCTTTTTTGTGTATCGCTATTTCAGGACGGGACATGTATTAATTAAAAGATTCCGTTATTAATTATCTTCAAAGTGTGAAAAATAAATATATTTGTATTTTATTGCAAGTTTTTATTTAGAAAATGATAATATTCAGGTTATATACATTAGATGTATTAAAATTACGGATCCCTAAAATATTGCTTTATTATCGGTTTTAAACACAGTTAGAATACAACGAATGAAATTTTAGAGTTTGTTATTATTCCAGAAAAAGGATGTTTGTTGTAAATGCAAGCATCCTTTTTCTATTCACAATAGTCATGATTTTCAAAAACCGATTAGATTTATGAATAAACAATAGTTTTCGCAATTTAGTCTTTCATAACTACGCTTTAAAAATTGAAATACTAATACAATGTTTTTATAATTTATTCTGTAAATTTCGGCTTTCAAAATTCATTCCCTTTAAAAACGTTTAATAGTTTTATATCGATGAATTCGTCATTAATTCTACACAAAATATGAATAACAAATATGATTTTTATATTGATGAAAGTTGCCATTTAGAGAATGACCATATACCGGTTATGTGTATTGGTTATATCAAAGTACCTATGCAACAGTACATCAAATTGAAAGAAGAGTTCAATCAAATTTTGGAAAGAAACAACCAACATTCTGAATTAAAATGGAATAAATTTTCTAATACCAGAAAGGAGTTGTATAAAGAATTGGTAGATTTCTTTTTTCGCACGCCTTTGGAATTTCGTTGTATTTTGGTAAAGTATAAAGAACGTCTTAATCACAAGGATTTCAACCAGGGCTCTCACGATAATTTCTATTATAAAATGATTTATTTCCTATTGCGGCCTAACGAAAGTAACGGAAACGAGTATAGGGTTTTTATTGATGTAAAAGATACGCGTGGAAGAGAAAAATTAAAAAAAATAAATGAAGTTTTTGATAATGAATACAAAGGAAAAACACCTTTTGTTCAATTTCAACATTTGCATTCGCACGATAATCTTTTCTTCCAGTTAGCCGATTTTTTTATTGGTGCCATAACCTATAAATCAAGAATAGTATTGGACGACATCAAAAATCCGACACAAAGCAAAATGGATTTTATTAACTATCTGGAACAAAAATCAGGTTTTAATTTAGAAGAAGGTACAGAACCATGGGAAACTAAATTCAATATTTTCGATCACCAACCTAAAATGAAAGGGTAATGGATTTATTTGATTTAGACGACCATATCCCTAATTTGGGTATAGACCCTTCACAGGAACACGTGGAGGCACTTTTTCAATTATTTAAAGAAGATTTTTTGGATGATGAATTTTATTTTGACGGTTGTAAAGTAATTATTGATACAAGAAATTCCAAAGAAGATGGATTTAAACAATACCCTCACACTTTTGTGAAATTAATCACAAGAGGAGACAAAGGCAAGAGATGTTTTGATAAAAAAAGAGCGAATAAAGTACATTGGATAAAACCTATCCTTGAAAATAAAGATACTGACGATGTAATTTGTTTTCAGTTTCTGGAAGGAGATGGGAAAATCAGGGATTACTTTTGGTTTAAAGAAGGATACTTTTTGGTGATTATGGAAAAAATCACGCCTGATTATATAATAGTTTCAAGTTTCCATATAGATGATGAGAGAAACCAAAAATATTACGGAAGAAAATACCAAAATAGGGTAAAATAAAAATGCCACAACTAAGGTGTTGTGGCCGACCAGATCCTTTTCCCTAGGGAAATGATGATGCAAATATACATACTCTTACATAAAAAAGCAAATAAAAATTATAAAAGGCAAATAAAAGTTGAGGTCATTGAAGGTTGTTAAAGTTCAATGACTGCACGAATATCTCCACGAGCCATTACCTCATTCACCTTCACAAAACCCTCATTTAGTCCAAGTATTCCTAAACTCAGGTCTTTGCTTGTCTCATTTCGCTAATTACATTAGTAGTAACTAGAACATTCTTTTTCGTTCTGTTTTATCGAGAATATTTTAGCCTCCGTATGTCACTCCTTAGCCAACGCTCCAATAGTTTTTGTATCTCCAACAACATTTTTGCAAACCAGAAACACCTTGGAATGGAGAACAAAAACTATTCCCCAAGCTGTGTTACATAATGTGGCATTATAGTTCATTACAAAGCGTTTTTATTGGTTTTTTGGTTTTTGCAATGAAGCTATAATATCATTTATGTAAAACAGCCGCCCCAGCCAACGCACAAGGGGTTTGCTCCAGGACAACTTTTTGAGCAGCTCCCATCGCATCACCCAGCCGCTCAAAAAACCGTCCTTCGCAAACCCCAATCACCGCTTCGATTCCACTTTATTTTTAACGAGGATATTTCTTTTTCATAAGAACTTCTCTATGGTTTTAGCAACTTAATGTTGAAATCGGTAGTGTTTGTATTGCTTTTGTAAGTGCCGAAAATAGCAAGGAATATTTTCTATAATACAACTTTTGATTATGCTATTTTTGGCACCCACAAAACCAAAAATGCCAGCAAGAGTGTGATTTTTTATTTGCCAGAAAACAGGAAGTAATTATTTTCACGATTGCCAGATCCCATAACAATTCCATAGAACATTCTTTAATAATTGGAAATCTAATAATTCCAAGACCGTTTGTGGCATCAAGCCATCATAAAAACAATCAGAAGCATCCTAGTAAACAAATAAAAAACCAGACACTTGCCTGCGCTGCTGCCTCATCGCACTAGGAATTATCTTTTCATCGTTTTTGTAAGTATTGAAAATCACTTTATAACATTTACGGTAATTAGAAAAATTTGCGATAAGTGATTTTCAATACCCGCAAAATCAAGTCCAAGAAAGAGTATGAATTTTCAAACCAGAAAAATAATCGGAATGGTATTTTATCTCTTTTTTCTGTTTTAAAAATTCATACCCTTTCCGTAAACCACCCTCTTCCAAATCAACTCCTTTTCCTTCAAAAATCTTCCGATTATACGATGACGATTGGTAAATGAAATCAAAATAAAAAATAAAAAAAAAGAGAGCAAAGGTAAGTTCCAGGTTTACAAAAAAGGAAGTTTAAGCCCTGCGGGTTTTTGATAAAATCTCCACCCATTCGGGTAGTATTTTATCAAAAAAACTTGCTTTTTTGAAACCTTCCACTTGAACGTATGGCTTTCTTTTTTTCTTTTTTTTGTTTTGAAAAATTTTATGGGCGGAGCGTAGCGAAGCACATTGGTCTTTCGAATAAAATCCTGTGGAAAATAGGAAAGTTAACCCCGTTTTTAAATCCAATGCTATGCCTAATTTCATCATCAAGACCCACCGAAAAGACACTTTTTACTCAAAACCCCATTTGTTTATACTTAACAAAGGGATGAATAGCGGTAAGCCCCAAAAAGAGCAATTTACGAACAGTTTTGTCATCATTTTTGAGAAAGAAGAAGATTGCGAAAGCCTATTTTTTGTTGCTTATAGTTTATGGCAAACAAAATTCTGGCACCAGTTCTTAATTGGTTCAGTAATTCCATTTTTACGCCTTCCAGACTTCAAAAAGGAGTTCAATCCGCAAGCCAGTTTGTTGATGGTCGAACACGAGCAGCACCAAAAAAATGTTGCAGCTCTCAAACTTCTGGAGAAAAAAGAAAAACAATACAAAGAGGACATAATGCTCATAAATGACATCCGCAGAGCCATTTTATACCGTTATTGTAGAAAATAAATCAATCCTAGTCCAAATGGACTAGGATTGTTTGCACCTTATTCCCAAGCAAACCAACGCATAAGTGCAATATGATTGCACCACTTAAATAAATCGAAGAAAAGCAAAGCAATTCACATTTATTATGGGCTAAAAACGAAAAAAGCCCCAAATTTCGGGCTTTTTTTGTGGTTGTGTGTTTTTTGAAAGGACCACTTGGTCGTCTAATATATTTGTACGTACCACCTTTGAAATTTAAAGATAAAAAAAGCCCAAATGTAAAAATGAGCTTTTTGGTTATTAATAGTGCCACTAAACTCTGATTAAAAATCTCGTAGAGGTTTTTGTGTTGTTTTGATCATAGACATCAATAATAATGTAAGTGTCCTTGGTAATACCAGTAATTAGGTAAGAGTAAGGATAGCTGTTTTTATTTTTTGCTGTTGTGTCATCAATGATGAATGGAGCAGTATCTCCTTCTTTTGTAACAATCACCTTTAATAACGAAACTGATGACGTAATTGTTCCAGTAATAGTATATTGTCCATTTACAGCTTTTCCTTCTGATTGTGTAAATGCAATCGCTGGCGATGATGTTGGTTCGTCTTTACTACAGCTTACAATTGATAGCGCAATAAATAAAAATGCGAGAATTTGTTTCTTGATCATAAAATGATTGTTTAATTGGGGTTGAATTTTTACCTTTTGTTTAAATAAGGATTAGTTCTCAAATGTAGCTAAATATTAATGGTTGAGGTGATTATCTGTGAATTATGAAAATATAATTAATTATTATATAAATTAATTTTTCAATAATTGGAATAAAAAAACAAGTAGATTTATTATGGTTGACTTTTTATAAAACTTATCACTCATATAATTTCGCATTTTTCAGTTACCATTCTTTGGAGAAAAAAGAAAAGCAATATAAAGAGGATATGATGCTCATAAATGACCTCCGTAAAGCCATTTTATACCGCTATAACAGGAAATAATTTTTAGTAACCTAAATGATCTATACTATGAAACTGTTCATTATATACCAAACCGATATTTGGAAAAGCAAAGCATCAAGAGTATGTTTTGGCGTTTTCGACACCAGAACCAAAGTCATTGATAGTGCAAAATGGCAAGAATTGTACAACCACAATTCCGAAGTAGTGGTTTTAGAAGTTACGCTAAATCTATTTGAAGAAGTGTAGTTTTAAAACTTAAAAAAAAGTCCATTCCTTAAGGTTTGGGCTTCAATACTGTCTAATCCAAACGTGGCTATAATTATAGTTTTTGAAACAATTTTTTGGTTTATATTGATATATCAAATATATTTGCATCAAACAAATTAATGTGAATAACAAAAACCCAACAGGAACAGTACTTTATTTAATTGAACAAGCAATTAAAGAGTATAGAAAAGTATCACAGAGAAATATTTCAAAAATTGTAAAAGATATTACAATAGATCAATGTTTGGTCTTGATAATTCTTAACAATGATGCTGAAATTTCTCAAAATGAATTGGCAAATCTTATATTTAAAGACAATGCATCAATCACGAGAATGATAGAATTAATGGTTAGAAAAGATTATTTAAACAGGACTATCCATAAAGAGGATAGAAGAAAATTTAATCTAGAAATAACCGAAAAAGGGATGAAAACGCTAGAATTAATTAACCCAATTGTACAACTAAATAGGGAGACGGCACTAAATGGTTTGTCATTGGAAGAAATTAATATACTCTATAAAACTTTAAATAAAATAATTACTAATTGTAAACAATAAAATGAAAAAAATCTATCAAATACTTATATCGGCACAAGTTTTAATAATTATACTTTTTCCAACATTAATTTTTGGACAAAAAAATGTATCAACTAATCTTGCAAAATATATGCAAGCACAGGTTGAAGTAAATAACTTTAGTGGAACAGTGCTTGTTACAAAAAACGGTTCCGTTTTATTAAAAAAAGCATATGGTTTAGCAGATTACGAATGGAATATTAAAAACACTGTAGATACTAAATTTCAGTTGGCTTCGGTAACAAAACAATTTACAGCTACAGCTATTCTTCTATTAGTAGAAAAAGGAAAATTATCACTTAATGATCATTTAAGTAAATTTTTTCCAGATTACCCAAAAGCCGATAGTGTTACTATTCATATGTTATTATCTCATACTTCAGGACTTGCTTTAGGTTTTAAAGAAATTGCAATAAGCACTATTAACGTAGATTCTGCTTATTCTGAAATAAAAAAAATGCCTTATGAATTTTTACCAGGAACTAAAACCGCATATAGCAATATAGGCTATTACTTATTGGCTAAGATTATAGAAAAAGTTTCAGGCGAGAAGTACGCAGTTTTTTTAAGAAAAAATATATTTGAAAAAGTAGGAATGAAGAATACGGGTGTTAGTAATAATGATTCGATAATCTCAAAAAAAGCAAAGACTTATTGTCGAACGGAAAAAGGATTTATCCACAATCCCTATATCAATTGGGAAGTCAACATAGGTCACGATGGTGTTTATTCTACCGTTGAAGATTTAGCTTTATGGGACAATGCGCTATACGGAACGACCATCTTGTCAACAGAAATGAAGAAACTAATGTTTACTCCCTATAGTTCCGAAAATTGGGGATATGGATTTATAATTAATCCATTTTATAATCACGGGCATCAACTAATTGCTCACGACGGGGGCTTTTTTGGTACAATGACTTCTTTTAACCGATTTACAGATGACAAAATTTTTGTGACTGTACTTTCTAATAACGAATCATTTTCACATATTATAGGCTATGGACTTTCAGCAATTGCATTGCAAAAAGAAGTAGAACTTCCCTACAAACATTATCAAACTAAAATAGATTCTACAATATATGATAAATATGTAGGCAAGTATGGTAAAATTGAAATATTAAAAATTGACGGTAAACTTTATTATAATAATGTAGAAATGGAACTCATACCTGAATCCAAAACAAAATTTTTTAGAGCGGACAACAACGACAGGACAATTGAATTTATTCAGGACAAATCAGGTATTTGCAATTCTGTAATTTTGACAAAAGGAGGAGTGAAAGAAGTTGTAAAAAAAAATATTAATTAAAAAGAAAGCCAGGTCTCACGACTTGGCTTTAAATTTGTCTAATCCAAAGGTCACCACAACTAGAATTAGACTATTTTTTGTGCTTCTTTATAAAAAATTTGAGAATCAAAGATATTAAAAAACTGACAATTGCGCCAACTGAGGCTAATATTACAGTTTTCAAAACATCTTCCGAATGCAGATTCGGCAAAACACTTAAAAATGTACCGCCTGCGGTACCAATTACAGTTGAATTACTGTGTTGCATCGACTTTTCCTGTTGTGGTTGTCAATTGGCTAACTGCCGAAATAACACCGCCGGCCACCGCCAAATAACCTCCGATAGAAGTTAGCACAACTGGCAAAGCGATTGGCGCAGCTAAAATTGTTCCGCCAACGGCAGCCAATGCCAAACCAATATTTCGAAGCACTTTGAAAAATTTTGGTGTTGGAGCTTTCGCTCTTTTTATTACATTCATAATTGATGAATTAAAGATTTGACAATCAATTCAACACTTTCTTCTTTATCCAAAGCTTTATAAACCAATTCTTTTAATTTGGCAAAAGCTTTTCGAGACATAAGACCTAAACCTGGTCCAGAAAGTTTTGTTACTGGAGCAATACAACCATTCAATTCTTGTAAAGCATTATTAGCAGGATGAAATAAAATTAAACTTCTATTTTTTACATCCAAAACCTCCAAATGCCATTGAAATTTCTTGCTGTATCGCTTTTTTATAAAATATTTCCCTTCCGGAATGCAGGAAACTTTCGTTTCGTTTTTCTTCCAAGGCAATTCAATGGTTTTACAAATCAATTTACCCTCGCATTCGAGTTTACCGTTAGTTCCATCAGGGAAATAAGTTCTGGATAGTACCAAAATCATCTTACAATCCGCTTACTTGCACCAATGCCAATGGATTATAAGAACCATTTTTCAAAGGATACATTCTGCCATTGACCTCTTGATAAAACTCAACTCCAAGAGCTAAAAACAAAGGTTTTGTACTGTTAGGAGTTACCGCATTCAAATGATTGATAGCAACAGTTGGAGTCATATCCCATGGAAGAATGGCAGTTTCAGAATTTGTAGTGACGAAAACTTCTGCTTCAAAATCAATTTCAGCACCAGCTGATATTATTTTGAAATGAGTAGTTCCACTTGGAGCTGCAATCATATTGGCAGGAATAAACGATGCCAAATCAACCGTGATTTCGCCAGCGACTCTATCAATCGCTCCAATAAAAGGAGCAAATAGGGTAGTTCCCAATTTTCCACCGATATTGAACTCAAAGCCTACTAACAATTCCGCTTCACCATCAATGACATTACGTAAACCTCTTTCATTGGTTAAATCCGCTTGAATCACTTTGACCATAGATTGGGTAAGTCTGCCCACCATTCTGCTGTCGGCAGAATTCAAAAGCAAAGTTCTTAATGCCGTTCTCAAAGTTTTTCCGGCCTTCCCGGCTCTTCCAAATTCGGAACCATTCTCACGTGTTCTCTGGAACGCTGGATCGTTCGCAATTCTGTTCGCATCGACTCCGCCTTTCTCACGAGCCAAATGGCCATCTTTGGTTTTGTAAAAAGTAATATCTCCAATAGTACCTTTTAATTTAATTATGCCTTTCTGTCTTGCCATAATTTCTAAAATTTAGATTAAAATTTATTTTTAAAATCCTTAAATCATCTTTTCCGTTGCAACATCTTCCGATTGATTTCAAAACAAATTTTAGTCAATTAAAGCGAATAAAAAAGCACTCACTATTCCATATGTCACAAAGTGACATAAATGACTTAAATCGACATAAATGCCTGTTTACAACCACCAGAAAACATAGTAAATTGCGATAGTAGATTATGTTTAAGAAAAACTTATATTTATATAATCTTAAAATTTAGTGCATGGTAAGTTCAAGCTAATCAAAGCCTAGTCAAAACTACAGATAGAGTATGAATATTGAGAAACAAAGAGTTTGCATCTATCCAAAGGACATACAACGCATAACAGGAAAGAGTTATCGCCAAAGTACACGATTGATGAAAAAGGTTAAAAACGACCTGAAAAAACTCGAGAATGAGTTTTTAACAATAGATGAGTTTTGTTTGTATGCTGGAATAAAATATGAACAAGTGGCTCACTTGATTTTTGGCTGAAAACTAAAAATTCAAAAAAGGGAAATATAATTTCCTAGCATTCTCAACCTGTTTAATAACTAGTTCATTATTTAGTATGAATTTATTGCATATAGATTTGGTCAATCCCTTATTAATCAGTAAATTTACACTATAAGATTTAGTGATATTTGTATCTGTTAGAAGGAGCAAAATCGAGACCCTTCTGTTTTAGACTAATATATTTCATTATATATCAGCGCATTAGAGATTAAGTTCTAATCCCTCATCGCCCACCATAAGAGACAAGTTAGAAATATTCTGATTTGTCTCTTTTTTATTTGAGTCTAACTGCTCATTAATCAAGTACATTAGCTCTACTGCTTCATTGATTCTTTTGGTTCGAAATCCAATTCCATCATATATCAAATTCTCAGGGTATATTGAACCAATCAAATTTCTGCATACCACAAGTTCAGAATTATCATAGATAGAATGAATCCTAAGCAAATTTTCAATTCCCTGATTAAGTAATTTTTCAATATCATCTTGATCAGTATCGATTCCTGAGTATCTTGCTTGAAGCCTTGCTAATGTTTCTCCATAATCAGATTTTATATCTCTGTAGTCTGCTGAGTCAATTTGATTTGTCATTAGTAAATCTCGGGCCTTACTTAATCTACCTTCATAATCCTTTATTTGCTTTAATAGCTGAGCCTTTTCATTTTGTCTTTCCTTTGTTTGTTCTTTATAAGCTTCTAGAATTATGATACTATAAACTTTTTTATATTGTCGTTTTGGAGCATATTTTAAAAGTTCCTTTATAAACATTTGATTTACATCATCAGCATTTGAGCGATAGGTACAACCTTTATAACAATGGTAATAGGCGTAATATTTATTACGCCCTTTTGATTTGCTTCCAGACAACACTTTTCCACAAACTGGACATATTAAAAACCCTCTTAAAGGAAGTTCTAAAATAGTTTCAACTTTAGCACGAATTACTTTCTTTCTTCCGTCCACTACATCTTGAACTTTATAAAATAATTCCTCGCTGATAATTGCTTCATGCTGTCCATTGGCTAAATAGCTCTCTTCATCCTTATACTGAGGAACTTTTATTTTCCCGCAGTACAAAGGATTTCTAACAGCAAGCCAAAAGCTGTGCTTTCCTGTTTTTATACCTTTTTTCCTTGCCATGCGATGAATATCCTCAGTACTGAAAATACCTTTTGCAATTTCATTAAATGCCCAGCGCATTATAGATGATTCTGGCTCTTTAATTGCAATATATTTACTACCGTCGTCTTTTGATCTGTTTACGTATCCTATTGGAGCTTGACTAACATATCTTCCTTCTTTCTTTGCTCTACGCATACCATGAAAAACATTTAACGCCCTTCTATCATTTTCTACCTCTGGAACAGCCAAATAAAAGGCGAGCATCATTTTGTTTTCAGGAATAGATAAATCTAAAGGCTGTTCTATGGCTTGTGGCTCAACTCCGAGTTTTCTTAAGATGCTAATCATTTGATAAGCGTCTCCTGCATTTCTACTGAATCGATCCCATTTGGTAAATAAAAGTAGATCCGTTTTGTTTTTAAATCTTTTTAAGTTAACCAATAACAATTTCCACTTTGGTCTAATAAATGTTTTGGCAGAATGATCTTCATAAATAACATCGCGTACTGCAATGTTATTTATCTGGCAGTATTTTTTTAGTACTTCTTCTTGGTTTCTTTGTGAATAACCTTTGTCGGCTTGCTCGTCCGTACTCACTCTCACATAAAGGTCTGCTATTTGTTTCATTTTGTTTATTTAAAAAATTAGATACTGTTATACTCGCTAGTTTGCGCATAAATTCGAAGATTATCCTTGCTTGGTCAAGTGTCAGGTCTAAATTTTCTTCTTTGAACATTTTTAAAGCTTGTTCAGCTGTAAGTCTCCCTCTTTCATTTCTTTCATTGTTTTTCATTTGTCATCTCACTTCATTAAAAAAAGACCAACAATGGTCTTTTTTGTTCAACAATCATCTATCGCTATAAAGATAAGACCTTGATTTCTAATGATCATAAGTAAAATATATCTATGATGGCTTTGGATTATTATTCTTTGAGAATATTTTCATTCTCATTTCTAGAATCTGCAGGAAACAAAATGCTGATTTCATTTAGTAGTTCAAATTCATCAATTGGAAATAATTGCAAGGCAATTTCCAGAATAAGCCCAACATCAATCGACTGACCCTCTATTGTATCAGGAACTTTAGCTCCATCATGATCCAGAGCCACAATACATAATTTCATCAGATTTCTTATGACCGAGGCAAGTTCGTAATAATCATATACTTTTATTTCAGCAATGTGAATCCTATTTTTATTGTCAACAGGTCTCAAAGTATTGAGACAATTGGAAGTTAATCTTTTAATAGTTTCTAGCTTTTCAATTTCATCTATTTCCATGATCTTTATTTTTAAATCGGTTAATTTTATTCAATAACAATATATCAGTCTTGCTCAAAGGGCAATAGTAATCTGCATTCAATAACCAAATTGTGCAGTTCAGACATCAATTTCTCAACAATAAAGTTCATCTGATCAACCTCCTCTTTGTTGAGCTTTGACAACTTATGATGAAGAATCATATATCTATCCAAATAAGGAAAGAAATCTGTCCAGAACTGCTCTATTAAATAATTATACTTTTTCATGTCTGCATCGGCATAAATACATAGTTGCCATAATGTTTGATTAGACAGATAATTAGGCAGGTAATAAGTCTTAATAAAAATATATGTTCTACAAAAGGACATAAAAAACAATGTAAAAAGGGAATCTAAACCTTGATAGTTTTTTCTAGTATCATTGGCTATTGTAAAAAATTGTAAGGCAATATCTTTGGTCGGCTTATAATAAAAATGTAGATCAGCATGACAAGGATTATGAGGTATCTCCCAATGAAATTCAGGAAGGTATTTGTTGGATGAATATGCCAGATATTTGCCTTGAATAATGTTGGAAAAGAAACTTTGATACTGATACAGATTAGTTTGTATCCAGTAACGGCTGCGGCTTAACAAAACGAAATCATATTTTCCTTCTATTTTACTTTTTAGAGATTGAGTGATTAATTTTAATTTTTCATTGCCTATACCCATAGCTATAAGCATCAGATAATAAGTCGTTTTTTCATGGTAAGTAATGTGATGATATAAGTAGATCTGTTCGACTTCAACCGAGTTCAATATGGTTTCTATTGCAACGTTGAGAATTATATCTTCAGGTTTTTTATCAATTTGACATGCAACATCGTGTCTTTCAAATAATCCTTTTTTTATCAATTTCTTTAATTCGTCAAACCTTTCTTCGATAAAATGATAGAGGCTTTGTTCAGCAATTCCAACTGCTTCATACATTTCTTCTTTATAAATTGCCTCATCATCGGCGATTGCTTCTTTTACTTTTACAAACAAATCAGTAAGATAAAATTTGTTTTGGCTGTGTCTTACAAAGTATTTTTGAATATCAGGAATGTATTCAATCAGATTATTGATTCTTTCATCTAAACTTAGCAAAGCAGATTTATTTCCCAAATACAGGTCTTCTAAATATTCAAGATCATATTCAATCAATCTTGCATAAGATGTAAAAACACTGTTTGAAGAACCTTCTGAAATGAGATTTTGGATTTGAGACTTATGAAGATCGTGATCGTGATGAAAATGGTCTTGAAACACATTAAACCTCTTCTTGTATTTCTTCCAATCTCTTCTAATGATAAGCGAATTTTCCAACTCTTTATTTTGGTAGATAATAGATGAAGGCTGGCAGTAAAATTCAATAAACGGATGTCCTAAAGAAAATCTATGATGAAGCCTTTCAGAGTAAATGAAATAGACATCGATCTGATAGAGATTTCTAACTTTTTTTACCCATTTGTTCTGTTGTAGCTCTTGTGCATCTATATTTTTTTCGATGTGGATAATAAGATATGAAAACACGAAAGAGGGCTGTCTGGTAAAAAACATCTGAATGATAGTATGTTGATTAACCAATTGTCTCAGGATATTTTCTAAAAACTCGTTTTCGAGTTTTGGAAATGAAAGTTTTTCTAGAGTTTTCATAATACTGTGTCTTTGAAGATTAGATAAAAGATATTTTATTCCGTTGCAGGTTCAGCCTGAGCAGTTTTCTTTATTCTCTCAACACCTCTTTCTCTCATTATTTCCCCTGCATCGAGCATTTTGATTAAATGGATATAGGGTGTCGTCAGGTCAGAATCAGAATCTTCATAATAGGGAGACAATGAAAGTTCAGTGATTTCAGATAAGAAAAATTCAAACTGTTGCAGTGTTCTCTCTTCAAATCCATTTTGAAGCACCAAAAAAGGATTGTCGAATTCTTCTTTGGTCAGGGAAGAAAGATGAAATACCGTTTCAGTGCGGGATGACTGTTTTACTTTCCATTTTTTACTTTTTTCTTTCAGGTAGTAACAGACTTTGAGAAAAGAGGAGACAGCAGTATAAAAAACGAAAACATTACAGGGGGTTTCTTGCTTGTAGACTTTTCTCTTATAACAGTGAAGTACCGCTTCACTTAAATTCTGTTTATAATAATCAAGATGTGCAAAGTCAAAAATAGCGTCAAATGCCTCAAATGGATTTCCTGCCACGAACCCTGCCCAAAACCTTGTTTCGAAGGATATTTTATTCTTTTTCATAGTGGGAAGATTTAAAATTGAAAAGCGAAGTTCCACTCTTTCAAAAGGATAATCTATTCGAAAAGCGGATATAATATCTGATAAAAGGGATATTTTACAGGATATTTTTTTATCTTTGAAATTCAGAATTTTTAATTCGAATGGCTTTATCTTTGAGCCTTCAGAAAATTGATACTCATTATGGAACAGAAAATACATCAGGGAAGAAACGTAAAACGCTTCAGAGAAATGCTTGGCATCAAACAAGAGGCATTGGCTTTCGATCTGGGAGAAGACTGGAATCAAAAGAAAATTTCTTTGCTAGAGCAAAAAGATGTAATTGAAGATGCCATGCTTAAACAAATCTCGAATGCATTGAGAATTCCTGTTGAAGCATTTCAGAATTTTGATGAGGAGCAAGCAGTAAATATCATATCCAATACTTTTAATGACCAATCCAATGGGTACAATTATTATCCAACTTTCAATATAAATCCAGTAGAAAAATGGATAGAAGCTTTAGAAGAAATTAAGCGATTGAATTTGGAACTTTTGAAATCTAAAGATGACCAGATTAAGGTTTTGGAGAAATTATTAAACGTGAAATAAATTTTTATAAAAGATATATTAATTCCAAAAAGAGACTTCCGAGTCTCTTTTTTGTTTGTAAAATATAGAGTAAATTAAAAAAACTACGCAACATATTAGTATTGCGCATCAATAAAGAATAACCCGATGGATAAAACTATTAAGCTAAGAGTTAAAAAAGAAATTGATAATAGAAGTGAGCTTAAAGTTTTAAAATTAAAAGGCACTCTAATTTCAAAAGGCTACACTGAAATTATTCATATTGCTGATGAAAATACAGAGTATTATCTTAACTCATTTTCCACTTCACCCGAGCATAAAAAAGAGGTGGAATATTTTGTTTTAGACTATATCACAGACCATGATCTTGCCGACACCATTACGTTACTTCAAGAAAACAATTAAATGATTTTTAACTGCTAGAATTTTTTCAAATCATGTGCAAAAACCTTCTTGAAAACAGTCAGAATTTTGCACATTAATTAAAACATATTCATTTGAAAAAGTACGCTCTCTTATTCAAGATCTAATAATTATTTAGGAATATTTCCTTCTGTATTGGAATAAGGGAGCGTACACTTTCAAAGACCTCTGAAATAAATATTCTAACAGCTTTAGTATCTCTTAAAGACCTCAAAAATATCTAGATAAAAAATCACAAAAAGTACAACTAAGGTATTGGACATTCATCAACTGCGTGCCCATAATGTCACCGCTCATTCTTCGCAGTGCCACCCTTCGGGACTTATAGCACTCCGTTTGATGCATATCCAATTTTGTATTGCTTTCTTTTTTTCTTTTTCTTTTGAAAAATTTTTTGGCAGTCTGATTGAATAAAAAACTAACATTTCCCGCTATTTATCGAAGACATTTCATAGGTAAAAATTACCTATGATTGTTTATGTCAAACACTAGCTTTAAATTAGCTGTTAACCTTTAAAGAGCTGAAAGATTGCAACGTTCCTGCAATCGGCAAGATGAACGGTTGTTAAACAACCGGATCTTGCTGCACCACACTCGGAACTCGTGAGCAGTGACACTGAAAGGATAAAAAGAGTTGAAAACAATGAAAATGATAGATGATGGAAGCAGAAAATTCAAACAGGACACGCATAATTGGGCTGCGCTTAACTCCCGAAGAATATGCGAAAATTGAGCGAAAATGGAAAGCCAGTACGTGCCGAAAATTAAGTGACTACATCCGTAAGCATCTTTTCGATAAGTCAATTGTGACTACCTATCGAAACCAATCACTGGACGATTTTATGGAAGAAACGATAGTACTTCATAATCAGTTGAATGCTATCGGAAACAATGTTAATCAAGCCGTAAAAAAACTACACACTTTGCAACAGATTCCCGAATTCAGAAACTGGATAATTAGCTATGAGCTGGATAAAAAAATCCTTTTCAACAAAGTAGAAGAAATCAAAAAACACATTCAAAAAATTACGGACAAATGGTTACAATCATAAAAACAAGCCATTCGATCCGCAGTATTTTTAACTATAATGAAAACAAAGTTAAGGCTGGTGTCGCCGAGTGCATCGCAGCAGGAAACTATCCTGTCGATGCTGACAAAATGAATGATACCATAAAGCTAAACCGTTTTATAAAACGGATAGAATTAAACGAAAACGCAAAGCGGAACAGCGTGCATATTTCCCTAAATTTTGATCCGTCAGAAAATCATTCCAAAGAAAAACTGATAGCTATTGCCGATACTTATATGGAGAAAATTGGTTTCGGCATGCAGCCTTATTTAGTGTATCAACATCACGATGCGGGACACCTACACCTACACGTGGTAACCATAAATATTGAAAGGGATGGTAAGCGGATTGACCTGCATCATTTGGGAATAAGGAAATCTGAGCCAGCACGAAAAGAAATTGAAGAACTGTTTGGACTCGTTAAAGCGGAAGGAAGAAAAAAGAAAGAGGAATTTACATTGCAGCCTATTGCCGTTAGCAAGGTGCTGTACGGTCGAATTGAATCAAAGAAAGCCATATCCAACGTTTTGAATGCAGTCCTCAATCAATACAAGTATGCGAGCCTTCCTGAACTTAATGCAGTGCTGAAACAATATAATGTCGTGGCTGATCGAGGTAGCGAGAATTCAAAAATCTTTTTATCTAAAGGATTAATGTATCGAATTCTGGACGAACAAGGCAAACCAATTGGTGTTCCAATAAAAGCAAGTGATTTTTATAGTAAACCAACTTTAAAATTTTTAGAGGAAAAATTTAAACGTAATGAAGTTAGAAGAATACCTGACAAAACACGGGTAAAAAACACTATTGATATTGCACTACTAAGGGAGCGAGCAATGTCCACAAACGAACTGGCAAGGCTATTGGAAAAAGAAGGCATTAATACTGTTTTTAGAAGAAGTGCAGAAGGTCTACTTTATGGCATTACCTATGTTGACCACAAGACTAAAAGTGTTTTTAATGGTAGTAGTTTAGGAAAAGAATACAGCGCAAAAGCTATTCAGGAACGATGCGGATTAAAATTTGATGGAGGAGGAAAAAGAAATCAGATTCATGAAAAACTTCCTTTAAAAGAATCATTAATTAATAACATGCAGCAGCAAAAAAACACACTTACTATTCCTGATTTTGTTAAACTGTTAGATATACTTATACAGGTTGAATATTCTTCGGATTATTTGCCGAACCAACTGAAAAACAAAAGAAGGAAGAAAAAAAGAAAAGGGCTATCAAATTAATTACAAAAATGTTGCTTAACTAATTGTGCAGTTTTTGTTTGCATATCCAAGCCGTACCTGCTATCAAAAAGAATTTTCCAAATAGTAGAGTTCTCTATGTTGGTTAAGTCAAAAAAGGAATTTGAGGAAGACTAGTTCAGCACTTACGCTATTACAAGTTCAAGGAACACAAGGACTTCAACTTTTCTATTGGACGAAAGGAACAAATGTTTCTTTAAAAATGAATATATTTGAATTTGAACACGAAATGGCTGATTATATGGTAGTTTTAGAGAATAAACTCGCAAAAGAATTACAGCCCATTTTAGGGAAACATAATTAATGATATATTATCAATCTAGTAAGATGAAACAACCTAAAATCTATTTTGATAAAGAAACTTATACTTCTGTTCTTTCACAATCAATTCTGGATGCTTACTGGCAAAATACCGCTGGTAAATTTACTTTTAGAGTAGATGAAATTAGTAAAAAATTTGAATTGAATTTAAAAGAAATAACTACAATTGTTTCTAATACTAATTCCCATATTGATTTTGGCTTTTGCAATGCTTGTGGCAGAATGAATTTTATTTGTGTAGAAAATAGAACTAGAGCAAAACAAGTTTTCGAAAATTTCCAGTACTACTTTTTTTGTTTTGCATGTAGAAAGATAGCAAATAAATTTTGTGAGAACCTTGATGATTCGCAAACAAAAAATGTATGGATGAGATTGAGTTTTAAATATCAATTGTGGAAGGAATTAGATAAAGACGAAATTAATTTTCTAAAGGCAATCTATTATTTAAGATCCTGGAATCGGATATATCATGAAGTCATTAAATCAAACTCAGATTATGGCTTTAATATTCTTTTCAAACTTGATAAGATGCATTTGATTTATTACAACAAGAATGAATTAACAGGACAAATTGAAATTATAATTTTGGAAAATTTACAAAGTCTTATTAGAGATAAAAACATCTAAAACTAATAATTATAGATCCGTAGATGTCTGCCTTTGTTGCACTATTTATTTATAAAAAAACTAAATCCCCCCAGTATTATTGGTTAATTTGCAAATTAGAGTAAAGACTTAAAACAATAACAATATCGATTTTTAATATGTCAGCAATTGCAGCTTTAAAAGGTTATAGAACTCAGTTTTTATATTCATTACATTTCATTCTGTCAAATATGACGAGCAATCTTATATTTCGCTTAGAAGGAGAAGAGGATTTAGATATTTTAGATGCTAATGGACAACTTTTATATGCCATTCAATTAAAAAATCTAGGGAGAAGAATTACACTATCAGATATTATATCTGATAAAAAAACATCATTTATAAAAAGATTCTTGGATAATTATAATGATGCAATTCCTATTCTCGTTTCCTATGGTGAAATAAGTAGTGATCTTAAAAAGTGGGCAAAGCAAAATAATAAAATTGACGGAAAAGAAAAAAATCTTTTAAAAAAGTATAAGTTAACCATTGAAAATTGGAAGTTAGTTAAGAGTAAAACTCAATTTCAAGAAGTTAATGAAGAGAAAATTGCCGAAGATGTCGAAAAAATGATGAAAGACAATTTCCCACTTATTGACCCATTACCAACAATTGGTTTTCTATTAAATTGGTTACAGTTCATTGCTGAGAAACAACAACCTATCACCTCAAATGATTTTTTCAATAAGGTTGAAGATTTTGCAAAATATATAACAGAAAGAATTGCAATAAGCGAGCAATATGGATTAATACTGAAACCATTACATAAAGTTTCAATCGAGAATTTAAATCATGAATTATTAGAAAAAGAATTTTACAATGCTACTTTAACAAGATATGAACATATTTTGCTTGGGCTTGATATAAATAGAGATAAACTACTGGGTATAATTAATGAAGAAATAAGTGAAAATAATACTATTGTAATAAAAGGAGCATCTGGACAAGGAAAGACAGCCTTATTATATAGTTATGTACATAAATATATCAATAATTGGCTTTGCTTTGAGCTAAATATTCAACAAGATTCGATCATTACTCAAAAATCGATTCAGGCCATTGCGTCAATAAGTAAAAAATTAGACATTCCAATAGTTTTTATAATTAATGTAAATCCAAATACAACCGATTGGTTACAAGTCATTAAAGAATCAGTACATCTTAATCACATAAAGTTTTTGGTAGCAATCAGAAACGAAGACTGGTATAGAGCTTCCGCAATCGGAATTGAATTTGAACACAAGGAAATTGATTTAATCCTCTCAAAAGAAGAAGCGGAAATCATTTATTCAAGATTGCATGAAAGAAATAAGATTAGTCATTTCGCAGATTTTGAAGAAGCTTGGATTCAACTAGGGAACAATACCCCATTATTAGAATTTGTATACTCCCTTACTCAAGGAGATTCTTTACTTAATAAACTTAAGCAACAGATCCGGCAAATTTTAATTGAAGGAGGATTAAGCAATAATCAGCAGATTGAATTTTTAAGAATCGTTAGCCTTGCTGACTCTTTAGGAGCTAAAATCGATGTTTCGAAACTGGATTCCAGTATTGATTATCAGTTTATAATTGAAAAGCTTTCAAACGAATATCTGGTTAAAAAATCATCCGACAGAAAATATATACAAGGACTGCATATCGTTCGTTCACAAAAATTGGTTGAGATACTTTTTGATGAGTTTACCAACAGCAAAGAAGAATATGGCTATAAATGCATTTCTTTATTAGCAGAACAAGATTTGTATTTATTTCTTTTACACTTAATCCATCTTGAAATCTTTAAGCCTGAGCAGTTTATTTCAGATATAAATAATAAAATTTCTGTAAATAACTGGTCAATATATACATCTATACTAAAAGCCTTTATATGGGCAGGCACTCGTGAATACGTGGAAAAAAACCGTGAATTAATGGATGAATGCAAATCGATTTTTGGTGAAGCATGGAAAATGTTTATAGATTTTTTATTTGGTAGTAATTATGATAGAAGCGGGTTACTTGACTTGCTTAAAATCGATGAAGAACGTAGAAAAAAAATTGATGATATTAATAACAGATTAGTACATAAGCAACATGTATTCAACTTAGCATCCAATGTCATAAATAAACTTCCTTTTCCCAAAGAAATACCTGTTACAGAAATTGAATGGAAATCCTTTGGGCAAAGTTTGTTTTGGTTAAAGAATATTGATAATAAGAAGGAAAGATTACCATTATTTACAGACAGTGAATTTGAATCTGCGTTTAAATTACTGGATAGTAAAAATTTATCAAAACTAATGTTAGGAATGTATTCATATTCACCGGAATTAGATTCGATAAGAAAAAAATATATCAATTATTTTGTTGACCGGATAAAAACTGATTTTGATGTTATTCATTTATCTGTTAATGGTGATGAAGTGGATTTACATTACATTATAAATATTCTAACGATTGATAGTAAAAGATCAACCAATGATTTTGTTGTCACTATTTTGAATATAATAAGATCTGCTCTTCCGGATAAAAAACAATTCAATTCTCAAGGTTATGGTCACCGATTACAAACAATTTCTGTCGATCATGATTCCACACATAAAACTATGCCTATTGAGAATATGCCCCTAGAAGAATGGGTAGGCATAAACTCAAGTATTGTCAAACTCTATGAATTTAAAGATAGACCGAACGACTGGAACGATTACTGCCAAGCGTTAAATCAGTGGGAGATTCTAATCAAAGAGAAAATTAATGAAGTTAACAATTCGTTTGATCAGTTGTTTAAAGGAAGTAAAACATACGCCCCTATGATTCCCGTTATGCAGAATGTTCTCTTTAATAAATCTGAAAATCTTAAAGAACCAAAATCAATTACAGACCCTTTAGGGATATATGGAGATGATTTAAATTCTGAAAACGAAAGAGAGCAAGTAAAAAAGAGTTTAGAGTCAAAATATGAGAAATTCTTTAAAAGCCTTTCAGACTTTAAAACCAGTATCGAGAGTTTTATAAATCAGTCCGCCCAAACATTGACATCAAGGATTAAATTAACAACTGAAGAAGGACATATAAACGATGAAAACATAGAGCGTGTGTCCCAAATTAATTTGTACGATGCGATTCAAAGACTTAAGGAATATAATTCCCAATATAAAAACACCTTATACAATATTGATGTAAATCACACTAGCGAAATTGACTTTAATACCTTATTGACTACAGCAGCCTATTGGAAAGATTTTTTAAATAAAAGTACTAAAGCAGACCATTCATATAACCGAATATTAAAACTTAAAGCAGATTTTGACAGTAAAATTGTTAAAGAATTTAAGCTTATCTCTAAATCTAACTCCTATACTATTAAATATATTAACAATACTCTAAATGAAGAAAAACCAATAGTAGTCATTGATGGTATAAGCCCTTTTTGGTCACAATTAGGTATGAAAGCAGCTTATGATATTATCCATGAAGTAATCAATAAGCCAGAATATACAAGTCTAAAATATCTAATGCTGAAATTATGGTTTTCCAGAATTTATTTTATTCAGACTACCGATAGTAAAATTATCGATAAGAACTGGAATGAAATAAGACTTTATACCATTATGGATAACTCATATGAAAATTTAAACATTGTTGGCTTTGGCCACCAATTGATAAGTAATAAAATTCTCGAAAATCTTAAAATTGATAGCTGGGCCCAGATGTATCCTGAATTTAATGAGATCAGCAAAGCTTCAGAAAATTATGGCCGATTGGTTCTTTTAGTTGACCATATTCACGATTTAAGATTACTTGATAAAATTAAATTAGAGGAGTTAGATCAGAAGAGATTACAGCAACATTTTGAAAAAGTTAGTTTAGAATTACAACAATCTTTTCAAAATGTACTGGATTCATTAGTAATGTGGATGAATATGTTCCCATTTGATGAAACAACTTATATTAATAATGAAGAAGAGCAAGAGTATTTTAAAGCTATAGTAAATATTAAAGATAATATATTCCCAGAACCGAAAGGAGATGAAGAGGATTATCAGGTTTTAATCAATTTAGAGATTATATCTAAATGGGGTGAAAGATTAAAAATATGTACCGAAAGTTGGGGGATATTTTTAATCTTATTGCATGGCAAGTATATTAATAAATATAAAAAAATTACTTGACTCAGTTTCCTTAAATACTCAAAAAAAAGCTTCAAAGTCCCCAAAGCTTACGTTAAATCCTTTTAAAATACTTTATAAGCCTTTTCAACATCCAGATAAGTGATATTATTTTTTATACTTATCTTCCTAAATTTGTGTTTTATAAATCCTGAATTAAACTAAACTTCTCTCAAAATCATCACACATTTTTATTGTTATAATTTGTAAATATATAAATATAAAAAAGGATTGTTTCTCTCTTTTTCAATATTGTTTCCTAAGGTTTAAACATAAATATTCATCCATTTAGTGCAGTTTTCAAGCTTATATTAGTTGGAATATGCACACTTTTTAATTCATTAGCTTCTTCAACAATTAAATTCTTAATATTTGAATGTAAATTGTCATTACTAACTTTTTGAAATATACTTTTTTCCGATTGCTGAATTTGTTTCGGTTTCCGTTTTTTAAAATTCTTGCGCCATTATTTTTTAAGAAGTTTAAATAATTCAACAATAACGGCGATTATCGCCGTTAAAATAACAATTTGTAAATTAAATAATTTATATTATCTTTACATAACGGCGATAATCACCGCAAAACACTAAACTTTTAAATTATGGCTGTCAATGTAGCCCGAAGAAAAGAGTTATATCAAATAATGCCGGAAGGAGTAATTGCTACCCGTATATGGCTTATGGATAACAATTTAAGCCGTCATGCAATAGATAATTTGGTAAAGAGCAATCAACTGGAATCCATAAGCAAAGGGATATATGTCAGAAACGCGACTAAAATAACTTGGCAATCGGTAGCATACTCCTTACAATCGATACTGAATACGGACTTGATAATAGGAGGATTGACGGCGCTCGAAATGCAAGGCTTATCACATTATTTATCATTCTCTGAAAATAAAATAGTGCATTTGTATGGAAATGATCTAATACCGGAATGGGTTGCTAATTTAGCTTTGAATGTAAATTTTGTTAGACATACTACGAACAGTTTATTTGGTAAAAGTGTAGAAAAAAACGAAATAGGATCAAATAAAAAAAAACGAACACATTCTTTTACAATTGAACGAGATTGGGATAACAGTAATGAAAAACTAATACTATCATCTCCGGAAAGAGCATATCTCGAAGTACTTTTAGATGTACCTCAAAAAGTAACTTTTGAACATGCTGACCAATTAATGCAAGGACTGACAACATTATCTCCCCGAAACCTTCAAAAAGTATTGGAAGGATGTCAAAATGTAAAAGTCAAACGGCTTTTCTTTTGGTTTGCTGACCGTAATAATTATGTTTGGCTAAGTAAAATCAATCGGGAAAGCATTTCATTAGGTTCAGGAAATCGAATGATAGTAAAAGGTGGGAAATTAGATAATAAATATAAAATAACAGTACCAGAATGGCTATAGATGCAAATAATATATACAGTAAACAAGTACAGCTTTTAGTTCGTGTATTACCATTAGTAGATACAGAGAAATGTTTTGCCCTTAAAGGAGGTACTGCAATCAATTTATTTTACAGAGCACTTCCTCGGCTTTCGGTTGACATTGATTTGCTTTACATACCAATGGATGATCGCGAAACGGCATTAATAAATATAAGAGCTGCATTGTCCCGCATAAGTAAACTAATAGTCCAAACAATACCTGGTAGTAAAGTACAAGATGCGCATGAACAAAGTGAAGCACTTAGACTAATTGTAAGTCAAGGAGAAGTGCGAATCAAAGTAGAGTTATCACCAGTAATCAGAGGAACTGTTTTCCCTGAAGAGAGAATGGAAGTTAGCGAAGAAGTAGAAAGAGAATTTGGATATGTAGAAATGCAAGTGGCATCACTTCCTGATTTGTATGCTGGAAAATTGTGTGCCGCTTTAGACAGACAACATCCCAGAGATTTATTTGACGTAAAATTTCTTCTCGAAAATGAAGGGTTGACGGAAAATCTCCGAAAAACATTTTTGGTGTTTTTAATTAGTCATCAAAGACCTATGTCTGAACTCTTAGCACCAAATCGTAAAGACATAAGTGAAATTTATAAAACGGAGTTCATGCAAATGGCTCAAATAGATGTTCCAATAGAACAACTTGAAGAAGCTAGAGAAAATTTAATTGAGCAAATTAATTCTCAAATGACCCAAAATGAAAAGAAATTCCTTTTGTCATTTAAAAACAAAACTCCCGATTGGAGCCTAATGGAAATGGACAATGTTGAGGTAATCTCTAATCTTCCATCTGTTCGTTGGAAAATGATAAATCTGGAACAAATGCCACTTCAAAAACATAAGGAAGCCTTTGAAAAATTGCACCAGATTTTATTTCCAAATGCATAAAACAGGAATTGTTAAAAATTGAAATAGTACATAGCATTAAATAATACTCGATATGCTAATTTAGCGTATAGGTATAATTAAGAAAAAAAATCTGCAGATGCAAACAAAAATATTGCCTAACCTTTTCTCTACTTTTTGTTTGCACATCCACTTCTATTAATAGAATAAATACAATGAATATCTCTGTCACTAAATCGAGTTCAAAAACTGACGATTCAATGATAGATTACCGTAATTACATAAATCCCATAGAGCAGATTAAAAATCGTTTTATTTCTGATCAGCATACTTCTAAAATTTCATAGCAAGTTGTAAGTTGCCATAAATCAAATTAAAAAAAAGTAAATTATAATTCCATTTCTCAAATTATGCTTCAAAATTTTAAAAATATTGCAAATCCTTTTTTGCAGTGTTTTATTTAATAACTTAGGAAACTTAATTACCTCATATATGTCTGAATCAATTCTACCAAAATTGGAAGCATCTCGTAAAGAACTTTTAGATCTTGGAATGCGTAATACCTTACTTAATTATAAGACTTCTAAAGTTAGAGGTTTACAAATTCTACAAGAAAAATCATCATCTGTATTCGATATTTTAGTGCGGCAGAATAAAGCAATGACTTTTTTAGGTCGTCCAGGCAAAAATGAAGACGATGAATTATTTGAACTGCCTGAACTTACTGAACCTGAAATACTGGATGCATATAATGACACACGATTACAAACCAATGAAACAGAAACCAAGCTTCAGACAAAAATTCTCAACACCTATTATTTTGCTAAAACAAGTATTGAAGAGCAAGGTGTCAATATCTTGTATCTTGCATTAGGCATACTGAATTGGTATGAGAAGGGAAATACCGAAGACCCCAGAAAAGCTCCATTAATCTTGCTACCGGTGGTACTGGAACGTTCTAGTGCAAATGAGCGTTTTCGTTTAAAGTATACTGGGACTGAGATTGGAGCAAATCTATCCTTACAAGCAAAAATGATGGTCGATTACAGCATCACAATTCCTGATCTTCCAGAAGAGGAAGAAATTGATCTTGAGGCATATTATAACATTATAAAAGAGCGAATAAGCCATATTGAGAATTGGAAAATTGATGAGGATGCTATAGAATTAGGCTTCTTTTCCTTTGGCAAATTTATGATTTACCATGATCTAGATAGTGACAAATGGCCAGATGATAAAAAACCGTTTAATCATAGTATTTTACAATCATTGTTTGATACAGGATTTAATGAACCTCAACCATCAATTGGCGAAGAGCATCATCTTGACAACGAAACCAATGCTGATCAGCTGATGCAAGTGGTAGACGCTGACAGCTCGCAGGTTATTGCAATGCTTGCAGTTCATGAGGGACGTAATATGGTAATACAAGGTCCACCTGGAACAGGCAAATCACAAACTATTACAAATCTTATAGCAAATGCTATTGGAAATGGTAAAAAAGTACTTTTTGTTGCAGAAAAAATGGCTGCATTAGAAGTTGTAAAACGGCGACTTGACAATATTAACCTAGGAGAAGCCTGCTTAGAATTACATAGTCACAAAGCCAACAAAAGAGAATTGCATAATGAACTCAAACGAATTTTAGATTTAGGCAAACCAACAATGACGCGTTTGGAAGAAGAAATTAGATTTCTTCTTCCTATGATAAATGAACTCAATGAATATTGTAAAGCAGTAAACTCTGAAATAGCTAAAAGTGGTTATTCAGCACAAGAAGTGATGGGATTTCTTTTAAAAATAACAATTCAAAATAAAGATTATAAATTTCCGAAAATACACATTGAAAATATTAGCTCATGGGACTCTTCACGTATGAATGAAGTAGAACTACTGGCTGAAAAAATACAGATCAGGTTAGAAAAAATTGGACATCCTGAAAACTTACTGTTTTATGGAACTGATAAAAAAATTTTTCTACCCATAGATGAAGAAACCTCTAAAGGATTATTAGAAATTGTAATAAAAGACACTACTGAAGTAATAACTCTTATCACTTCTATTTCTAATTATTTTGAAATCCAGCCATCCACTGAATTAAGTGATATTGAACGATTAATAAAAACTATTAGAACTGCAGCTGAAAATCCAGACATTACATCTATGAATCTGAACGATTCTGCATGGCTAAATAATCAAGTAGATATTGCTGAATTATTAGAAACTGGAATTCGACTGCAAGAACTGCATACACAATATGATAATTTAATTATCCCGGAGGCTTGGGATTATGATGTACTTGAAATAAGACAAAATTTAATCATACATGGAAGTAAATGGTATAAATTCTTAATAGGAGATTATAAAAACAGTGTAAAGAAATTGTCATCATTGCTCACTACTGGAATACCTTCAGATTTAAATACAAAATTAGACTACGTCAATTCTTTAATGGAAGGAAAGCGTCTTAGAGCAACCCTCCAGTCTTTTGAGCCTTTAGCACAAAGATTATTTGAAGTTAATTATCAAAAGAAACGTACGGATTGGGCGGCCCTTAAAAAAGCTGCGCAATATATACAAAATGTACACCTTCTTATTCAGAACGACGTAATTTCAAATACGTTTCTATCCTTTCTTAACAAAAATGAGAAATCTGATATTGCTTCAAACTTTTTAATTGACTTAGAGAATGCTTTAGAAAAACAAAATAATTCATTAAAGTCAGTTTTAGAAAAACTGGATTTAAAAGATAACAAAAGAATAAAAACAAGTTTATTAAAACAGCAAAGTTTATTAAAACAATGGTTCGAAAAATTACCTGAAATCCATCAGACAGTATCTTGGAATGTATTGAAAGAAAACATTGAAAAAGAAGGCGCCGATTATTTAATTCGAGCAGTATATAATTGGCCGGATGTAGTATTAAAACTAAAAACTGCAGTACAAAAAACCTGGTACGAATACTTGATTGAACAGGCAATGATTAATAGTTCGGAACTTCGCAAATTTGAACGCTCCGGTCATGAAGAAGTTATTGAAAAATTCAAGCGACTTGATGTACTTAATCAGTTTTATAATCGTGCCAAAGTTGCACTTAAACATTGGGAAAGTTTACCAAAACAAGAAGGCGGCGGGCAAATTAATGTACTTAAAAGCGAATTCAACCGCAAAGCCAGACATATGCCAATTAGAAAACTTATGCAAGAAGCAGGACTGGCAATTCAAGCAATTAAACCTGTTATAATGATGAGCCCTATGTCAATTGCAAATTTCCTCCCTCCAAATAGTATCGATTTTGATCTGGTCATTTTTGATGAAGCAAGTCAGGTGCGTCCTGTCGATGCTTTAGGAGCTATTTTACGAGGTAGACAGGTGGTGGTTGTCGGTGATACAAAACAAATGCCTCCAACAAGTTTTTTTGATAAATTAAATACTGATACTGAAGACGAAGAAAATGTAACTGCTGATATGCAGAGTATCCTAGGCATGTGCGATGCTCAAGGAGCACCCCAGCGTATGCTGCGTTGGCATTACCGCAGCAGACATGAATCCTTAATTAACTTGTCGAACCAAGAATTTTACGAAAATAAATTAATAATTTTCCCTAGTCCCGGTTCTAAAAGCAAAATGGGTTTAGCATTTAATCATTTGCCAGATACCTATTATGACAAAGGTAAAACACGCACCAATCCTAAAGAAGCAGAAAAAGTTGCTGATGCAATAATTAGTCATGCTTTACATAATTCTAAACTAAGTCTTGGAATTATTGCCTTTAGTACTGCACAAATGCAGGCAATTCAAAATGCACTTGAAATAAAAAGAAGAAAAATTCCTGATGTTGAAAGTTTTTTTAGAAACCATCCTACTGAGCCTTTTTTTATTAAAAACCTTGAAAATGTACAAGGTGATGAAAGAGATGTTATTTTTATCAGCATCGGTTACGGTCGAACAGAAGACGGTAAAGTACCTATGAGTTTTGGCCCTTTAAATAATGAAGGTGGTGAACGCCGACTAAATGTTTTAATTACAAGAGCAAAAAATCGATGCGAGGTATTTACAAATATTACAGCGAGTGATATGAATCCTGGACCAAATGCAAAATTTGGTATCCGAGCATTAAAAAGTTTTCTCTATTATGCACAACACGGAAAATTTGAAAGTGATAAAGAAGAAATTCTAACTAAACCACAGCCATTTGAAGAAATTGTCGCTGAAAGCCTTCGCAGTAAAGGTTATGTTGTGAGAGAAAAAATCGGCTCTGCAGGATTTTATATTGACTTAGCAATAGTGGATAGTGATAACCCAGGAAGATACATTCTTGGGATATGTTGTGACGGAAAATCTTATGAAGCTGCAAAATCAGCACGAGATCGAGATCGGTTAAGAAGTACTGTGCTGGAAGGAATGGGCTGGAAATTATTTAATATATGGAGTATTGATTGGTTTCGTAATCCTGAAGGAGAATTAGGCCTTCTGATAGATGCCATTGAAAAAGCCAAAAATCAAGTCGAACATAATGATGCGCTTGAGGAAGAATTAATGGAAGAACTAAGAAATCTTATCCGAGAAGAACCTAAAGAAATAGATAATTCCCTTCCACGCTGCTATATAGCAGCTTCACTTCCGCCTGATGTTGCACATCAAGAACTTCATACTTACTCCTTAGGAAAACTGGCAGTATGGATACATGAAGTTGTCAAAGTTGAAAGCCCAGTTCACTTTGAAGAAATGGCTCGTCGAATTGCTGATGCTAATGGTATTTCAAAAATTGGAAGCCGTATTCGAGCATCAATTGTCAATTCTGCTGATTATGCTGTAAAAGCTGGATTAATAAAAAAGAGCAATGATTTTCTTTGGCACATTGAAGATCATTTACCGGTAATAAGAGATCGAAGTTATCTCAGTCCCAATTCGAGAAAATTAACTTATATATCGCCTCAAGAAATGAACTTGGCCATCAAGAAAGTAGTGGAAACTTCAATTGCTATTCAACCTGATAATGCAGTTGTTCTTATTAGTAAGCTTTTTGGTTTTGCGCGAGTTACAGAAGATATGCGAAATCACATTTTAAAATCTATTGAAGATGCAATTACAAACAAAGTTGTTATTAAAGATGGAGAATTTATAAAATTGATATAAAACATTGAAATTCTTAAGTTACTTCAAAAAATTATTTTTTTTTTTGCAAGAAAGTAGTTGATATTAGATATAATCAACTGAATATGCTTAGTTAAAGTGGATCTTGGGTAAAGAATAAACTTAAGGCTATCGTTAGTTTGAATCAACAAATGATAACATACTCAAAAGCTTTAAATCTTGCAGTAAATGGTTCGAGAATTGTCCCGACAGGGTCTCTAATTTACTTTATTTTTATATTGACCATGATTGGATTTGAACCAAATTAATTTGATTTACAACTTTCTCAATTTCTTCAAATCCTGCATAAAATGGTTCGTAAACAGTCCCGTATGGACCACCATAATTTTAAAAACCTCCAAAGTCATTTGATTTTGGAGGTTTTTTTTGGTTCGAAAAATAGCACGTTTTTCGCATACCGCTGTGAAGTCCCATATATAGGATCAAGTCTAAAACCTGTGGAAGATGAAAAATTAAGCATAAATATTAGTTAGCCTAAAAAGGAAAAACGCAACGTTTCTAACGCCTCTAAATTGCGCTCTAAATGCTTTTATTTTAGCATTGAATGATTCGGCAGAAGCATTGGTGCTTCTATTCTCAAAATAGTTTAAAATAGTTTGATAATGATTCATTATAGATCGTGAGATAGTATTAAATGATTTAAAACCAGATTGATTTACTTTTTCATGCCATTTGGCTAACCTTGAAAGTCCAATAATTTTATCTGTTGTTTTTTCAAAGATATTTCTCAAATCTTGAGCTAAATCGTATGCTTTTTTGATATCAGGATATAGTTCAAATAATAATGCGGCACGGTCCATTTGGTTTTACTCACATTTTTATTTGAATTTTGGTCTTCGTGATGTGCTTCGCAGTTCTGACCATTTAGATTTGTTCTTATATAAAAAATAACGGCTTCGGGCTAGTAATTGCTTAAGAGTATCTCCATTAGTTAACACTTCAGATTCATATTTTTTATTGGCTTTTTCAGCTTTTTCTATAGCATTATTTTCCTGATCTATTGCTTGCCAACGGTATTTGATTCTGATTTCCTGTAAAGCTTCCAAGGCTAATTTTTGAACATAGAAGCGGTCGGTTACCTGTGTCGCATTTGGAAAATACTTCTTGGCTATTAATCCCATATTTGCTGTCATGTCCAGTGTAATCTCTGTGACTTGATTGCGCAGTTTGAGAGGGATTGCTTCAATAAAAGAAATTACATTATCAGCTTTAGTTCCAGCAATAACGGCAACTATGGTTCCTTTTTTTCCTTTGCTTGCTTTATTGGTTACAATAGTAGAGAGTTCTCCATTGGAGAGTGAAGTTTCATCTATCGATAAATGTTTGCCTAAGTTTTTTGGAAAAAGAAGCCATTGTTTGGCCTGCGATAGTTGCTCCCAAGTTTTAAAATCACTTAAGAAATCTTTGTATTGATGTTGCAGTTTTTTACCCGTAACTCCATAAAAAGAGGCAATAGCATTGCAATCATTAGGCCTAGAATCTATTGATCTCTTTTAAAAAAGACGCAAACTCTTGTGTTACACGAGTTCCGTCTGCTACTAAATTCCAATCTCTAAAAACGACTTGTCCGGTATCCTTATTAAGCCATCTTCTTCTGGTGATGTGTAGGTATACCTGATGTCCGCGAATTGGGAAATCCTGAACAGTTATCTCATCAAAGAATCCTTTCGAACTTAATTTGTGTTGACGATATTCTTTGGGAATCGAATTGACCTCTTTTAAATAAAGATAAAGTATTTCTGCTCCTTTTTTGTATGAGGTTAATTCGAAGTAATCAACAATAATTTGATAAGTTCGCTATAAGAATCTGCCATCGGTGGTTATTTATAAATGCAAATATCCCTTTTTTAATATTTCCCCACAACTTTTAGGATTGATCCAGTTTTATGAATGTATATTCGATGTAAAAAGTAGCATTGGGGATTGCTTCACAAGTGATATATGGGGTTGATATCTTTGTGAAAATTATGGTCTTCAATGAATATGAATTTAAAATTTTATTTTTGAGAGTGTTATGTAATAAGCATTTTAGGACAGCTTATTGAAAATAATTCTTTGTATAGAATTTTTATTTGAAGAACACTTTTTTTGCGTGAGGGATAGCAGTGAAAAGCCCACAGTCCTGTTGAGTCTCAAACTCAACGGGACGAGGACTTGTAACGGATAGCCCGACCTGACTTTTTTCGGGAAGGTCACGCCCAAAAGGAATTATTATTAATTATAAGGAATCTGTTGGTTTAGAAATTCACGAGATGAAATAAAAAAAACTAGTTGATAGTGTCTTTCGTTTCTTCAAGTTCATCTGATTTACGGCCAATTTTTATTTTTGGATTGTTTTTATTCCCTGTGATAACTAATGGAACTCCAAAAATTCCTAAAGGTGGTAAACCCAATCGCATTTTGAGGTTCATTTTTCCGTCCAAGCTTGTTTTTCCTTCTATTCTTGGACGGAAACCGGCAAATTTGAACTTGAATCTTTCAATAGTTATGATGTTATTTTTTATTGAAGTCTTTATATCCACTTTTGAAATTTCAGGATTTTTAATTCCTTCATGACTGGTTTTTTTACTTACGGCATTAAACATTTTCATACCGTATAATTTTATATCTTTTACAGAAACGACACCGTTACCTACTAAAGAAGGATATACGGGTTCCATTTTTTCATTTAATTTACCTTTTAGTTTATAGTCTAATGATATGGTTCCTTGTGCTTTTTCGGCAACACTTGCCATTTCTCTGAAAATTTTAATTTCGTTATAAGCTCTTTTAATATCAAAATCGCTGGCTTTTATATCATATTCAAATTGCGCTTTTTGTGGAGTAATTCCTTGATATTTAGCATTCATGCTAACTGCACAACCAATCAGATTAAAACCGGTATTTTGCATGTTTAATTTGCTGTTTTTCATTTGCAGCGCTCCTTTGGCATCGTTGAGTGTTAGTCCATTAAAATTTACTTTTTGAGCATTAGCTTGGAATTTCAAATCGAAATTAGACGGAATAAGAATTACTCCAGTTTCTGGTTTTGCAGTGACTATTTCAGGTTTTGAGGTTTCAACTGTTGTAGTTGTTTTGGTAGTATTCGGCATAAATTCATCCGCATTGATGTATTTAGATTTTAGCGTAAATGCACCTCTCAAAACACCGTTTTTAGAAGTTATGAAGTTGAATACGTTTTGTAAATAACCGTTCATTTTGAAATCAGATTGACCATAGGCAGCCAAAAAGTTATTGAAAGTCATTTTATCCTGATTGATTTTGAAAATCCCTTCTTTTATAAGAAATGACTTTGGCAAATATTCAGACGCTACAAGAATATTTCGGAGTTCGAGTGTCCCTTTGTTATGCAGTTTGCTATAGTTGCCTTTTTCGGCGTCACTTTGTTTTCCTTTTAAGGCTAAATCAGCTTTGATAGAACCATCAATATCTAGTCCTTTTTGGGAGAATACTTTGTATATTTTACTAATGTCGAGCGTTCCTTTGGCTTTGATGTCATAAGCTAGATCATCAAAATTATTTAAATCTGCGTCTACAAAAACCGGTTTACCCTCAAAGGTAAACTGTGTTGGTTTTAGTGATGCTTTAAGGTCGCTGAATGTTCCTTTTTGATTAGTTATCTTAGAAACAATGTTGATATCAGTAATTGGATTTGGATAATATTTGGTTTTTAAATAGCCGTTTTTTAAATTTAGAGTTGCATTTGTAACCGGAAAAATATGCTTTTTTTGATCGTATTTTCCTTTTGCGTTTCCATTACCAGTTAGCATTCCTTTTAATTCTATATCAGGAATTCCAAGTGCACGATTGAGTTTTTCTAAATCAATCGTGGCGTTTATATTAGCATCAATTTCAGGATTATTTAATCCTTTTACATACAGTTTTGTTTTTAAATAATCAGCAACGACGTTCAAAGATAAATTCTTTGCATCAACAATTAAAAGATCTGGATTTAAGGAAGGAAGTTGGGTTGATATATCCAGATTTAGATTTGAAACAGGAAATTTACTCTTATCATAATTTACAAAACCATCTCTTATTTTTAAATCGAGATTTAGATTAGGCGCTTTCTTTTCTGAAGCAATATATTTTCCTTTTAAAGTCAGGAGTAAATCGGTTTTCCCCTTAAGTTCTGTTTTTTTGAGCCATGTGATATACTTTGGAGGAAAAGCAGTAAATAAGTCTTCCAAATTACTATCAGTAGATTTGACAATGAAATCAATATTGTAACCATCTTTTAGAAAATCAAATTTTCCTTTGAAATCGACTGGTAATTTGTTGATTTTTAAATCATTTTGCTCAAATATAAAAGACAATGAATTGACGTTTACTTTAGTGATTAAATCCCCATCTACTTTTTTGTTCATCAAGTAGGGTTCGTTTTCATAAATGATATTTAATCGATCAATTTTTGCTTTAGAATATAAATCAAATACATCTTTGCTTAAATCTCCATTGCCAAGATAATTAAAACCTAGAGCATCAAAATGTATGTTGGTTGATTGATCGTCATAAATAATTTGGCTATTTTTTATTTCAATTTTTTCTAATTTTAAAGCTGTTTCTGAGCTATCACTTTTTTGTGTTTCTTTTGGAGCGATATATACATTATAGTTTGCTTCTCCATTTTTATTAACTTTTACATTTATAAAGGAATGGTTCAGATATATTTGGTCAATATTTATTGCACTACTGAAAATTAAGGATGAAACATCTATACCAAACGAAACTTCTTCAGCGGTAATGAATTGCTCTTTTTTATAAGGAGCAGAACCATTGAGTTTAAAATCATTTAAAGTCAGTGTCAAAGATGGGAAATGATGAAAAAAGGAAACTTTTGCATCAGAATAATTTAGCTCTCCATTCAGTTTAGTATTGGCTACTTTTTTGATTTCTTGTTTAATCCTTTCTGAAAAAATAAAAGGAGTTATAAACATTAAAGAAAGAATGATTCCAATTGTAATCCCTATGTATTTTAATGTTTTAAGAGCGATTGATTTAAATTTATTGTTGGGCATATGTAACTCCTTTTCTGTATTATTTGTATTGAAAAAAAGTGCAAATATACTCAAAAATAAGGTGATAATTTTTTGAAAAACCCCCGTTTTTAATACTATTTTAAATTTTTATAATAGGCACAAATAGCATTAATGGGACATTCAAGACACTTAGGTTGTGGCCGACAAATTTCTCTACCTAGAAATGAAATAGCCATCCCAATTTCACCCCAAATTTCTCTTGGCAGCACTTGCATGAGTTGCTTTTCTACTTTGATACCGTCTTTGGCTTCGGTAATTAATCCAATTCTGGGTGCTACTCGAATGACGTGTAAATCAGCGATGATTCCTTCAGCTGGTACTTTTGCTTCACGCATAATAACATTGGCTGATTTTCGTCCGATACCTTTTAAGGCAACTAAACCCTCCATAGTTAGCGGAATATTTTCATCTTCTTGAATAGTTTGCGCGATTTCAAGCAACCAGTTGGCTTTGGTACCAAAGTTTCTGACACTGGAGATATTTGGTATTAATGCCTCTAGATTCGATACCGCCAAACTTTTCATATTTGGGTATGCTTCAAATAAAGCGGGAGCAATTTTATTGATATGAGCATCAGAATCTTGTGCCGAAAGCACTACCATTACCAATAATTGGTATAAATTATGGTAGTCCAATGGATGTTTCTTTCCTTTGTATTTTGTTAGAATAGGTTCTAATTTTTTAGCCCAATCCGTTGCATTTTCAAATAAATCCATAACATTATTTTTTAAAGTTCACTGATAAAGAATTCACGCAATACCGTTGTCCCGTTTTAGTAGGTCCGTCATCAAATACATGTCCGAGGTGACTACCACAATTGGCACAAAGAATTTCAGTACGTTTCATCCCATGTGTAACATCTGAAATATATTGTACTTTTCCAGGAATTGATTCATCAAAAGAAGGCCAACCACAATGTGCATCAAATTTAGAATTGCTTTCAAATAAAAGTTCTCCGCATGCGCCACAGCAATAGGTTCCTTTTTCATAATGTAGGTTATACGTTCCAGTGTGTGGGTATTCGGTTCCTTTTTGTCGAAGAATTCGGTAGCGTTCAGCTCCCAATTGTTCTTTCCATTCTTGTTCTGTTTTTTCTAAAGGATATTTCATGATTTATAATTTTATATATAACATTGTTATACGGTTATTTATTTTGAATGAATTGAACTGTTTTTTCAATTACTTTAGGGTTACCAAGAATTTTCCTGTGTCCTAAGCCATTGGTTAATAATAATTCTCCATTTTTTAAGTATTTATGAATGTGTACTCCAGCTTTTACCGGAACTTCGGGATCATCATTATCATGAATCACTAAAATAGGAATAGTAGTTTCTTGAGCCGCTAAAAAAGCCGAATAATTATTCATTTCTTCCTTATATTTCTTTTCGAAATGCAAACGCAAACGAGTGCTTATACTTGGTTTCAAACCTAATTTTGCCACAAAGTCATCCATTATGTCTTGTACTATATCGCCACTACCAATAACAACGGCATGATTTACTTTTAATCCTTTTTTTATGGCATTCAAAACTGACATACCACCCAGTGAATGACCAATTGCAGCTTGAAATGGTCCAAATTGCTTGTCAATCTCTAAAATGGTAGCAATAAAGTCAACCATAATAGTGTTTTTTCCAGGTGATTTTCCATGTGCAGGCGCATCAAAACTAATAGTGGAATATCCTGCTTTTAATAACTCGTCCGCTATTTTGAATAACTGTGTTCCTCGTCCAGACCAACCATGCACCAATAAAATTTTCTTTTCACTTTTTCCGTATTGATACAAAACGACCTCTTTATTTATTGTCGGAATCTTGATTAATTTTTGGCTGCTATTATGATCCATTTCCAATTCTCTTTTGGGAATTTTATGTTTTATAGGCGTAGTAAACAGTTTAGCAGCAAATAATGTAATTAATTTTGGCGAAATAATAGAGATTAATTTACTGGTTAATAAGATAATCTTAGGAATTTTCAATGATTGTATATGAATAGAAGTTTTTTTTGTCATTTCAATAAATTTTCATGCGTGTTATTATGTTATGGTTTTTTTACTAAATTTAGAAAAACATAAAAGTAATATTTTTTACAAAGTTTTTATTGGTATTAACATAAAAGGCATAAATAATTAATATTTAGAATTGTTGCAAAAACACCTAAATAGCATCATAATTAACTGAAAAACAACAAAAATTCATAGATGGAAATATTTCATATCAGTGCAGAGTGTTACCCAGTAGCAAAAGTTGGCGGTTTAGCCGATGTTGTGGGTGCATTACCAAAATATCAAAATAATGCGGGACATCTTGTAAGAGTAGTAATACCTTGTTATGATTCAAAATTTAGAAACGAAAATGAGTTTGAATGTGTACATTGGGGACATGTAAAATTAGGGAGTTTTAATTTTCCTTTCAACGTTCTTAAAGAAAAAACAGACAAGTTGGGATTTGAATTGTATCTGGTAGAAATCCCCGAATTATTTGACAGAAAAGAAGTTTATGGTTATCAGGATGACATTGAACGTTTTTTATCATTCCAAATTGCCACTTTAGATTGGATAATTGGGAGAGCGGATATTCCGGATGTTATCAATTGTCATGATCATCATACTGGTTTGATTCCTTTTATGATGTTATATTGTGATAAATATCAAAAAATACGCGATTCGCCTTCCATGATCACTATTCATAATGGTTTGTATCAAGGACAGTTTGGATTTGATAAATTGCATTATTTGCCTCCATTTGATTTGGCTCACGTGAATGTTTTAGAATGGGATAAATGTGTAAATTCACTCGCTGTCGGAATTAAATGTGCTTGGGCAGTGACGACAGTTTCTCCTAATTATCTAAATGAAATAAATTATTCGGCTAATGGTTTAGAATCCTTGTTTAATTTGGTACGTTATAAATCCAGAGGAATTTTAAACGGAATAGATATTGAAGTTTGGGATCCTGCCAAAGATGCTATGCTTGAAAAAAACTATTCGATTAAAAATTTTGAAAAAGGCAAGCAGGAAAATAAAGAAAAATTATGTAGCCTTTTTAATTTAGATCCAACAAAACCGCTTTTTAGTTTTATTGGAAGATTATTGGAAGAAAAAGGAGGGGATTTATTACCGCATGCTTCAGCACTTGCATTATCTGAAAATTATGCAGCAATTAATATTTTAATTTTAGGTTCAGGAAATCCAACAATTGAAAATCAACTGAACAGCTTATTGGATGATTATAAAGGCAACTACAATACTTTTATTGGTTACAATGAAGAATTAGCCCATTTAATTTATGCTGGTTCTGATTTTCTGTTAATGCCTTCCAGAGTGGAACCATGTGGCTTAAATCAAATGTATTCATTGCGATATGGAACAATTCCTATTGTTAGAAGGACAGGAGGATTAAAAGATACTGTTATTGATTTTGGAGATGATGGAAATGGGATTTGCCATGACCAAGCAACAGTAGGGGATGTTTGTTATTCGATTCAAAGAGCAGTCGATTTATATTACGATAAAAAACATTTAAATAAAATCAGAAAAATAGGAATGAGCACAGATCATTCCTGGGAAAGAGTCTGTCAAGAATATATAGAAATGTACAATTTAATAATTAAGAAGAAATGAAAGCTAAAAAGAAAAATGTTATTGCAATTATTTTAGGTGGAGGACAAGGATCCAGATTATACCCATTGACAGAAACAAGATCTAAACCAGCTGTGCCGATAGGAGGTAAATATAGATTGGTAGATATTCCTATTTCAAATTGTATGAATTCGGATATTTATAGAATGTTTGTATTGACACAATTCAACTCGGCTTCTTTAAATGCACATATTAAAAATACGTACAACTTTAGTATTTTTAGTCATGCCTTTGTTGATATTCTTGCTGCGGAACAAACGCCTGATAATCCAACTTGGTTTCAAGGAACTGCTGATGCTGTAAGACAATGTATGCCCCATTTTTTGAATCATGATTTTGATTACGCTTTGATTCTTTCCGGAGATCAGCTGTATCAGATGGATTTTAATGAAATGCTTGAAGAGCACATCAAAAATGAAGCTGATATTTCCATTGCTACCTTGCCGGTAAATGCAAAAGATGCTCCTGAATTTGGAATATTAAAAACAAACTCTGAAAGCTGTATTGAATCTTTCATTGAAAAACCAGCAAAGGAATTGCTGCCAGATTGGGAATCGGATGTGAGTGAACAAATGAAAAGCGAAGGCAAGCATTATTTGGCTTCGATGGGAATCTATATATTCAACAAAAAATTGTTGGTAGACATCATGTCCAATAAAGAAACCAAAGATTTTGGTAAAGAAATTATTCCACAAGCTGTAGGCCACAAAAAGATATTAAGTTACCAATATGAAGGATATTGGACTGATATTGGTAATATTGATTCCTTTTTTGAAGCGAATATTGGACTGACGGAAGACTTACCTAAATTTAATTTATTCGATAACGACAATAAAATTTATACAAGACCAAGATTATTGCCACCTTCGAAATTTCAAAAAACGACGGTTGATAAATCGTTGATTTCTGAAGGTTGTATATTGAATGCCAAAGAAATAAACCATTCCGTGATTGGTATTCGATCCAGAATAGGTGAGGGAACCATAATTCAAAATTGTTATGTAATGGGTAATGATTTCTATCAAAATATATGTGATATGAATGAGGATATCAAAAACAATAAACAATTGATAGGTATTGGAGAAAGGTGTTTTATAAACAATGCTCTTGTGGATAAAAATTGCAGAATTGGTAACGATGTTTACATTAATGGAGGCAGTCATTTAGAAGATTTCTCAAATGAATTGTACGCTATTAAAGATGGAATTGTTGTTATTAAAAAAGGTGCAGTTATACCTGACAATTATATCATAAAGTAAATTTACAAACTGTTTTTTCTTTAATTTAATGTTCTAATTATTTTTTGTAATTAGAAATACACAATAAAATATGAATAAAGTTATCTCGCATTCCCTTTTTACCGATTTTGATATCGATTTGTTTAAAGCTGGGAAACATTTTAGACTTTACGAAAAACTAGGAGCACATCTCGTAACAGTTGATGGTGTTGATGGTGTTTATTTTGCAGTTTGGGCTCCAACTGCGCATTCTGTATCTGTGGTTGGGGATTTTAATTTTTGGACGCAAGGAGAGCATCTGTTGCAAGTGCGTTGGGATTCATCAGGTATTTGGGAAGGGTTTATTCCCAACATTACAAAAGGTACAACCTATAAATATAAAATAGAATCCAATAATGGAGGAATTGTGACTGAAAAAGCAGATCCTTTTGCTTTTTACTGTGAAAAACCGCCACATACTGCCTCTGTAGTTTGGGATTTAGATTATAAATGGAAAGATAAAAACTGGATGAAAACGCGTCAAAACCATAATGGTTTGGACAAACCTTATTCAGTTTATGAAGTGCATTTAGGTTCTTGGAAACGTCATACTAAAGAAAATCGTTTTTTGACTTATCTAGAATTTGCAGAGGATTTAGTAAATTATGTAAAAGAAACGGGCTTTACTCACGTTGAGTTTATGCCTATAATGGAGTATCCGTATGATCCTTCTTGGGGTTACCAATTAGTTGGTTATTTTGCTCCCACTTCTCGTTTTGGAAAACCACAAGATTTTATGGTTTTGGTGGATAAATTGCATGAAGCAGGAATTGGAGTAATTCTGGATTGGGTACCTTCTCATTTTCCAGATGATGCGCATGGTTTAGGATTTTTCGATGGATCAAATCTTTTTGAACATCCTGATCGTAGAAAAGGGTATCATCCGGATTGGAAAAGTTTAGTTTTTAATTATGGACGAAATGAAGTTCGTTCGTTTTTAATTAGTAATGCGTTATTCTGGTTGCAATATTATCATGCCGATGCGTTGCGAGTTGATGCTGTTGCTTCTATGTTATATTTAGACTATTCCAGAAACGATGGAGAATGGGAACCTAATATCTACGGAGGAAGAGAAAATCTGGATACTATAAGTTTCTTAAAAGAGTTTAATGAAGCTGTTTATTTAAATTATGAAGGAGTTCAAACCATTGCTGAGGAAAGTACTTCTTTCCCTATGGTTTCAAGACCAACATCCGTTGGTGGATTAGGCTTTGGAATGAAATGGATGATGGGATGGATGCACGATACTTTGGAATATTTTCAAAAAGATACCGTGTATAGAAAATACCATCAAAATGATTTGACTTTTTCAATGACTTATACTTTTTCTGAAAATTTCATGTTACCGCTTTCCCATGACGAAGTTGTCTATGGAAAAAAATCAATTGCGGGAAGAATGCCAGGTGATGAATGGCAAAAATTTGCAAATTTAAGATTGTTGTATGGCTATATGTTTACACATCCCGGAACTAAATTATTGTTTATGGGAAGTGAATTTGGACAAAGTAGCGAATGGAATTTTGAAGGAAGCTTAGATTGGCATTTATTGCAATATCCGTTCCATGAAGGGGTAAAGAAATTGATTACTGATTTGAATAAATTGTATAAAACGGAACCTGCTTTGCATGAAAAACAATTTAGTCCGGAAGGTTTTGAATGGATTAATTATTCAGATCATCAAAATGCGGTGATGTCTTTCATTCGAAAAGGAAATAATCCAAAAGAAGATGTGATTGTAGTTTGCAATTTTACTCAGGTAGTTCGTCCTAATTATCGTATTGGTTTACCAAGAAAAGGGAAATTAATCGAAATTTTTAATAGTGACGCTGCTGATTATGGAGGAAGCGGACTTTCTAATCCTAAAAAATTGACCGTTGAAGCCATGCCTTATGACGGAAGGGATTATTCTACAGAATTACTTTTATCACCTTTAAGTGTAACAGTTTTCAAAATTTCATAAATAAATTTTTTACATATAGTATCAAATTGCATTACTAATAAATTTCATTTAATATGAAAATAATTAGTAATGTGATTTGGTATTACTACGTCCTGAAAATCACAACGTTTTCGCGAATAAATACAAGATATTCAGCTGTTTACGAAGTGTTTTTGTAAGTTTGATTAGCAAATTGACAGTAAAATTAATACCACCGAAAATGATTACAAATACAGAATTAGAATATAAAGGAGATTTATATCCCACAAAAATAGTTTCCTTTGAACATGAAGTAGATTCCGTTTTTTTTCATACTGATAATAGTGTGATATTAAAAGTAACTGTCTTAAGAGATAGTTTAATACGTTTTCGATTTACCACAAAAGGATATTTTAGTAATGATTTTTCATATGCTATTGACAAAAGTCATTCACACGGATATAATTTTCTTGAGGTTTCTGAGGTAGAAGATTATTATCAGATAAAAACCAGTAAAGTGCAATGTAGAATTCAAAAAATAGATATGCGATTGTCTATTTTTGATTTGGAAGACCATCTGATTTTAGAAGATGAATTGGGTTTTCATTGGGAAGAAAGCTATGAATATGGGGGGAATATAGTGAAAATGAGTAAGTCTTCCAAAGATGGAGAATGCTTTTACGGACTTGGAGACAAAGCAACCCAATTGAATTTGAAAGGGAAAAGGCTTGAAAATTTTGCTACAGATCAATATGCTTTTCAAAAAGACCAAGAGCCATTATATAAAGTGGTTCCGTTTTACATTGGATTACATAATAAAAAAACTTATGGGATTTTCTTTGACAATACTTTCAGAACTTATTTTGATTTTTGTCACGAAAGAAGAAATGTATCCAGTTATTGGGCTGAAGGTGGAGAAATGAATTATTATTTTATTTATGGACCACAAATGCAGGATGTTGTAACCACATTTACTGATTTGACCGGTAAACCGGAATTGCCACCACTTTGGGCACTTGGATACCACCAATGCAAATGGAGTTATTATCCAGAAAGTAATTTAAAAGAAGTTGCAGCTAAGTTTAGGGAATTGAAAATTCCATGCGATGCGCTGTATTTGGATATTGATTATATGGAAGGTTTTCGATGTTTCACTTGGAATAAAGAATATTTTCCTGATCCAAAAAGAATGGTAGCTGAATTAGCTGAGGATGGTTTCAAAACTGTGGTAATTATTGATCCGGGAATCAAAATTGATAAAGAATATTCGATATACAAAGAAGCATTAGAAAAAGATTATTTCTGTAAAAGAGCTGATGGTCCTTACATGAAAGGAAAAGTTTGGCCTGGAGAATGTAATTTTCCAGATTATACAAATCCAGCAGTTAGAGAATGGTGGGCAGGTTTATTTAAAGAATTAGTTTCGGATATAGGTGTAAAAGGCGTGTGGAATGATATGAATGAGCCTGCCGTTATGGAGGTTCCCAATAAAACATTTCCAATGGATGTAAGGCATGATTACGATGGAAATCCATGCAGTCATAGAAAAGCGCATAATATTTATGGAACTCAAATGGCGAGAGCTACCTATCATGGTGTTAAAAGATTTGCTTACCCAAAAAGACCTTTCGTTATTACCCGATCAGCTTATGCTGGAGCACAACGATATTCATCATCTTGGACTGGTGATAATGTTGCCTCTTGGGAACATTTATGGGTTGCAAATATTCAAGTGCAACGAATGTCTATTTCAGGAATGGGTTTCACAGGATCAGATATTGGAGGATTTGCGGAACAACCATCGGGAGAATTGTACGCACGTTGGATTCAATTAGGAGTTTTTCATCCTTTTTGCAGAACCCATTCTTCTGGGGATCATGGAAATCAAGAGCCATGGGCCTTTGATGAAGAAGTTATTGATATCACTAGAAAATTTGTCAGTTTGCGCTATCAGTTATTACCTTATTTATACACCATGTTCTGGCAATATATTGAAGAAGCGATTCCAATGTTGAAACCATTGGTATATTATGATCAAGAAGATATTCAAACACATTATAGAAATGACGAATTTATTTTTGGAAACCAAATTTTAGTTTGCCCTATTTTGGAACCTAATTCTTTAGGAAGAAGAATGTATATTCCACGTGGCCATTGGTATAATTACTGGACAAATCAAGAAGTCAAAGGAGGAAAAGAAATTTGGGTGGATACTAAATTTGACCAAATCCCACTTTTTGTAAAATCAGGTTCCATAATTCCAAAATATCCTATTCAACAATACGTTGGAGAATTAGAATTTGACGAGTTAACATTAGATGTTTATTACAAATCAGGCAAAGAAAAGTCGGTAGTTTATGAGGATGCTCAAGATGGATATGATTATAAAAAAGGTAGATATAGTTTTCTGTCATTTCAAATAATTGGAAAGGAAAAAGAATTGATAATTCAGGTTCATAAAGAAGGAAAATACGATACTAATTATTCAAAATATAAAATAAATTTTATAGGTTTACCATTTAAAGTTAAAAATATAGAAATTGATAATGAAAAAATTTTATTTGATAAAAGAACTTTTGAAAATGGTAATTATCTAATCATAGATAAAGAATTTACAGAGCTGCATATTATTGGAGAATAAACAAAAAAGTTGATACTTTTGAATTTAATTATATAAAAAGAAAATTAATAACTATTTGTATTTTTGTATACTAATTAAACTTAAAATTATGAAAAAACAATTATTATTAGGAGTTTGTGCGTTAGGACTTGTTTATTCTTGTGCTACAAATCCTCTTACAGGAAAGAAAAGTCTAAATTTTGTTTCAAACAGTGAGTTGTTTCCATCATCGTTTCAACAATATGGAACTTTTTTAAATGAGAATAAAGTAATTACCGGAACTGCAGATGCAAGAAGAGTAGAAACAGTTGGGATGCGAATTAAAGCAGCAGCAGAAAAATATTTGACCTATTTAGGGCAATCACAATATTTGAATGATTACCGTTGGGAATATAAATTAATTGATAGTAAAGAAGTAAATGCTTGGTGTATGCCAGGAGGAAAAATCGTTGTTTATTCAGGGATATTACCAATAACTAAAGATGATGCGGGGTTAGCTACGGTAATGGGACATGAGGTTTCACATGCATTGGCAAATCATGGTGCACAAAGAATGAGTGCTGCTCAATTGCAACAATTGGGTGCTGTAGGAGTTGCAGTTGCTACTGGTAGTCAAAGTGCCGAAAAACAACAAATGTGGCAACAATATTATGGATTAGGTTCTCAAGTAGGAGTAATGCTTCCATTTAGCCGAAGTCATGAAAGTGAAGCTGATAAAATAGGACTTACATTGATGGCAATTGCGGGTTATAATCCAGATGATGCAGTAATATTTTGGCAAAGAATGGCAGCACAGTCTACAGGACAAGCACCACCAGAATTTATGAGTACACACCCATCTGATGCTACCAGAATTGCAAATTTAAAAGCATTGATTCCGGAAGCGAAAGCAACAGCTGCTAAAGTTGGAGTTATTTATAGATAAAAACACATTCTTGATGTTTATCATTATTATATTAACAAAGATTTAAATAGGCTATTCTTATCAAACGAGAATAGCCTATTTTTTTATTTTAACTGTAATGATATAGAGTTGATTATGTGTTAATAATGATTTATTAACGTCAAATTAGTTACTTTTTGAATCATACTAAATAAAAAATAAATAAATTCGCAACATAAAAAAAGAAACATGGCAGATTTACCAAAAGGCTGTAAAAAATTATTAAATGCTTGGGCTTTTTATGATTGGGCAAATTCAGTTTATCCATTAGTCATTTCGTCTGCAGTCTTTCCTATTTTTTATGAAGCATTATTTTCAGACAGGAATCATTATATATCTGTTTTTGGTTTTAGTATCAAAAACACTGCGTTGATTAGTTTTGTTACAGCATTTGCCTTTTTAGTAGTGGCGCTAATTTCTCCTTTGTTATCAGGAATCTCAGATTATGTTGGTAATAAAAAATCTTTTATGAAGTTTTTTTGTTATTTAGGAGCCTTATCCTGCGTGGGATTGTATTGGTTTAGTTTAGAAAATATTTATATCAGTTTATTATTTTATTTTTTAGGTTTGATTGGCTTTTGGGGAAGTTTAGTGTTTTACAATTCGTATTTGCCTGATATTGCTTTTGTTGAACAACAAGATGAAACTAGTGCCAAAGGATATTCTTATGGTTACATAGGAAGTGTTATATTGTTGATTATCAATTTAGGCATGATCATGATGCCGGATATTTTTGGTATAACAGGAACTAAAGGAGAAGCTGCAATGAAAGCCATGCGATACTCTTTTATCATGGTAGGAATATGGTGGATTGTTTTTAGTCAATATACGTATTATTATTTACCAAAAGGAAGTAGAAATGCGGAGCGCAAAGCGACTAAAGCTTTAGTTTTTAATGGATTTAGAGAATTAAAAAAAGTTTGGCATTTATTGGAAGAAAATAGTGTCTTAAAAAAATATCTCATTAGTTTTTTTGTTTATAGCATGGCTGTTCAGACAGTTATGCTTATCGCTACTTATTTTGGGGCACAAGAAATTACTTGGGCATCAAAAAGTGAAAGTACAACAGGTTTAATTATTTGTATTCTATTAATTCAGTTAGTAGCCATTGTTGGTGCTGTTTTAACCTCAAAAGCTTCAGAGAAGTTTGGAAACATTCCTACACTTATTGTGATTAATTGTTTTTGGGTTTTATTATGTGCAGCTGCTTACTTTATAACTTTACCCATACATTTTTATATTATGGCTGGTTTAGTAGGACTCGTAATGGGCGGAATTCAGGCTTTATCACGTTCAACCTATTCTAAATTATTACCAGAGACAGAAGATACGGCTTCCTTTTTCAGTTTTTATGATGTTGCCGAAAAAATTGGGATTGTTATCGGAATGTTGGTTTATGGAATTATTGACCAAATTACCGGAAGTCCGCGATTTGCGATAGTTTTCTTAGGAGTGTTTTTTATAATAGGTGTTGTTTTATTGAAAAGAGTACCCAAAAACAATGCTTTGAATTAATAAAACATAAAATAGCATTTCTGATTTTTGTTTTTTATACTTTAAAAAACAGCTATTTTCCTAATTATTGTTTTTAAATTTTTTCTTTATTTGTAAGAAGATGTAATCGATTTTACTTTCACTTTGGCATAATGATTGACTCTTTTAGTGTTAAGCTAATTAATCAGGTCATATATCGATTTATTTAAAATCACTGCTATGATACTTGATATTTGCTTGACAAATTAAAATTTTTAATGACAAAAAGACTTAAATAATATATGTCAAATCATAAAATACTTACTATTGACAATCTGTCACTTCAAGAATTTGATTCTGAAGCTGATTTAATCCCTTTATTGACTCCTGAAGATGAGGAGGAAATGAATAACGAAGCATTGCCAGATTCTTTGCCTATTTTACCATTACGTAACATGGTTTTATTTCCAGGAGTTGTTATACCAATTACGGCCGGACGAGATAAATCAATTAAATTAATCAATGATGCCAATGCAGCAGGTAAAATCATTGGTGTAGTAGCTCAAAAAAATGAGCAAGATGAAGATCCAACTCCAGAAGATATTCATAGTATAGGTACAGTAGCTCGAATTTTAAGGGTTTTAAAAATGCCTGATGGAAATATCACCGTTATACTTCAAGGGAAAAAGCGATTTGAAATTGATTCTGTAATTGCCGAAAGTCCTTATATAACAGCAAAAATTAAAGAAGTCCCAGAAAAAAGACCGAAAAAACAGGATACAGAGTTTATCGCAATTCTTGATTCTGTCAAAGAATTAGCGATTCAAATTATAAAAGAAAGTCCAAACATTCCTAGTGAAGCTACATTTGCGATTAAAAACATTGAAAGTCAATCATTTTTAATCAATTTTGTTACTTCAAATATGAATTTAACGGTTAAAGAAAAGCAAGATTTATTAGCTATTAATGAGTTGAAAATTAGAGCTTTAGAAACTTTACGTTATATGAATATTGAGTTGCAAAAACTCGAATTGAAAAACGATATTCAATCTAAAGTTCGTTTTGATTTAGACCAACAACAAAGAGAATATTTCCTTCATCAACAAATGAAAACAATCCAAGAAGAATTGGGTGGTGTTTCACAGGAAGAGGAAATGGATGAAATGTTGCAAAAGTCTTTGACTAAGAAATGGGACGAGAAAACTAAAAAACATTTCGAAAAAGAATTGTCTAAAATGCGTCGCATGAATCCTCAAGCGCCAGATTTTGGTATTCAAAGAAACTATTTAGAGTTGTTTTTGGAATTGCCTTGGGATGAATATTCTAAAGATGATTTTGATTTAAAGAAAGCGCAAAAAATATTAGATAGAGATCATTTTGGTCTTGAAGATGTTAAGAAAAGAATGATTGAACATTTGGCAGTTTTAAAATTGCGAAATGATATGAAATCACCGATAATTTGTTTGACAGGACCTCCGGGAGTTGGAAAAACATCTATCGGAAGATCTATCGCAGAAGCATTAGGTAGAAAATATGTTAGAATTTCATTGGGTGGTTTACGTGATGAAGCTGAGATTCGTGGACATAGAAAAACCTATATTGGCGCAATGCCGGGAAGAATAATCCAAAGTTTAAAAAAAGCTGGAACCTCAAATCCTGTATTTGTTTTAGATGAAATCGATAAATTATCGAATAGTAATCAAGGTGATCCATCTTCGGCATTATTGGAAGTTTTAGATCCGGAACAAAACAATTCGTTTTATGATAATTTTCTTGAAATGGGATATGATTTGTCGAAAGTGATGTTTATTGCTACTTCAAATAATATGGCTGCGATTCAACCTGCGTTGAAAGACAGAATGGAAATCATCAAAATGTCTGGTTATACAATTGAGGAAAAGGTAGAAATTGCGCGTCAGCATTTGTTTCCAAGACAATTGAAAGAGCATGGTTTGACTACCAAAGATTTAACCATTGGAAAAAAACAATTAGAAAAAATTGTAGAGGGATATACACGTGAATCGGGAGTTCGTGGTTTAGAAGCTAAGATTGCTCAGGTAATTCGTAATGCCGCAAAATCTGTTGCAATGGAAGAACCGTATAACAAGAAAGTAACTGACGAAGATATTATAAAAACATTGGGTGTTCCAAGATTAGAAAGAGACAAATACGAGAACAATGATGTTGCTGGTGTGGTAACTGGCTTGGCTTGGACTTCTGTCGGCGGTGATATTCTTTTCATAGAATCGTTACTTTCTCCAGGAAAAGGAACTATGACAATTACTGGGAATTTAGGTACGGTAATGAAGGAATCTGCAATGATTGCTTTAGAATATATCAAGGCAAATGCTAAATTTTTAGGGTTGGATTCGGAGATACTTTCTAAATACAACATCCACTTACACGTTCCGGAAGGAGCTACTCCAAAAGATGGTCCTAGTGCCGGGATTGCGATGTTGACTTCATTAGTTTCGTTGTTTACACAAAAACGAGTTAAGAAAAACTTGGCAATGACTGGAGAAATCACCTTGCGGGGAAAAGTTTTGCCAGTTGGCGGCATAAAAGAAAAGATTTTAGCAGCCAAAAGAGCCAATATCAAAGAAATTATTTTATGTCACGAAAACAAAAGTGATATTGATGAAATAAAACCAGAATACCTTGAAGGTTTGACTTTTCATTATGTTAAAGAAATGAGCGAAGTGCTTAAATATGCTTTGACTGATCAAAAAGTAAAAAATGCAAAAGATCTGAAATAACAGATAACAAGTAATAAGATCTGAATTCCAAATTTCAAAACCTGTTCTGCAGTGCTTTGAATTTGGAATTTTATTTATAATTACGAGTTTGAAAGTTGCTGTTTATTGTATTTATAATTTTATCTTCGCATTTGCGTTTTACCTTACATAAATCGCGATTTAAAGCATGCTAAAAAAACTTTTATCATACTCCTTAGTTTTTATTTGCGCTGTATCTTACGGTCAAATAGGAGGGAAGTACACCTATCAGTTTTTGAACTTGGTCACTTCGCCAAGACAAGCAGCTTTAGGAGGCAAAACGGTAACAATTTATGACGATGATGTGAATCAGGTCAATTTTAATCCGGCAACATTGAATGCAGATATGGATAATCATCTGGCATTAAATTATGGAAGTTATTTCAAAGAAGTGACGTATGGAACGGCTTCTTATGCTTATACTTATGACCGTCATTTGCAAACTTTTCAGGCTGGTGTCAATTATGTAAATTATGGTAATTTTGATGGTTACGATGAAAATGGTCAGCCCACATCCACATTTACAGGAAGTGAAATTGCTCTTTCCCTAGGTTATGCGTACAATATTCCTAACACAACTATTTATTTAGGTGCGAATGCTAAATTGATTTCTTCGACTTTAGAAAGCTATAGTTCTTTGGGAGGGGCGATTGATATTGGTGCTCTTTTTATAGATGAAAGAAATGATGTGAATTGGGGTTTGGCAATACGAAATATAGGAACTCAATTTACAACCTACAATGGTACTAATGAAAAACTGCCACTTGAAATTATAGCAGGTGTTTCACAAGAATTAGAAAATGTACCGATTCGCTGGCATCTCACACTGGAAAATTTGCAACAATGGAATATTGCTTTTTCTAATCCTGAAAGAGCCCAATCTTCAATTGATGGGAGTTCCACCGCAGAAAAAGTATCAGTAATAAATAATGCGTTGCGCCATGTAATTATGGGAGTGGAGCTTTTTCCTAAAAAATCGTTTAATATTCGATTAGGTTATAATTTTCGAAGAGCAGAAGAATTACGACTTTTGGAACAACGTAATTTTTCGGGAGTCTCTTTAGGGTTTGGATTAAAAATGAATAAATTAAAATTCAATTATTCGTATTCGAAGTATACATTAGCGGGAAATACGAGCTTATTTGGTTTAACTATTAACTTGCAATAACATTATTTTGGATAAAAAAATTACCATAGCAATTGACGGATTTTCATCCACAGGAAAAAGTACATTAGCAAAACAGCTAGCAAATCACTTGGGATATGTATATGTAGATACAGGAGCAATGTATCGCGCCGTTACCTTTTTTGCGATGCAAAACGGATACATAAATGCGGATTCTTTTGATAAAGAAACATTGATTAACAGTTTGCCAAGTATAAAATTACAGTTCAAATTCAATCCTGATTTGGGTTTTGCCGAAATGTATTTGAATGATGTCCATGTTGAAAAGGAAATACGAACTATCGAAGTTTCTAATTTTGTTAGTAAAGTGGCTGAAATATCGGAAGTGCGAGCCAAATTAGTGGAGCAGCAGAAAGAAATGGGTAAGGATAAAGCAATTGTTATGGACGGTAGAGATATTGGGACCATCGTTTTTCCGGATGCAGAACTTAAAATTTTTATGACAGCAGGAGCAGATACCCGAGCGCAAAGACGTTTTGATGAATTGCAGGAAAAAGGAGATTCAGTTACGTATGAAGAAGTATTAAAAAATGTAGAAGAACGCGATTATATTGATACACACCGAAAGGATTCGCCTTTAGTGATGGCTGACGATGCTATTGAAATCGATAATTCTTACCTTACTCGTGAAGAACAATTTAAAGTTGTTTTGGATTTAGTGGATGAAGTTGTTAAAACACTTTAATCTTTTGTAGATTTCTTTTTTAATATTAGATTTACGCCTTGTTACTTTTTTAAATTAAAAAAACAATTCATTTTATGGGAATTAAAAATAGGTTGGTATTAATGAACTTCCTTCAATTTTTTATTTGGGGTTCTTGGTTACTTACTATTGGTGCGTATTGGTTTAATAACAAACATTGGTCTGGAACCGAATTTGGAATCATATTTTCAACAATGGGAATTTCTTCGGTTTTTATGCCGGCTTTAACAGGAATTATTTCGGACCGATTTATTAATGCTGAAAAACTATATGGCTTGCTTCATTTTTTTGGAGCAGCAGCTTTATTTTATTTGCCTCAAGTCGATAATCCTACCACTTTTTTCTGGGTCATGTTAGTGAACATGTTTTTCTACATGCCAACAATTTCCTTGTCAATAACGGTAGCTTATAATGCATTAATTGCAAAAGATATGGATGTCGTAAAAGATTATCCACCTATTAGAATCTGGGGAACCATAGGTTTTATTATTGCGCTTTGGGTGGTTAGTTTAACGCATAATGAAACTTCCGCAAATCAATTTTATATTGCAGGAATCGTTTCTATGCTATTAGGAATTTATGCATTTACACTTCCTAAATGTCCTCCAATGTGCAAGGGAGAAAAAGGTGCTTCTTTTGCACAAGCTTTGGGATTGAATGCTTTTGAATTGTTTAAACAACGAAAATTTGCTATCTTCTTTATCTTTTCTATGTTATTGGGCGCTGCCTTACAATTGACCAATGCGTATGGAGATACTTACATTCACGATTTTGCTACTGTTGATGCCTATAAAAATACAATTGCAGTTAAATACCCTGCAATAATCATGTCGATTTCACAAGTTTCAGAAACACTGTTTATATTAGCCATTCCGTTTTTCCTTAGAAAATTTGGTATTAAATATGTGATGCTGTTTAGTATGCTGGCTTGGGTATTGCGTTTTGGATTGTTTGCTTTTGGAAATCCGTCAGATGGCCTTTGGATGATTATTATGTCTTGCATTGTTTACGGAATGGCGTTTGACTTTTTTAATATCTCGGGTTCTTTGTTTGTGGAAACACAAACGGATTCAAAAATCAGAGGAAGTGCACAAGGGATGTTTATGATGATGGTAAATGGTTTTGGTGCCTTGATTGGTAGTTTTGCGAGTGGTTATATTATTCAAAAATATTTTACTATGGCTGATGGGAGTAAAGACTGGTTTCATATCTGGATCACTTTTGCCTCTTATGCTTTAGTACTTGCCATCATTTTTCCTTTTGTTTTTAAAGATAAATTTGGACCAAAAGTATTAGGAGAAATTAAGCATTAAAATCCTTTTCTTTTACATGAAACCCGATAGCTTTAAATAGGTATCGGGTTTTTTATTGCTTAAAAACCTCAAACGTCATAACTAGCCCCGATTGCAGTGGAAATCCTCCCGATTTTTTTCGGGAGATTGCAACAAAAAGCGGGAGTGGAAGTTCTATAAAACCCAAAAAGGTTGTGCTCCTGATTCTCAATCTATTATCTTGTCTATAAAATTTTGCTATTTAAGATAAATGTGTTACTTTTGCAATCCTTTTGGTGAATAAGAGTTTCCTTTAGGGTTCAACTAATTATACAAACAACTTCTGTTGTTTTCTAGCACATTAAGAAACTCGAGAGAATACAGAATACAAATTTTTAATCAGCATGTCTGAACAAGTAAAATCACAAGAAGAGTTTTTAGCAAATTTTAACTGGCACAATTTCGAAGAAGGTATTGATGCAGTAGATGAGAAAAACTTATTAGAATTCGAAGAACTAGTTTCAAAAACATTTATCGCTACTGATCAAGAAGAAGTGGTGGATGGTACAGTTGTTAGAATTACAGATAGAGACGTTATCGTTGATATCAACGCAAAATCGGAAGGTGTTATTTCATTGAACGAATTCCGTTACAACCCAGCATTAAAAGTAGGTGATACTGTTGAAGTATTAATTGACATCCGTGAGGACAAAACTGGTCAATTAGTATTATCTCACAGAAAAGCACGTACTATCAAATCATGGGATAGAGTTATTTCGGCAAACGAAACAGGAGAAATCGTTAATGGTTTTGTAAAATGCAGAACTAAAGGTGGTATGATCGTTGACGTTTTCGGAATTGAAGCGTTCTTACCAGGATCTCAAATTGATGTTAAACCAATTAGAGACTACGATGTATATGTAAACAAAATGATGGAATTCAAAGTGGTAAAAATCAACCACGAATTCAAAAATGTTGTTGTTTCTCATAAAGCGCTTATTGAAGCGGATATCGAAATCCAGAAAAAAGAAATCATCGGTCAATTACAAAAAGGACAAGTATTAGAAGGTGTTGTTAAAAACATTACTTCTTATGGTGTGTTTATTGACTTAGGTGGTGTTGATGGATTAATTCACATTACTGACCTTTCTTGGAGTAGAATTAACCACCCAAGTGAAGTTCTTGAATTAGACCAAAAATTAAATGTTGTAATCCTTGATTTCGATGATGAGAAAACAAGAATTCAATTAGGATTGAAACAATTAAACGCTCACCCTTGGGATGCTCTAGATGCTAAATTAGCAATTGGAGACAAAGTAAAAGGTAAAGTAGTAGTAATCGCTGATTACGGTGCTTTCATCGAAGTTGCTGAAGGTGTTGAAGGTTTAATCCACGTTTCTGAAATGTCTTGGTCTACTCATTTACGTTCTGCTCAAGATTTCGTAAAAGTAGGTGATGTTGTTGAAGCTGTTATCTTAACATTAGATAGAGATGACCGTAAAATGTCATTAGGTATCAAACAATTGTCTCAAGATCCTTGGACTGATATCACTGCTAAATACCCAGTAGGTTCTAAACATACAGGTATCGTTAGAAACTTTACAAACTTTGGAATTTTCGTAGAATTAGAAGAAGGAATTGATGGATTAATTTACATCTCTGACTTATCTTGGACTAAGAAAATCAAACATCCATCTGAATTTGTAAACGTTGGTGAAAAACTTGACGTAGTAGTATTAGAATTAGATGTTGAAGGACGTAAATTATCTTTAGGTCACAAACAAACTACTGCTAATCCTTGGGATCAATATGAAGATTCTTTCGCAGTTGGAACTATCCACACAGGTGAAATTTCTGAAATTGTTGACAAAGGAGCTACTGTAGAATTCGGAGATGATATCGTTGCTTTCATTCCTACTCGTCACCTTGAAAAAGAAGATGGTAAGAAATTGAAAAAAGGAGAATCAGCTGATTTCAAAGTAATTGAATTCAACAAAGAATTCAAAAGAGTAGTTGCATCTCACACTGCTATCTTCCGTGAAGAAGAAGAGAAAAATGTAAAAACAGCTACTGAAAACACTTCTACTTCAAACTCATCTACAAATGCACCAGCTGCAACTTTAGGAGACAACAATGATGTATTAGCAGCCTTGAAAGCTAAAATGGAAAAGTCAGAGAAAAAATAATTTCTTAAAACTTTTTGAATATAGAAAGCCTCACAGTCATGTGTGGCTTTTTTTTTGTTTAAAGATTTTTTAGTAGCTACTTCCTGCTATCTATTACAAACGAAGTTCACTGAACTCCAATTAAAATGAATCTATAGTGAAGTAATCTTTATGGTTTTAAAGAAAAACCATAAAGGATTTCCATTCCTATCAGGGCTAAAGCATTCGTTTCAAAAGAACTATTTTGCAGCTAATAAAACGGGTATTTTTCTGAAAATAGATCCGATAAAATGGTTTATCTAATAAATTTATTTACAAACAAATATCTTAAAATCAATTACTTATGAAATAGTTTGGTTTTTTTAAAACCAAAAGCAAAAGAACACCGTAAATGAAATTATATAACTTAAAAAATAGATTTTATGAAAACTAAAAAAATTTTATCGATTGCATTATTTGCATTAGTATTTGGAGCAACTTCTTTCGCTCAAAAAAATGTTATGGTTGGTGGAGCTGCGATGTATCCAACTAAAAATATTATTGAAAATGCCGTAAACTCTAAAGATCATACTACATTAGTTGCCGCTGTAAAAGCAGCAGGTTTAGTTGAAACTTTGCAAAGTAAAGGTCCATTCACCGTTTTTGCCCCAACAAATGCAGCGTTTGATAAATTACCAAAAGGTACAGTTGAAACATTATTGAAACCTGAAAATTTAAAAATGTTGCAAACAATTCTTACCTACCATGTAGTAGCAGGAAAAATGAATGCTTCTGATATAGCAAAAGCTATTAAAATGGGAAAAGGGAAAGCTACTCTAAAAACGGTTAGCGGCGGAACTTTGACCGCTTGGATGAAAGGAAAAGATTTATACATTACTGACGAAAATGGTAATTCTGCTAAAGTTACAATTGCCGATGTAAACCAATCAAATGGTGTGATTCATGTAATTGATGCAGTTGTATTACCAAAACAATAGTTTTTTTGATTAGAGGTTGAAAGTTGTTAATTGAAAAAGTCCTGTAATTTTACAGGACTTTTTTGTGAAAAAAAATCCCAGTTCTATTTAGAATTGGGACTTTTAATAAAATAAAATAGGTTTTATCTAAGGCTTGCTCCAAGCTCTACTTCAAAATTATTTTGCAATTTACCCATGATTTTATCAATTTGAGCATCCGTTAACGTTTTTGAATTGTCTTGAATGGTAAAGCTTAAGGCGTATGATTTTTTACCTTCGGGAAGATTATTACCCTCGTAAACATCAAATAAATTAATATCTTTCAATAGTGATTTTTCTGTTTGGCGTGCAATATTGTAAATACTATCGTACGTTACGTTTTGGTCAATAAGTAACGCTAAATCTCTGCGAACTTCAGGATATTTAGGAATCTCCGTATACTTTATTTTTGTAGCAATCAATTTCAGAATCAATGCCCAATTAAAATCAGCAAAAAATACTTCTTGTTTGATTCCAAAACTTTTCAATATGGATTTTTTAACCACACCCAATTCTACGATAATCTCTGAACCAAATCCAATTGCAATTCCCTCAGAAAACACATCGGAAGTAACCGGTAAATTTTGTGTTTTTTGAATGCCTAATCTAGAAAGTATACCATTTACATATCCTTTGAATAAAAAGAAATCGGATGGTTTTTGAGCACTTGTCCAATTTTCCTGGTTTCTGTTTCCAGAAAGGAATAAAGTCAAATGTTTGTGTTCTTCATAACCTGAAGGAAAATTATGGTACGATTTTCCAAATTCGAATAATTTTAAATCCGCATTTTTCCGATTAATATTATAGGAAATCGCTTCAAGTCCAGAGAACAATAACGATTGACGCATTGTTGCTAAATCATTGCTCAAAGGATTAAGCATTGTTACGTTATGCTCTGAATTTAAAACATCAGAAAGTGCTACATACGATGCTGTAGTCAATGAATTCGCCATCATTTCATTAAATCCTTGAGAATTTAATTGTGTGGCAATCGTATTTTGGATTTTATAATCTTCGTTTCTTGGAGAATTGGAAACCGTTGCGTTTAGTTTTTTCGAAAAATTAATGTTGTTGTATCCATAAACTCTAAGGATTTCTTCTATAACATCAATTTCTCTTTGCACATCCACACGATATGCAGGAATTGTTAATCCCAGTCCAGCATCAGAAACGCTGTTTACTTTTATGTCTAATGAAACTAATATTTTCTTAATAGTATCTTTTGGTAATTCCTGACCAATAATTTTAGCGACTTTACTAAAATTTAAAAACACAGTAAAATCTTCAATTTTCTTTGGATATACATTAATTACATCCGAAGTTATTTCTCCACCAGCTACTTCTTGAATCAATAAAGCGGCTCGTTTCAATGCGTATTCAGTAATAGTAGGATCAATTCCTCTTTCAAAACGAAAAGAAGCATCGGTGTTCAATTGATGTCTTTTGGCAGTTTTACGAATGCTTACCGGATTAAAGTAAGCACTTTCTAAGAAAATTGAAGTAGTATTTTCTGAAACTCCAGATTTTTTTCCACCAAAAACCCCTGCAATACACAATGGTCCTTTTTCATCACAAATCATTAAATCTTCCTCATGTAACGTTCTTTCGACATCATCAAGAGTTATGAATTTAGTTCCGGCAGCAAGTGTTTTTACAATTATTTTGCCATTGATTTTTGAAGCATCAAAAGCATGAAGAGGCTGACCTAATTCATGTAAAACATAATTGGTTACATCGACAATATTATTTTTTGGATTTATTCCAATCGCTTTCAATCTGTTTTGTAACCAAGCTGGTGACGCTTTTACAGTAATTCCAGAAATAGTAACGCCACAATATCTAGGAGCAAGTTTAACTTCTTTTACATCTACATCAATTTTCAATATTCTTTTATCTACTCTAAAATTACTTACTGATGGAGTTATCAATTCTACATTAACACCACTTTGTAACATTCCCGCTCTTAAATCACGGGCAGTTCCAAGATGACTCATAGCATCGGCACGATTAGGTGTTAGTCCAATTTCGAATACTTCGTCATTTTCAATCTTGAAAACGGTTGCAGCTGGAGTTCCTGCTACTAACGCATCATCCAATATCATAATTCCATCATGACTTTCACCAAGACCTAATTCATCTTCGGCGCAAATCATTCCGTGACTTTCCTGTCCGCGTATTTTTCCTTTTTTGATCGAAAAAGCCACACCTGCCGCATCATATAATGTAGTTCCAATTGTAGCAACGGGTACTTTTTGTCCTGCAGCAACATTACTGGCGCCACATACAATTTGTACAGGAATACCATTGCCTAAATCTACAGTAGTTATTTTCAGTCTGTCGGCATCCGGATGTTGGATGCAGGTAAGGACATGTCCTACAACAATGCCTTCTAATCCGCCTTTTACCGATTGGTATTTATCAACAATTTCTACTTCCAGACCTAAATCGGTTAGCAATGCTGCTGTTTCTTCGGATTTCCAGTCTATTTTAATGAATTGTTTTAACCAGTTGTAAGATATTTTCATCTGTCAATTTTAATGCGATTACTTCGTCAGTTCGACCTTCGGTCTCTTGTGCAAATATAAGGATTGCAGGTTGGAGTAAGAAACATTTTTTTTGGTTTTTTATAACTGATTTGTCACATTTCAGGAGTAGTAAAAATAATGATTTAATAGTATTAGATATAAATATATAAGAATAAAATAATAAAATAACGTTAAAAAAACACATATGAAAATTTAATGCTACTAGTTGAATGAATTGTGCTATTCTAATGATGAATAGCAGACTATTTTTGATAAAATAAAATATATAACGACATGGATAATATAGTAAAAAGACCTGAATTCAAGGCAACGTATGATAATTATATAGGAGGAAAATTTGTTGCGCCAATCGGTGGCAAATATTTTGATGTTGTTTCTCCAATTGATGGAAAAGTATTTACAAGAGCCGCACATTCGACTAAAGTTGATATTGATTTGGCTGTTGATAAAGCACATGAAGCGTTTCAAACATGGGGAAAAACATCTGTTACAGAACGCAGTAATTTATTGAATAAAATCGCACAAGTTATTGAAGATAATCTAGAATACATTGCTACCGTTGAAACCATAGATAACGGAAAAGCAATCCGGGAGACTTTAGCGGCAGATATTCCCTTGGCGATAGACCATTTCAGATATTTTGCTGGTGTAATTCGTGCAGAGGAAAGTTCTATTGCAGAACTGGATTCACAAACCGTTTCTATTGCTTTAAGCGAGCCTTTGGGAGTAATTGCACAAATTATTCCTTGGAATTTCCCAATTTTAATGGCCGTTTGGAAATTAGCTCCGGCGTTGGCAGCAGGAAATACCGTAGTTTTAAAACCCGCGGAAAGCACACCAATTTCTATTTTAGTTTTAATGGAATTGATAGGTGATATTCTTCCTCCAGGAGTTGTAAATATTGTAAATGGTTTTGGCGCAGAACTTGGAAGAGCTTTAGTAACTAACAAAAAAGTGTCAAAAGCCGCATTTACGGGTTCTACACCTACAGGTCGTTTAGTTATGCAATATGCTACCGAAAATATTATTCCAGTAACATTAGAATTAGGTGGAAAATCCCCAAATATTTTCATGAAATCTGTAGGAGATGCTGATGATGATTTCTTTGATAAAGCGATTGAAGGTGCAGTAATGTTTGCTTTAAATCAAGGAGAAATTTGTACTTGTCCTTCCAGATTATTAGTCCATGAGGATATTTATGAAAAATTTATTGCCCGAGTTATTGAAAGAACAGCGGCAATTAAATTAGGAAATCCATTGGACAGAACCACTATGATGGGAGCTCAGACATCATTAGTTCAAAAAGAGAAAATCCTGAGCTATATTAAATTAGGAAAAGAAGAAGGTGCCGAATTGTTAATTGGCGGTGAAGAAAACCAATTAAACGGGGATTTAGCAGGTGGTTACTATATCAAACCAACTCTTTTCAAAGGGCATAATAAAATGCGTATTTTTCAGGAAGAAATCTTCGGGCCTGTTTTGGCTGTGACTACTTTCAAAACAACGGAAGAGGCTATTGCTATTGCAAATGATTCGATGTATGGTTTAGGAGCTGGAGTTTGGACGCGTGATGCACATGAAATTTATCAGGTTCCAAGAGCCATTCAATCTGGTCGAGTTTGGATTAATCAATACCATTCTTATCCAGCAGGTGCTCCGTTTGGAGGGTACAAACAATCAGGAATTGGTCGTGAAAATCATAAAATGATGCTAGGACATTATCGTCAAACAAAAAACATGTTGATTTCTTATGATAAAAAGAAATTAGGTTTCTTTTAGTAGTTGCAGATTATTGGTTAATCGTAAACCTGACAGATTGTATAATTTGTCAGGTTTTATTTTAAATAAATTATACCAACCGTTACTACGACTAATTAGATTTTTTTATTTAGAAAATTTATTATACTTCTTAATGGTTAAGAAGTATAATAAATTTTAGCCTCACTTAGCGGACAATCTATTAAATAAACATACAATGACAAGAAGAATCGATGCCACAGAAAAAGCAATAGAATTAATTAAAATATTACAGGATAAACATGGAGACTTGATGTTTTATCAAGCAGGAGGATGTTGTGAGGGAACACAACCACAATGTTTTGAAAAAGGCGGTTTCTACCAGAGAATGGGCGATGTATGTATTGGAATAATAGAAAACACCGAATTCTGGGTGGATAAGGATTTATTCGAATATTGGAAACACGCTCATTTTACTTTGGATGTAATGGATGCTTTTGGAGCAGGCGGATTTTCTTTGGAAACGCCATTAAAGAAAACATTCCGAATTGAATACCGAATTTTCACACCACAAGAAGAAAAATCGCTTGAGCCTCTAAAATATATTGAATAATATCTAGTTTATTACATATAACAATTGATATTGTTTAGGGGTAATTCCTTCATATTTTTTAAATAACCGAATAAAGTAATTGGAATCTTCAAATCCAGATAAATAGCAAACTTCATTGATTTGTATCGTAGGGTTTTTGAGCAATTGTTTGGCGCATCTTATCTTTTCGCGGATTACAAATTCTATTGGACTCATCCCTAATTCTCTTTTAAAAAGTCTGTAAAAAGAAGTGGTGCTCATGCATGCTTTTTCGCTCAAATGTTTCATACTGACGTTTTCCTTCAAATTCAATCGGATGAATTCTACCACTTGGGTAATAGGATTTTTGGGATCTGTAAATAAACCGTCATCAATTGCTTTTGCAGTTTGCGTTTGAATAATTCGAATTAATAATTCTTGCAAAGTCAAATCGGCCAAAGCATCTTTGGTAATCGAAGTACTCATGCATTCTTTGATCAATTTGTTTATAGTCGTTGCCAGTTCTACATTGTTATAGAAGAAATAATTTTGGTAGTTCAATTGCCAGAATTGAGAATTGCCTTCTTTTGGATACCGTTCGTTTAAGAATTGGAGTGTATCGATAATTTTAGTTTGGTCTATCGCCAAAGCCAAACACTGCGTAGGATTACTTTTTGTAGCCTCAGGAAAATCGATTTTCATTTCCACATTCGAAGGAATAACAACGGTTTCGCCGGGTAAATAATCAAAGCCTGGATCATCAAAAAGATGCATTACTTTTTTGCCTCTTAACATGCTTGTCACGACCAAATCATTAAACTTCAAAGGCACTAATGCAGAAGATTCATAGGTTTCGAAAAGATTCAGTTCACAATGGTTTAAGGAATAAACAGTTCTATTTTCTACTAATGTTTTCAACGATTTCTCGTTAGATAAATGCGGTGGATTTATAAAAGCACGATTGTTATTCATAGTTTAAACTTAAAGAAGACAAAGTTTAAATTTAATGAAAATAACTAGAACTGGAACACAGTTTAACACATTTTAAATTAATTCCTCCACATGTTTTTTTATGTTTAGGGCAATTTTATGAGTGGGTAAATCATTTTCATCAGTTCCAAAAGGATCTTCGATTTCTTCGGCAATTAACTCTAAACTGGCCAAAACATAAAAGATAAAAACGACAACCGGCGCTACATAATAACCAAGACTGAAAGAATAGCCAAAAGGCAAAGTCATCACATAAAAGAAGATGAATTTTTTAATAAAAGCACTGTAAGAGTAGGGAATAGGCGTGTTTTTGATTCTTTCGCAAGCACCACAAATATCAGTGAAGGATGATACTTCAGCATTTAAAATGATCAATTGGTCCCCGGTTATTTTTTTTGAAGTATATAAATCATTGATTTTTTGAAACAACATTTGCGCTACCTGATTGGGCTTGTGTTTGTGATGGTCGATATCTAAATCCACATCGTCAAATAATTGCTTGCTGGTATCGGTATCGTTCAAATGTTTATGCAAAATCGATGCATAACTCGGAATCATTTTTCGAAAATAATTACGATCTTTTTCATCCTGTAAGATTACCGATAATTTGAGCGCAAAATTCCGACTGTTATTGACTAAACTTCCCCACAATTTGCGTCCTTCCCACCAGCGATCATAGGCTGTATTGGTTCTGAAAACTAACAATAATGAAATTACAAAACCCAACATTCCGTGCATGATGGTAATATTCTTCACGTAACTGTTGTCTGCTAATTGCCAGTATTCGACTTCTAAATACCCTATAATTCCAGAATAAGCGCCGATGGCAAGCATTATTGGGAATAAGGTTCTAAAGGTGTCTGCTTTATGGAAACGAAAGATAAAAGTAAACCAGTCTTTTGTATTGTATGAAATCATTTAGGCTAAAATTTTATCCAAATTTAAATTAAAAACTGAGATTCCCAGCTAATTCTTTCAGTGCAATTTCAGATAATTTAGCTTGAAATTGAGCATTGCTGTAGCGTACTTTTGCATTGACATAATTCAGTTGTGCTGTTCTGAATTCTAAGGTTGTAATTGTACCAATTCTGAATTTATCCAATGTGATATTCAAATTTTGTTTGGCAATAGCTTCATTCTTTTCTTCTAAAGCAATCAATTCTAAATTGGTTAAATAGGTTTGATAGGAAGTTGCTAACTGTGAATTTAGTGCTGAATTTTGTTGATCAATTGCTATTTTTGAATTGTCAATTTGAATCTTACTAATTTTTTCGTTTCGGTTTTGTGCAAATCCATCAAATAAATTCAATGAAGCACTAAAACCATAGTTCAATCCTCTGGCAGAAGATTGTGTGGTAAAACCAAGACTGGATTGACTATCAGAAAAATTATAACCAGTATTTAGTTTTACGGTTGGATAACGCGCCGCTTTTATTTGTTTCAATTGCAATTCTGAAACTCTTTTATTAATGATTTGGGTTTCTAATTGCGGGTTTTGTTTTTCTGCCAAAGCGCTTAATTCGGCAAGCAATAATTTATTGTCAACAACAATCCTATCAACCACTTTAAAATCAATTTTAGTATCTCTGGCAAGAATTTGATTCAATAGAATTTTAGTATTGGTAAATAATTCTTTTTGTCTCAATAGCGTAACTTTATCGGTGTTTAAATCCACTTGTGCATTTAAAACTTCCAGTTTTGATGCTTTTCCAATTGTAAATCGGTTTTGTGCCAAAGTCAATCGCTGATTTGAAATAACAATTGTTGAGTCTAATGCTGACAATTGCTGTTGTTGTTGTACCAAATCAAAATAGGTCGCATTGACATCACTTATTTTTGTAATTATAGTAAGTTTTAACTGGGCTTCTCCCAATTTTTGCAACTCTTTTAATTGGTCCATTTTTGCAAACATTTTTAATCCGTCAAAAACAGTCCAATCTAAACCCACACCATAAGTCAAACTATTATTTTTAGCATTATCAAGTTTGTTAACAGTGCCGTCTGATCGGGTTTGTGAAATGTTTTGAATACCATTATTGTCTACAATAGTAGCCGTAGCTTTTGGCAACATTCCCGCATTTCCTGAGCTTACGTTGGTCTTGTCTATTAATAGATTGTTCGATGCAATTTTGATTTCATAATTGTTTTCCAATGCAATTTTTACGGCATCTTCAACCGTTAATACTTCTTGAGCATTGGCTTTGACAATACAAAAGAGTATCAAAATTAAACTTCTTAATAGTAATTTGGTATTCATCATAATTCAATATCTTTTTAAGATCATTAAATTCTTGCAAACAAAAAAATATTTGAAAGAGTTAAAAAAGTATTTATTTTTTTTAATGAACTTAAACATCTTATATGTTTTAAAACATATAAGATGTTTAAGTTCATTTAAGTTTTTTGATATAAATGAAAAAGGAAATATGTTATTTTACTGCTTTTTCATATTCTTCGATGTGATCAAATTCAGGATAATGTTTTCTGGCTTTCGACCACATTAAATACATGGCTGGGATAACGAATAATGTTAAAACCAAAGAGAAAATAGTTCCGCCAACAATCACAACTCCCATTCCAATTCTACTGGTTGAAGCTGCACCAAGCGACATCGCTATAGGTAAAGCCCCTAATGAAATAGCTAAACTGGTCATTAAAATTGGACGAAGTCTGGCTTCTGAAGCTTCTAAAATTGCATCAATTTTAGATTTTCCCTGTTCTCGTAGCTGATTCGCAAATTCGACTATCAGAATTCCGTTCTTGGTTACCAAACCAATTAACATTACGGTTCCAATTTGGCTGAAAATATTCCAGGTTTGGTTGAATAGCCATAAGGAGAATAATGCTCCGGCAACGGCCATTGGTACTGTTAAAATGATAATAAACGGATCAATGAAGCTTTCAAATTGGGCTGCCAAAATTAAAAATATCAATAGTAAAGCCAAACCAAATGCGAAAGAAGTATTCGAGCTGCTTTCTACATAATCTCGTGACTCACCACCTAAATCGGTAGTAAAAGTATCGTCTAAAACTTTGGCTTTTATTTCATTCATGGCATCAATACCGTCGCTAATACTTTTGCCTGGAGCAAGACCAGCAGAAATAGTTGCCGACATATAGCGGTTATTATGATACAATTGTGGAGGATTACTTTTTTCTTCAATGGTTACCACATTGTCCATTTGAATCAATTCCCCTTTATTGTTCTTGACATACATTGAAGTTAAATCCAATGGTTTTGAACGGTCTTCTTGATTAAATTGTCCAATTACTTGATATTGCTTTCCATTTCTCATAAAGTAACCAAAACGTTGACCACTTAAAGAAAGCTGTAGGGTTTGTGCAATATCGATCACAGATATTCCTAAACTCTCCGCTTTTTCTCTGTTGATACTTACATTGACTTCTGGTTTATTGAATTTTAAATTTACATCACTTACTGCAAAAGTTGGATTCTTACCCACTTCATCCATAAATACTGGAATTTTTTCTCTTAATTTCTCAAAGTTTGGAGCTTGAATGATGTATTGAATCGGTAAGCCTCCACGTCTGTTTACAGCGATTGTAGGTTGCTCAATTACCGAGGTTTTTGCATCAGGATATTGTTTGGACCATTTAGTCAATTTTTCTGCTATCTCTTTCTGAGAATCTTTCCTTTCGTTTGGTTCTACCAAAGAAACCCTAATAAATCCACTATTCACAGACGAAGATCCAAATCCAGGTGAAGTAATCACTAAACTCACTTTTTTTCCAGGAATGGAATCATCTACTAATTTTGACATTTCCTGCATGAAACGATCGGTATACTCATAGGTAGATCCTTCAGGAGTTGACATTCGCATTACAAATCCACTACGGTCATCATATGGTGCAGTTTCTTTTTGCAAAATATTAAAAAACAAATAAATCAGTCCAAAACAAGCAATCAAAATAGGAAAACTTAACCATTTTCTTTTCATGAAACGCTGTAAAGCACTAGCGTAACTACTGTTTAGTTTTTCAAAATACGGTTCTGTACGAATATAGAATTTTGATTTTTTTTGTTCACCACCTTTCATCAAATAGGCATTCAACATTGGGGTTAAGGTCAATGATACAAATGCTGAAATTAGTACTGCTGCACCAATAACCACACCGAATTCCCTAAACAACCGCCCAACAAATCCTTCGAGGAAAATTACAGGTAAAAATACAGCGGCTAAGGTTACCGAAATCGAAATTACTGCAAAAAATATTTCATTAGATCCTTTTATTGCTGCTTCTATAGGCGTCATGCCTTCTTCTACTTTCTTGAAAATATTTTCGGTTACCACAATTCCATCATCGACGACAAGACCAGTAGCAAGAACAATTGCCAGTAAAGTCAATACATTTATAGAAAATCCAAAAAGCCACATAATAAAGAATGTTGCAATCAACGAAACGGGAATATCAATTAAAGGTCTGAAAGCAATAGCCCAATCTCTAAAGAATAAATAGATAATTAAAATTACCAAAATGATAGAAATCCCTAAGGTTTCGGCAACTTCAATAACTGATTTTTTTACAAATATGGTGTTGTCTATGGCGATATTTAACTTAATATCTTTAGGTAAGTCTTTTTTTAATTTTTCGAATTCTTTATAAAAAGCAGCTGAAATGTCTAAATAATTAGCTCCAGGAAGTGGCACAATAGCCACACCAACTAAAGGAGTGCCTGATTGTGTCATCTGAGTCTCGGTATTTTCAGGACCTAAACTTGCTGTTCCAATATCGCTTAAGCGAATTACTTTTTCACCAACTGAACGTATAATGATGTTGTTAAATTCTTCAGGCTTGGATAGATTTCCAACGGTTTTAACGGTAAGTTCTGTATTTTTCCCAGTCAGTTTTCCGGAAGGGAGTTCCACATTTTGTTTATTCAACGCATCTCGAACATCCGAAATCGTACAGCCATAAGACGCTAATTTCACAGGGTCAATCCACAAGCGCATCGCGTATCGTTTTTGTCCCCAAATTTGGACACCACTAACTCCTGGAATCGTTTCTAATCGTTGGGAAATTACATTTTCGGCATAATCACTAAGTTCCAATGCATTTCGGGTATCACTTTGTACCGTCATCGAAATAATGGCATCTCCATTGGCATCAGCCTTAGAAACAACTGGAGGAGCATCAATATCTTGCGGTAAGCTTCTGACGGCTTGAGACACTTTATCACGCACATCATTGGCAGCTTCTTCCAGATTTTTATCTAAATTAAATTCGATTGTAATATTACTGCTTCCTTGGGCACTCGAAGAAGTAACGTTTCTGATTCCGTCAATTGAGTTAATGGCTTTTTCGAGCGGTTCAGTAATTTGGGATTCAATGATATCTGAATTGGCTCCGGCATAGTTTGTCCGAATCGAAATTTGGGCCGGGTCAATCGAAGGAAATTCACGAACTCCCAGAAAGCTATATCCAATAAGACCAAATAATACAATTGCTAAATTAATGACAATGGTAAATACGGGTCTTCTTATACTTGTAGTAGATAAACTCATTTTTTGAATTATATATTAGTAATTATGAATTAGGAATTGTTGCTTCTTAATTATGATTTATATTTTAGGTACAATAAATTATAAATCATAATTTATTAACTCATAACTTAACTTTCACCTTAACAGGAATTTCATCTTTTAATGACATTACAGCACTTGTCAAAACAGTATCTCCAGCTTTCAATCCTGAAAGAACCAGAATAGAAGCATCGGTTCTTGTTGCGGTTTCTATCATTACTTCTTTAGCTTTTCCATTACTTGAGATGAAAACTTTTTTCCCGTTTTGTACTGGAATAATAGCTTCAGAAGGAACTACAATGGCGTCTTTAATGATATCCAAAGGCAATTCAACATTCGCAAATGTTCCCGGTAATAATTTGCCGTTTCTGTTTTCTGCAATTGCTCGAACTTGTAATGTTCTTGTTGCTACTTCAACTCCTGGCTCGATGGCATAAACTTTAGCATTATATTTTTCAGGTGAACCTGAAATAGTAAAAGTTAATTGCGTATTTGTTTTTACTTGAGTTGCATATTTTTCAGGAATCGAAAAAGTAATTTTTAGTTTACCAATATTTACCAATTTTGCTACTAGAATAGTTGGTGTGATATACGTTCCAGGCGAAATAGAACGCAGTCCTATTTTTCCTGAAAATGGTGCTCTTACGGATGTTTTTGATATTTGAGCTTTTATCAGTTGACTTTGTGATTGTGCCGATCTTAAATCTGCTTTGGCAACATCATATTCTTCTTGACTGATGGCCTCTTTTTGCAATAATAATTTGGCTCTTCTTTCGTTTTCGGATGCTAAACCCTCTTTGGTGGTCATTTGTCTCAATTGCGCTCTTAGCTCAATATCATTCACTTTAAAAAGTACTTGTCCTTTGCTGACATTACTGCCTTCCTGAAAATAAATACCTTCAACAATACCAGAAACTTCACTTCTGATTTCTACTTGTTCATTTGCTTCAATAGATCCAGAAAGCGACAGATTATTATCAAAAGTTTGCGTCTTAACAATTATCCCACTTACGTTCATGGGTTTGTCTTTCCCGTTTTTATCTTTTGAGTTATCATTTTTGGAAATGTTTGTTGAAATTCGATAGGCAATAAAACTACCAATTCCAACAAGTAGTAAGGTGTAAACAAGGTATTTTAGTTTCATTTTTTATGGTATAAAGTAGGATTAAGTATCAGTTTTTTAGTTAAAAAACAAATTTAGGTTATAGAACTGAGATTAGTGGATTTGTTAATTTTTATTTAACGTTTGTACATACAAATATTAATATTAACAAAAAATAGTATTCACAAATTAATAGAAATACCCACAATACTATTGAAAATAAGACTTTTAAAAGATGAAATGGTTTAATCAGTAATTGAAAAAAGAAACATTTTTCGGAGAATTAATTCATTGGGGAGGAATTAATGATAGTTTTAAACATTTAAGAAATGTATTTCCTATATTTATTTAACTAATATAATTCCAAATGTTTTTCTTTTTGGTCATTTCTATGAAAATAGCTCTCAAAGCGGCATGTTCCGGTTTTTGCATTCCAGCATCCTCTTTAAGTAATTTTAAAGCATAATTTCTGGCTAATGCCAAAGTATCCCTGTCTCTTACTAAATCGGCAATTTGAAGATTTAAAACACCACTTTGTTGCGTTCCCATTAAATCGCCGGGACCACGAAGTTTCAAGTCGACTTCGGCAATTTCGAAACCATCATTAGTTTGCACCATCGTTTCCATTCTAGTTTTACTGTCAGAACTCAATTTATGGCTCGTCATCAGGATGCAATAACTTTGCTCCGCACCACGACCCACGCGACCCCGAAGTTGGTGCAATTGTGATAATCCAAACCGTTCCGCACTTTCAATAATCATCACACTGGCGTTAGGAACATTCACGCCAACTTCAATTACCGTTGTGGCGACCATAATATTGGTTTTTCCTTCCGAAAAGCGTTTCATTTCGGCATCTTTATCTGCCGGTTTCATTTTTCCGTGCAAGATTGAAATCGAATATTGCGGCAACGGAAAATCTCTGGAAATACTTTCGTAACCGTCCATTAAATCTTTGAAATCCATTTTCTCGGATTCCTGAATTAACGGATAAACAATATAGATTTGACGGCCCAAAGCAATTTCGTCCCGCAGGAATTTCCAAACCTTCAATCTGTTGCTGTCAAAACGGTGAACGGTTTGAATCGGTTTTCTTCCCGGTGGCAATTCATCAATCACTGAGATGTCTAAATCACCATACAAACTCATCGCTAAAGTTCTGGGAATAGGAGTGGCAGTCATCACCAAAACGTGTGGCGGAATTGTATTTTTTTTCCACAATTTAGAGCGTTGTTCTACGCCAAAACGGTGTTGTTCATCAATCACGGCTAAGCCTAAATTCTTAAATTTTACTTTGTCTTCCAGTAAAGCGTGCGTTCCGATGAGAATATGTAACGCACCGTTTTCCAGTTCTTCATGGATGATTCTGCGTTGCGCTATTTTGGTGGAACCCGTTAGGATTCTAATATTTATATTTAAAGTTTCGGCCAATTCGGATAAACCAATAAAATGCTGATTTGCTAGAATTTCCGTGGGTGCCATTAAGCACGCTTGGAAGCCATTATCGAGTGCCAAAAGCATACTCATAAAAGCCACAATGGTTTTTCCGGAACCTACGTCACCTTGCAGTAAACGGTTCATTTGGGCGTTGCTGCCCATGTCGGTTCGTATTTCTTTGATTACTCTTTTTTGGGCATTTGTCAATTGAAAAGGCAAATGATTCTGATAAAAATCATTGAAATATTCGCCTACGGTTGCAAACGGATGTCCTTTTATTTTATGCTTCCGAATCAGGTTTTTTGTTATTAATTGCAACTGAATAAAAAACAATTCCTCGAATATTAATCGGAATTTGGCTTTCGCCAAAACATCTGCGCTTTTTGGAAAATGTATGTTGAATAAAGCTGCTTTTTTAGGAATCAGTTTTAATTCGTTGATTAAATAATCTGGTAAAGTTTCCGTGAACAACGCTTGTGTTTCCAGAAACAATTGCTGCATCAGTTTATTAATCACCCGGTTCGAAATCCCGCGATTCGTCAAGGTTTCTGTTGAAGGATAAACGGGTTGCATAGCTGAACGCAGGCTTTGTTCGTGCTCTGTCATTAACTCAATTTCTGGATGCGCCATATTGAAAGCATTTCCAAAAGAGGTGCATTTCCCGAAAATCACACAGATTTCATTGAGCTTTAAACTCTCTCCAATCCATTTGTGTCCTTGAAACCAAACGAGTTCCATTTGGCCCGTATCATCCACAAAAGTCGCTACCAACCGTTTTTGATTCCTGCCAAATTCCACGGTTTTGATATTGATGATTTTACCGATAATCTGAACTTCGGCACTATTGTTTTGCAGTTCGTTGATCTTGTAATACCGCGTCCTATCAATGTATCTGTTTGGAAAAAAATTAACCAAATCCACGTACTTATAAATCCCCAATTCCTTACGCAGCAATTCGCCCCGATTGGGACCAACGCCTTTTAGGTATTCTATGGGAGTGAGTAGGAGGTTTTGCATTTAGATTTCTTTGGACACGGATGAAACGGATTTGCAAAAGCAAAATGCGGATTACAACAGGTTTTTAATTTGATGGAGCGAAAGTAGTTTTTTGTTTGGAAATTCTGAAATGGGAATGCTTGGATAGGTAAATTTGTAATATTTAATTATTTTCTATGAGTTATTTAAAAAACATAAAAAAAATCAAAGACTTAGAATTTATCTTTTAAACAGTATTTAAAGATTTTTCTACTTTAATAAATATAAATTAAAGATTATGATGTTTTTCTATATTATTGATTGCTATTTTTATAAATTTTGGGTTTTTAAATAACATTTTTTTTCTTTCACTCCACTGTTCTAAATGATTTATAATAATTTCTTCTGATTTTGTCTTTTTAGTATCTATTATGAAATCTATTGTTGATAATAATTCTAGACCAAATGAAGAATAAAACCCATTTAAGAATTTTTTGGTTTTGTCAACGACTATTTTATGATTTTGATTTTCAGACATATTCAAAAAATCTAATATTTCTTTTTCTGTATTTGCTCTTAAAAAAATTTCCTCAAAGGGCTTTTTATCTTTTGAACTATAACCGGTTATATAACTTCCATTCAAATAATATAATACATGTTTTACTTTTCCGGAATATGGACCATAAAAATTTGGTGTAAAATCTAATTTAAAAGATTCTCTTGCGCCAAAACGCTGTAAAAAATATGCTACTTTTTCAGCTGCAAATTCTGATACAAATTCACCATTTCTTACTAAATCAAATAAAACAGCCAATAACATTGCTCTTGCAGGTGTTAACTTAACACGTTCTTTTTTTAAAACTTCTTCTATTGCATTATTTGGTTGAAATATTATTATATCTGAATCTATATCTCTTAGATAATATTCCATCATTCGACGAACTTTATTCCAATCTAAACCGCCATTACCTGAGCCTAAAGGAGGAATTGCTATTGATTTAATATTTCTATTTTTGATTAACTCGGCAAGTTTTATTAATCCTTTTTCAATATAGTCGTATTCTGATGGTTTACGCCAATCATTTTTCGTAGGAAAATTAATTATTATTTTATTTCCATTTAAAAGAGAATGCTCTTCAGTGACTAATAATTCACCTATATTAAATTCATTGTTTTTACAAGCTTTAATATAAATTTTATAGTTTCCAGGAAATTGATTTTTAAATTGCAACGCAATTCCCTTACCCATAACTCCAACAGTATTTACGGTATTAACTAAAGCTTCTGCTTCACTTTCCAATAAATTCCCTTTTACAAATTTTAACATATTAAAAATAGAATTCGCTTTTTATTAAAATTTTATCATCTGGTATTCCTAATTGAAGAAGTTTGTTTTTTGCAGTTTGATTATAAACTGCAAAAATATTACTCGCAGAATGTGGTATGTCACTGGCGACTAAAAATTCTGCTTCTTTTCGTCTTTTTTTATCTAAATCATTATCGTCTTCCAATATGAATCTTTAATAGCTTTTAAATCGATTAATGTATCAATATTCGATACATTTATTGGTAAATAAAAACTGCTAAAACTATCTACTGCATGACCATCACTAAATACATAATCTATCCCATGTTGTATTATCTGCGAAACAGAGGTTACATAGTATACAATATCTTCCGCTTTTGTAGCTTTAACGCCATTAAATCCATTTTGAATCACGTACAACATTGGCATTCTATTCCAAAAATAAAAAGGAATATAATTTCCAATAGTTTTGCCGTTTGGCATTAAGAAACTATTTCGATTTCTTATTAAACTTCCATCTCCAATAGGTTGATAATTAACATTTGCATTAATTGAATCTATTTTTGTTATTCCATATTGCCACACATGACTAATATTGTCTATGTGTAACATTCTAAAAAGATAAATTTTGTTTAAATCCGGCACTTAAATATATTTCAACATCAAACTTACTTATTTCATTACAATTATCAAACGAATAACTAATTTAATTTTTTTTTGCTAAGATATTATGAAGTTGAATTTTGTTAACTTTAAGAGTTTCAAAACTTAATTTTATTTAATATTAATGGTTAAATTTTAAAATTAAACATAAGTTTAATCAAAAGCGAAATTGTGTTTTTTGACTTAAACTCAATATCTTCGCAAAAATAAAAAAGTTTATCGTGACAACTTACTGATCAATTAAAAATATAAAATGATACTAGATAAAATTGAAAATTATAAACTATATGAGAACCTGAGCGAAAGAATCGCTAAAGGATTTGAATTTATTAGAAACACCGATTTAACTCAAATAGAGTCGGGTAAATATCAAATTGACAATGATGCTGTTTTTGCAATTGTACAAGAATATGACACCAAGGAAGCTGAAGATTGTAAGTTAGAAGGACATACGAAGTATATCGATATTCAATATGTGATAAAAGGAGTTGAATTGATGGGAGTTACGACTAAAAAAAATCAAAAATTGATCCTTACGGATGAAGAAAAAGATTATTCTTTCTATGAAGGTGACTCCTCTTTAATTAGAGTAGAAGAAGGAATGTTTACTATATTTTTCCCGGATGATCTTCATAGACCTTGTGTAAAAGCGGATCAGATTTCTAAAGTAAAAAAAGTTGTTATAAAGGTGCAAATTTGATACTGAATTTATTCCTTGCTAGCAATGGCAACAATCGACAACTTTGCTAAAGATAAAAAACTATAAAAATAAGCTCGCTTAAGTCTTCTTGAGCGAGCTTATTTTTATCAGTAATCCCAATTAATTAAATTACGAATTCTGCTCCAAACACAATATCTTCGCAAAATAAAAAGCTAAATAATGACAACTCATCTCGCATTACTCCGTGGTATAAATGTTTCCGGTCACAGTATGATAAAAATGGAGGCACTAAAAACGACTTTGGAAGCCATTGGTTTTCAAAATGTGCAAACGTATATACAATCAGGAAATGTTTTTGTGGATACCGAAGAAGAAAATGCTGCAGCTGTTGGTTTCAAAATAAAGCAGGAAATTTTCAAGGCTTTTGGTCATGAAGTGCCTGTTGTGGTTATAAGCTCTACGGATTTAGAAGCGTGTTTCAATAACAATCCCTTTTTGAAAGAAAAAGACATAGACATTAAAAAATTATACGTGGCGTTTATTTCTACAGCGTTACAAAGCACCAGTATAAATGATTTGAAAATTAGTCAATTCAAGCCGGATGAAGCTAGTATTGATGGCAGCAGAATATTTATTAAATACGCTGTTGGAGCTGGGAAAACTAGATTTGATCAAAAATACATCGAGAAAAAACTGAATGTTACCGCAACTATCCGAAACTGGAATACCGTGACGCAGTTGCTGAAAATGTACGAGGAAAGATAAAATAAAACGCTTTTCAAGTAAAAAAATATGTCGCATATTCCCTGATTTTTTTATAATCAGAGAATCTGCGGCGTTTCATTTATACATGACAACGAATCAATAAATAATACCAATTTAAACCCTTTTTGACCTTAGAAAAAAATAATTATAATTTGACGCAACCTTTTATGATTATTGTTATCCAACTAATAGTTATAAAAACGGATACATGAAACATTTTGTCATTCTTGTTACTTTCCTTTCTATTTTTAATTCCTGTTCAAAGGATTCCGTGGCAACGGATAGTATGGGTTATCATGGAAAATGGACTTTGGTAAAAATGTCGGGTTCTATTCCTAATTCCGAAACGATGGGCACAGCTATGGAATGGCAAGAGTTTTATTTGTTCAACACTAATGGAACATTTACAAAATCAAGAGAAAGAAATGGGATTAAAATTACCATTTCGGGAACTTACGCTGCTACAAGTCATTCGGACGGAATGTATTTAGAATTAATATATCCCAATGATAGTGAGCTTATAGGCAGCTGTTATGGAAATCAAAAAGAGATACTTTATTTTACGGATAACAACAACTTGTCAAATACTTGGAAAAACTGTGATGGGCCTGGATTAGAATACAAAAAGTAAATTATAAGTGCAGGTTACAACATTTTTCATAAGATTTGGTTAGGGTTAATTCTAGGATTATGTGGCACTTTTGAAAAGAGTACTCGAAGTTTTTTAACTTTTGTGTGCTCTTTCTCTTTTTTTAGACTTAAATAACAAACAATTCTGAATGAAAAAGTTACATAATAAACACAAAATTATTTACATTTACTTCTAATTAACAATACAGAAGCGTAGCTGTAGCATTTAAAACCTAACTTATAAACAGATGACTTTTAGACTTTCTTTTATCCTCACAGTACTTTTTGTCTGTACTTCGATTGCTCAAAATGGAACTCCAAACGATTACTTATCGGCTCAATTTCACAAAGAACGTAGAGAGGCTTTGCGTAAAAAAATGCCAAATAATAGTGTGGCAGTATTTTTTGGAAATCCTGTTCGCAACCGAGCTAATGATGTTGATTATGTGTACCATCAAGATCCTGATTTTTATTACTTAACCGGATACAAAGAACCGAATTGTGTTTTAGTAGTTTTTTCGAATAATCAAACGGATAAAGATGGAAAAACCTATAATGAAATGCTTTACGTTCAGGAAAAAAATCCAAAAGCGGAGCAGTGGACCGGAATACGTTTAGGAACAGAAGGGGCTAAAAAAGATTTAGGTTTTGAGGTAGCGCTAAACGGGAAAGAGTTTCTCAACTCTGGGATTGATTATATGAGTTTTAACAATGTGCTATTTAAGGAATTTGAAAATGATAGCCGAAATTCAAAACGGGATAAAGCCGATTTATACAAATTGATTGAAGCTTTTAAAACTCAAATTGGATATGATGTAAAAGTAGAAAAGCAAGCCGATTCTAATTTGCAAAATGAAATTAATACTAAAAAAAGTATTACTGCAAAAAAAGCAAATACCGATACCAAATCGATTATAACTTTCATGGCGAGTTTGCGTGAGAAAAAATCCAAAGAAGAAATGGTTTTGCTTACCAAAGCGGTTCGAATTTCAGCAATGGGACAACGTGAAATTATGAAAGCGATGCATCCGGGAATGTCTGAAAGTGAAATACAAGGTGTACATGAATTTGTGTATAAAAAGTATGGTAGTGAGTTTGAAGGCTATCCATCAATCGTGGGAGCCGGAAATAATGGTTGTGTATTGCATTATATTGAAAACAGCAAAATGAAAGTGGAAAATGATTTGGTTCTAATGGATTTAGGGGCTGAATATCATGGTTATAGTGCGGATGTAACTCGAACTATTCCTGCGAACGGAAAATTCTCTAGCGAGCAAAAACTAATTTATGATTTAGTCTATGATGCTCAAGAAGCAGGAATTGCCACTGCAAAAATTGGAAACAGTATCAGCGCTACTGATGTGGCGGCACGTAAAATAATCAGTGATGGTTTAATCAAATTAGGAATTACTAAAACAGCAGATGAATCTAGAAAGTATTTTCCGCATGGGACCTCACATCACATTGGGTTAGATGTTCATGATCCAGGTTTGTATAATAATTTTGAAGAAAATATGGTGCTCACGGTAGAACCGGGAATTTATATCCCTAACGGAAGCGATTGTGATAAAAAATGGTGGGGAATAGCAGTGCGAATCGAAGATGATATTTTAATTACAGCTAATGGTCCTGTTAATTTATCTGGAGAAGCACCTAGAAAATCAAATGAAATTGAAGCTCTTATGAAAGAAAAAAGTGTTTTTGATAGTTTTTCTTTACCAAAATTGGATTAAAACCTTCTTTAGGATTATCTAAAAAAATTAAAACTCCGTTGTCTAACATGACTTCGGAGTTTTTTATTGAAAATTATTTTGCTATTAAGTCACAGTACCAAAATCCGAAATCATACGCATCAGAAGCACTCGTGTCACAAGCGGTATTAGAGGAATCTTGTTCTTTTGGCTTTTCGTATTTTCTATAAATAACTTCTCCAATTTCAAAATCTATCGGTTTAGAGAAAATCGGGCCATCAAAAGTAAACGTGTGAAATTCGCCATTTTCTCCGCATACATCCACGTTTTCAGGTAAATCGTTAATGAAATCCTGATCGATAACACGACCTACAAAGCTTTTGTCTAAAAATCGTTCGTTTACACAAACAACAATCGTTTTGAAACCCAGATTTATAAATTCTTGAATCAAATCTTGCGTTGGAATTTTCCAAAGCGGGAAAACACCTTCGAAACCTATTTCGGCTAATTTGCCTTCTCGGTATTTGCGTAAATCTTCCAGAAATATATCTCCAAAAATAGAATGTGTAACGCCTTGGTCTTTTAATTTTGACAATGTTTCCTGCATGACTTTCTCATAGACTTCCATTGTGGGCATTTCAGGAATTTGCATGATTTCAAGTGGCAATCCAATACTTTTGGCTTGTTGTTCCAATAATCCCACCCGAACACCATGCATAGAAATACGTTGGAACTGCTGGTTTACGCTGGTAAGCAAACAGGTAATTTCGAATTCTGAATTTTGGAATGTTTTGTATAAGGCAAGCGCAGAATCTTTTCCGCTGCTCCAATTAAATAGGGCTTTCTTTTTCAATGGGTTTTCTTGAGGTTTTTCTGTGGGTAAACTTACAAAATTTGTTCTATTAGTTTGGCAAACCTTTGTAACTTTGGAAATCTCAGTTTTAACCTTTGTAATCAATGAAATACCTTTTCCTACTACTATCTGCAATAACATTCGCCCAACAAACCCAGTCGGTAGATTTTAAAACTGTTCATGGACAAATAACAATTAATGCTAAAGATAAATCGGTAAGAGGAACAATTAGTTATTGGTTTGATGTTTTAAAACCAGTAGATACCATAAAAATTGACGCACAAAATATGGATTTTTCAGATGTAGAATTGAATCAAAAAGAAATTCAATTTACTACTAATGGAAAGCAAATTTTATTGATGTCCGCTTTCAAAAAAGGAACAAATAATATTAGTTTTAATTATGTTGCCAAGCCAAAGCAAGCCTTGTATTTTGTTGGTTCTGAAGAGAATGATAATGTGCAAATTTGGACACAGGGACAAGGAAAAAACACCAGCAATTGGTTGCCAAGTTTTGATGATGTGAATGAGAAAGTAATTTTTAGTTTAGAAGTCGTTGTTGATTCCAAATACCAAGTGATTTCTAACGGAATCTTAAAAAACAAGGTGAATAACAATTCGATGATATATTGGAGATTCAACATGCAAAAACCGATGAGTTCTTATTTACTGATGCTTGCCATTGGGAAATTTGAAAAGCAAACACAAAAATCAAATTCAGGAATTCCTTTAGAAATGTACTATGAATCCAAAGACAAATCGAAATTCGAACCAACGTATCGGTATTCAAAGCAGTTATTTGATTTTTTGGAAAAGGAAATAGGAGTGAAGTATCCTTGGGAAATTTATAAACAAGCTCCCGTTCGTGATTTTTTGTATGCCGGAATGGAAAATACTTCGGCAACTTTATTCTCCACGCGATATGTGGTTGATTTAACAGGTTTTGAAGACCGAAGCTATACGAATGTGAATGCACATGAATTGGCGCACCAATGGTTTGGTAATTTAGTCACTGCCGAAAGCAGCAAGCATCATTGGCTTCAGGAAGGTTTTGCAACCTATTATGCCTTATTGGCTGAAAAGGAAATTTACGGCGAAGATTATTTTTATTCCAAATTATATGAATCAGCGCAACAATTAAAGTTTGCTTCCAGAACCGATACAATTCCAGTTTTGAACGCAAAAGCCAGTTCGTTGACTTTCTATCAAAAAGGCGCTTGGGCATTGTATGTTTTACACGAAGCAATAGGCGATAAAGCTTTTAAAAAAGCAGTAAAAGGCTATTTGAAAAACCATTCATTTCAAACGGTAAATACGCAAGACTTCTTTGCTGAAATAAAAAAAGTGTCACATTATGACTTGAATAAATTTAGTAAAGTATGGCTTAAAACAACTAGTTTTAATACACTAGAGGCTAATGCTTTATTGAATAAAAATAAATCAATTCAGGTATTGTTTGAAGTGGAAAAATTAAAAAACAAATCCTTGTCGGAGAAAGAAGTTTTTTTCGCTAAAATACTACAATCTGATGTTTATTTTACGGTTAAAGAAGCAATAGTCAATCAATTGAAACTAGAAAAATTTGAAGATAAAGTGACTCTTTTAAGCTTGGCTTTGGAAACTAAAAACATAAAAGTACGTCAAGCGGTTGCAGCATCACTAAATGAAATTCCGGAAAGTTTTAGATTGCAATATGAAACTTTACTCAATGATAAATCCTATCAAACACAAGAAATAGTATTATATAATTTATGGAATAATTTTCCGGAACAACGCGCTAGATATTTGGATAAATCAAAAGAATGGATCGGTTTTAGTGACTTTAATCTGCGAACTTTATGGTTATCGTTAGCATTATCGACACCTAATTATTCAATAAATAAAGAACAATTAATAGATGAATTAATTAATTATTCATCGTCTAATTACGAAGCAACCATTCGTCAAGATGCTTTAGAGAAACTACTTGCTTTTAATATAATCAATGATGAAGTATTGCTAAATTTGGTAAAAGCGACAACACATCACATGTGGCAATTTTCGAAATTTGGAAGAGATAACATTAGAAGATTATTGAAGAATGCTATGATGAGAGTTTCTTTCGAAAGAATTCTGCCGAATTTAAATGAAAGCGAACAATTTCAATTAAATCGGTTAGTGAAAGAATAGCAATTAAACATAGAATTTTGTCTGCTATTTTTTTTACTTAAATGAACTTATATTCCTTATATGGTTTGTATTTATCACCATATAAGGAATATAAGTTCATTTAAGAAATGGTTTTATTATTGAATTTTGTTGGAATAAAACAAAACGGATGGTGACAATATTCTACCACAATTGCCCCACTTCGTTTTTGATATACGCCAAAGCCGCATTACTGGGAGATTGTTTTTCCATTAAATCATTCAAAAGCACTTCACGCAATTTATCTGCGCTATCCACACGGTCGTTCCTATTTGCCTTACGAATCATTTGAATTGTAGCATTTTTAGCTGTCACAATAATAGTCCAACATTCATCAGATATATAAATTTGTTGCGTCAAATTATGTTCAAATTCCTGTTCGATTTGTGCAATTATAAGATTTTCATAATCGTTTTTATCTTGTGAAAGAGGAGCAATTCGAATCAATAATTTTGTAGGATTGATGCGTTCCATGTACAGCGTCATGCGCTCAAAAGCTTGTAAACGTAAGGGTAAAGCGTTTTTTTGTGCTTCTTTGTTTAATAAATAACGGCGTCTTCCTTCCTCGTTTTTGGTATGAAGATCAAAAAAATAATAGGCCACAACCCCTGTAACAACTGCCGGTAAAGTATAACTTAGTAATTCTATGATTGGTATTGATTCCATTTTTATTTTAAGATTTATTAAAGCAAAAATATACTTTTTTGAGTATAAATCAACTTGATTTTATTAGCAATAAATCAATTCGAATAGTATTTTTACCATTTATACCAGAATATTTAATCTCGATTATTAGAATGGAAACGTACGTGTTAGTTTTACTTTGTTTAGCCGCTTTTGCCGCAGGATTTATAGATGCTATTGTAGGCGGCGGCGGACTGATACAAACACCTATGGGGTTGATATTATTGCCTAATTTACCAGTTTCAACAGTTATTGGAACCTTAAAAGTTCCTGCTTTTAGCGGTACCTCTTTTGCGGCTTATCAATATCTTAAAAAGGTAGATATGAACTGGAAATTGCTTGGGATTATGATGCTGTTAGCTTTTCCTTCGGCATTTTTAGGCTCAACATTATTGACCTATGTGACTAATGATTTTATGAAACCATTATTGCTGGTTGTCCTTTCATTTTTAGTGGTTTATACCTACGCAAAGAAGAATTTTGGGCAACATGTTGAAAAGACACATTCGCCCAGAACACAAATCCTTAATGCGATTGGAATCAGTTTTATAGTGGGTTTGTACGATGGGTTTATTGGTCCTGGAACAGGTAGTTTTCTAGTCGTGGCATTTATCGCTATCATGGGATTTGATTTTTTGCACGCTTCCGCAAATGCTAAAATGGTGAATCTTTCGACTAACTTTGGTTCCATTTGTCTGTTTATTTTGAAAGGCAAAATTATTTGGGCAATAGCAATACCAATGGCTGCCAGTAATGCTATTGGCGGATGGATTGGGGCAAAACTAGCTATAAACAAAGGGAATAGTTTTATTCGGATTTTCTTTTTGGTTGTTGTAATCGGTACATTAATTCGATTTGCCTACGATGTGTTTTTCAAATAATAAATACAAGAATATCTTATTAAAATGAATAGCAAAATGAATTAACCAATTGTTATTTTTTGGTACTTAAAACCTCATTCAAAATCGCTATTTTTGCATAATATAATTTAAAAATTTCCATGCATAAATATATCGATCAACTAAACGAAGCGCAACGCGAACCCGTTTTACAAAAAGACGGTCCTATGATAATTATTGCAGGAGCAGGTTCTGGTAAAACGCGGGTGTTGACCATAAGAATTGCTTATTTGATGAATCAGGGAATAGATGCGTTCAGCATTTTGTCTTTGACTTTTACCAACAAAGCAGCTCGAGAAATGAAAAAGCGTATCTCTGATATTGTAGGTGCTGGTGAGGCCAAAAATCTTTGGATGGGAACCTTTCACTCTGTTTTTGCTCGAATTCTTCGTTCAGAAGCGGAACATTTAGGCTATCCTTCGAATTTTACTATTTATGATTCTCAAGATTCACTGCGTGCAATTTCAGGAATTATCAAAGAAATGCAATTGGACAGAGATGTATACAAACCAAAACAGGTTTTAAGTAGGATTTCCAATTTTAAAAATAGTTTGATTACGGTAAAAGCTTATTTTAATGATCTTGATTTGCAAGAAGCTGATGCCATGTCTAAAAAACCTCGAATGGGGGAAATTTATCAGAATTACGTAGACCGATGTTTCAAAGCAGGAGCAATGGATTTTGATGATTTGTTATTGAAAACTAATGAGTTGTTGACTCGTTTTCCAGAAGTTTTGGCTAAATATCAAAACCGTTTTCGTTACATATTGGTAGATGAGTACCAAGATACGAATCACTCTCAATATTTGATTGTTAGAGCATTATCAGATAAATTTCAGAATATCTGTGTGGTAGGTGATGATGCACAAAGTATCTATGCATTTCGTGGGGCAAACATCAATAATATCCTTAATTTCCAGAAAGATTATGAAGGGGTGAAAACCTTTCGATTGGAACAAAATTACCGCTCAACAAAAAATATTGTTGAAGCGGCTAATACTATCATCGATAAAAATAAAGTCAAGCTTGATAAAATAGTTTGGACAGCCAACGATTTTGGTCCGAAAATAAAAGTGCACCGCAGTTTAACCGATAACGAGGAAGGTCGATTTGTTGCTAGTACCATTTGGGAGCAAAAAATGCAAAACCAATTAAATAATGGTGCTTTTGCTATTTTGTATCGTACCAATGCACAATCTCGTGCAATGGAAGATGCGTTGAGAAAAAGAGATATTCCGTATCGAATTTATGGTGGACTTTCATTTTATCAAAGGAAAGAAGTAAAGGATGTATTGTGTTATTTGCGATTGGTTATCAATCCGAAAGATGAGGAAGCATTGGTTCGGGTAATCAATTATCCGGCTCGTGGAATTGGGAATACTACAATCGAAAAATTAACCATTGCGGCCAATCATTACAAGCGTTCTATTTTTGAAGTGATGCAAAATATTGAGAGAATAGACTTAAAACTGAATTCGGGAACCAAACAAAAGCTACTTGATTTTGTTACTATGATTCAAAGTTTTCAAGCCATAAATGAAAATCAGGATGCCTTTTATCTTGCTGATCACGTTGCCAAGAAAACGGGATTGGTTCAGGAATTAAAGAAAGATGCAACTCCTGAGGGAATGGCTAAAATCCAAAATATTGAAGAATTATTAAACGGTATCAAGGATTTCACCGAAGGACAAAAAGAAGTTGATGGCGCCCGTGGTGCATTATCTGAGTTTATGGAAGATGTGGCTTTGGCGACGGATTTAGATAAAGATACCAGCGACGAAGATCGTGTAGCGTTAATGACGATTCACTTAGCCAAAGGATTGGAATTTCCTCATGTTTTCGTGGTAGGGATGGAAGAGGATTTATTTCCGAGTGCTATGAGTATGAGTACCAGGAGCGAACTGGAAGAAGAACGTCGCTTATTTTATGTGGCTTTGACAAGAGCGGAGCATCAAGCCTATTTGACATACGCACAATCCCGTTACCGTTGGGGAAAATTAACGGATAGTGAACCTTCGCGTTTTATTGAGGAAATCGACAGTCAGTATTTAGAATATATGACTCCTCCTGAAAATAATTACCGTTATAAACCAATGATTGATAGTGATATTTTTGGTGATGTAGATAAATCCAAATTGCGTTTGGCAAAACCAATAGGAAGTACACCTCCAAAACAGGTTACCGATAATGAACCCAAATTGGATATAAATATTCGTAAATTGAAACCAGTTTCTAGTAATACCGCTTCTTCTGGAAGTGCAAATTTATTTGATAACAAACTCGTTGCAGGAAATGTGGTTATGCACGAACGCTTTGGAAAAGGACATGTCGTCAACTTGGAAGGTGTTGGCGCTGATAAAAAAGCCGAAATAAAATTTGAAATCGGTGGAATCAAGAAATTATTATTGCGATTTGCAAAATTGGATATTATAGGATAGTATTCAGTTGTCAGTTTTTCAGTGTTGAGTAACAGAGTAAATCTAGAACTAGATGTCTGAAATTTTAAATCAGGAAATCAAAAAATCGTTAATCAAAATCTTCAATCTCATGGCTCAATTTATAAAAATATACGCAGACAAACCTAACGAAGCGGCAATTGCTAAAGTAGTTAAAGTTCTTAAAGATGGCGGTTTAGTAATTTATCCAACAGATACCGTTTACGGATTAGGATGTGATATTACCAATACCAAAGCACTCGAACGCATTGCTAAGATAAAAGGAATTAAGCTGGATAAAGCTAATTTCTCCTTCATTTGTCACGATTTGAGCAATTTATCGGATTATGTAAAGCAAATTGATACCGCTACTTTTAAACTCTTAAAAAGAGCTTTGCCAGGACCGTACACCTTTATTTTACCGGGAAATAATAACCTACCAAAAGAATTCAAAAAGAAAACGACTGTTGGTATTCGGGTTCCTGATAATGCGATTGCACTGGAAATTGTTCGTCAATTAGGTAATCCAATTGTTTCCACTTCAATCCACGATGATGATGACGTGATAGAATACACCACAGATCCAGAGCTTATTTTTGAGAAATGGCAAAACCTCGTTGATTTGGTGATTGATGGCGGTTATGGTGATAATGTGGGATCGACTATTATTGATTTGTCTGGTGATGAACCTATTGTGGTAAGAGAAGGAAAAGGAAGTTTGGATATTTTATAATAAATTTAAATTTATGGCAAAATTTTTGCAGGGATAGTATTAATATTTACAGAACGGATTTAAATACTATCTAGGTTTTACTATAAAGTAATGTTGTTCTTGATTATATTTAATTGGTTATTAAAAAAAATTATGGATGCATAGAAAGTAGGTCATTGACCTGCTTTTATTGTTTAATAGTGTTACGCTAGTATTTGGTCATTCATTTAAACAAGAATGAAAATTGAAAAAGCAAAAAAAAACGTCTCGAATGTCGAGACGTTTTTTGTTTTAAATTGCAACTGCAATTTGCAAACAGAAACTATTGTTTTTGTTTTTTCATTTCTTTTTCAATCATTTCGTAGAATTGATCAATTTTAGGCAATACAACGATACGTGTTCTTCTATTACGAGCTCTGTTTTCAGCAGAATCATTTGCAACTAAAGGAACGTAAGAGCTTCTTCCCGCCGCAATTAATTGCTCTGGTTTAACACCCAACTGATTCGTCAATACTCGAATTATAGAAGTAGAACGTTTCACACTTAAATCCCAGTTGTCAAGTAAAACACCGTTTCCAAGGTAAGGAACGCTATCCGTGTGTCCTTCAACCATACATTCAAAATCAGGTTTGTCATTCACAACCTTAGCCACTTTAGCCAATACTGCTTTTGCTTTATCCGTTACATCATAACTTCCAGTTTTAAATAACAATTTGTCTGCAATAGAGATAAATACAACTCCTTTTTCAACATTTATTTCGATATCTGGGTCAGAAATTCCAACAGCACTTTTTAAACTAGTTACAACAGCAAGAGTAACACTGTCTTTTTTAGTTAATGCATCTTGCATTCTGCTGATTTTCAAATCTTTTTCTTTGATAGATTCTAAAGCTTTCTCAATATTTTCAGCCCCTTTAGTGGTCAATACCGTCATGTCTTTTGACGTATTGATCAATGTTTGATTATGTTCTTTTAAACCGGCTACAGTAGCTGAAAGTCCCGCTTTTTCTTCCAAGCAAGAATTTAATTTTACGGTAGCAGAATTCAATAAATCTTGGGTTTCTTTGTTTCTGGCTTCTAAGTCAGTGTATTTCTTTTTAGAAACACAAGAAGTTAAAAGGGCCAATACTGATAAGGCAATTACTATTTTTCTCATAATTTTTTTTTAAAGATTTGATTTGTAAATTTAGTTTTTAAATGTTAGAAGTTATACATAAATTAATGTTAAAATTATTTTGCAAAAACCTTGCCATTGTTAATGTAATAGGAACAAACGATGCTTTTTGTATTGTAGTATTTTTTCGATTGAAATTTCTCTCTTTTTTTTAAATTACTTAAAAACAATAGATAAAATGAACCATGTGCTTTTAATATCGCTAAAAAATGATTGAATTTTCCTTTAGAAAGAAATTGTAATCCGGCAATTCCATCCAGAATCATCCTGCAAAATAGAATCCAGTACAATTTATTTTTAGGTAAATTTTTAGTCAACATTAATAAGGAATTTCTAAAATTCAAATACGTTTTCTTTGGATTTCCTTGTTGCAAAGTGGCTCCGCCAACATGATAAACAATAGATTCCGAATTGTATTTTATTTTATATCCTTTATTGGTTGCACGCCAGCATAAATCAATCTCTTCCTGATGGGCAAAAAAGTCAGCATCAAAACCTTGTAATTCCTTATAAACTGAGCTTCGTATAAAAAAGCACGCTCCGGAAGCCCAAAATATCTCACAATTATCATTGTATTGCCCGTTATCTTTTTCTAAAGTATCAAAAATGCGCCCACGACAATAAGGATAACCATATTCATCTATAAATCCTCCCGCAGCACCAGCATATTCAAAATATTCTTTACGCTTAAAATCTAATATTTTAGGCTGGATAATAGCTGTTTCGGCTTCATTTTCAAAAGTTTTAAGAATAGGCTGTAGCCAATTTTTAGTAACTTCAATGTCGGAATTGACCAAAGCGTAAATCTCTGCATCAATGTGTTTCAATGCTTCATTATAACCGCCGGCAAAACCTAAATTAGTATCGTTTTTTACATTTTTAACAGATGGGAAATTAGCCAATACAAATGAAATGGAATCATCTGTTGAAGCATTATCGGCAATATATATAGTAGCTTCGGGTGAATATTGTACTACCGAAGGTAAAAATTGTTCTAATAATTGTACCCCGTTCCAATTGAGTATGACAACAGCTATTTTCATTTAGATTATTTGATTATTGGATTTCATACATTGGTAATTCAGGTAAAAACTGATATTTTTCATTTTCAAAATCCATTTGGCAAAAGTAATGATTCAATCCATTGGTCACCATCAAAAATTGTGCTTGCATCGTCATATTGTAACGGGCAATTTGGTCGAAAGTCGCTTGTGCAATTTTTATTTCGGGTGCTTTGCATTCAATCAAAATGAAAATAGAACCATCAGGATTAAAAACTACAACATCGTATCTTTTGCGCAAGCCATTGACTTTTAGTACTTTTTCTACATTTATCAATGATTTAGGATATTTTTTTTCTTCCAATAAAAACTGGACTACATGCTGACGAACCCATTCTTCAGGTGTAAGAATGATAAATTTTTTCCTTATTTCATCAAAAATGGAGACTTTATTTTCGCTATTTTTGAACCGAAAGTTATAAAGTTGAAAATTTAGTTTTTGCATAAAGCAAAAGTATTAAATAAGTTTAAAATTTAAAGTTTAAAGTTTCATTAGAAGCAACAAACTTTAATTTTTAAACTTTAAACAAAAAGAAATGGACGAGGTTGTAAAAATTGTAAATGATATAAAAAGCGGCAACATCAAACCCATCTATTTTTTGATGGGAGAAGAGCCCTATTATATTGACAAATTATCTGATTATATAGAAGAAAAAGTATTAACCGAAGAGGAAAAGGGCTTTAATCAAACTGTTTTGTATGGAAGGGATGTTTCAATAGAAGATATTATTTCAACCGCTAAAAGGTATCCGATGATGGCAGAACGCCAAGTTGTGATTGTAAAAGAAGCACAGGATTTGATTCGGACGATTGATAAATTGGAAAATTATGCCGAAAACCCAATGTCATCAACTGTTTTGGTTTTTTGTTACAAATATAAGACGTTGGATAAACGTAAAAAATTGACAAAACTATTAGCGAAGCATGGTGTCGTTTATGAAAGTAAAAAATTATACGAAAACCAAGTAGGCGAGTGGATTAAACGTGTTTTGGCAGGGAAAAAATATTCGATTGAACCTAAGGCAAATGCCATGTTAGTGGAATTTTTAGGGACGGATTTAAGCAAAATAAACAACGAACTCGAAAAGTTACAGATTATTCTGCCTGCTGGAAGTACAATAACTCCAAAGCATATTGAGGAAAATATAGGTTTCAGTAAAGATTTTAATGTATTTGAATTGCGAAAAGCATTAGGAGAACGAAACCAACTAAAAGCCTACACCATTGCCGAAAATTTTGCCCAAAATCCAAAAGACAATCCCATGGTGATGACTACCAGTTTGGTTTTTGGTTTTTTTATTCAATTACTGAAATACCACGGATTAAAAGATAGAAATCCTAAAAATGTTGCCGCAGTATTAGGCGTAAATCCTTTCTTTTTGAAAGAATATGATGTGGCGTTGAAGAATTATCCAATGAAAAAAGTGAGTCAAATTATTGGGGCTTTAAGGGATATTGATGTAAAAAGTAAAGGTGTTGGTGCTAATGCGTTGTCACAATCGGATTTATTAAGAGAAATGCTTTATAAAATATTTAATTAGCGGCTAAAATTACCGATATTTGCACTCCGAAACTTCGAGACAAAATAATTTACCTAAATATGGGAATGAATAAAAATACTATCTTAGGTTGGGCTACTTTAATAATGATCATAATGGGTTTGTTGCTTATAGGTTTAGGCGCTTTCAGATATGATGATGTAGCCGGTTGGGGATTTGCGGCCGCAGGGGTTGGCTTTTTGGCTAATGCTTGGGTTTTTAGTTCGCTTAAAGGCAGACTTTAATAGTTATTTTAAATGTTAAATGTTAAATTTTTAAATTAAAAAAAATGGCAGACGATAAAAAAGTGATATTCTCAATGTCGAAATTGAGTAAAACCTATCAAGGAGCGGATAAACCAGTACTTAAAAACATCTATTTGAGTTTTTTTTATGGAGCTAAGATTGGTATTTTGGGTTTAAATGGATCCGGAAAATCTTCTTTATTAAAAATTATTGCAGGTGTTGACAAAAACTACCAAGGTGATGTGGTTTTTGCGCCAGGTTATACCGTAGGTTATTTAGAACAAGAGCCTATTTTAGATGACAGCAAAACGGTTATTGAAATTGTAAGAGAAGGAGTTGCTGAAACAATGGCAGTATTAGACGAATTCAATAAAATCAACGATAGCTTTGGTCTTCCGGAGGTTTACGAAGATGCCGATAAAATGGAAAAATTGATGGACCGTCAAGCGTTATTACAAGATAAAATTGATGCACTTGGAGCTTGGGAAATCGATACTAAATTAGAAATAGCAATGGATGCGTTACGTACTCCAGATGCTGATACTCCAATTAAAAATCTTTCTGGTGGTGAACGTCGCCGTGTGGCTTTATGTCGTTTGTTGTTACAACAACCTGATGTATTGCTTCTGGATGAGCCTACGAATCACTTGGATGCTGAAAGTGTTCTTTGGTTGGAACAACATTTAGCACAATACGCCGGAACTGTAATTGCAGTAACGCACGATAGATATTTCTTGGATAATGTTGCTGGTTGGATTCTAGAATTAGACAGAGGTGAAGGTATTCCTTGGAAAGGGAATTATTCTTCTTGGTTAGACCAAAAATCAAGCCGTATGGCACTGGAAGAAAAAGTAGCTTCAAAACGCAGAAAGAATTTAGAAAGGGAGTTGGACTGGGTTCGTCAAGGAGCCAAAGGCCGTCAAACAAAACAAAAAGCACGTTTACAGAATTACGATAAACTGCTAAATGAAGATCAAAAAGCATTAGATGAAAATCTAGAAATCTATATTCCAAACGGACCTCGTTTAGGAACCAATGTAATTGAAGCCAAAGGTGTTGCAAAAGCCTATGGTGATAAATTACTATATGACAATTTAAATTTTACGCTTCCTCAAGCTGGTATCGTTGGGATTATCGGGCCAAACGGAGCTGGTAAATCAACGATTTTCAGAATGATTATGGGTGAAGAAAAACCTGATGCTGGGGAGTTTGCTATTGGAGAAACAGTAAAAATCGCATATGTCGATCAAGCGCATTCTAATATCAATCCTGATAAATCAATTTGGGAAAATTTTTGTGATGGTCAGGAATTGATTATGATGGGTGGAAGACAGGTAAATTCAAGAGCTTATCTAAGCCGATTTAATTTTGGGGGAAGCGATCAAAATAAAAAAGTATCTACACTTTCTGGAGGAGAACGCAACCGTTTGCATCTTGCGATGACTTTGAAAGAAGAAGGAAACGTACTTTTATTAGATGAGCCTACGAATGATTTGGACATTAACACGCTTCGTGCATTAGAAGAAGGTTTGGAAAATTTTGCAGGTTGTGCGGTAGTGATTTCTCACGACAGATGGTTCTTGGACAGAATTTGTACACACATTTTAGCTTTCGAAGGAAATTCTGAAGTGTATTATTTTGAAGGTGGTTTCTCTGAATACGAAGAGAATAAGAAGAAACGTTTGGGTGGTGATTTAACTCCGAAACGATTGAAGTACAGAAAATTAATCAGAAGTTAATCTTCCGAATATTGTTAATATCATCAATAGGATGTCTGTAAAAGACATCCTATTTTTTTGTGCTATTATTTCTTTTTATCAGAATTTATCATAATTAAAACAGCGGCAACTAATCCTATTACTACCAAACCGAATACGACAATCATTATAAATGAACCGTTATCCCAAGAAAAAAGTGATGTGTCTTTCATAATTCAAATTTTAAGGTTGGTCAAATATAGAATTACTGTTAAAAGTAATGTATGATAATTATCATAATTAATAATTTTATTCTAGAAACTTAGCTTGAAGTTCTTTTGTAGGAATGATGCAACTTTCCTTTTTTCCATACCATTTATACCGATTTTTAGCGATGTAATCGTAAATATAATTATTAAAAGAAATAGGCAAAATAGAAAATAAAGTTCCAAAATAATAAATCCCGCCTAAATTTTTAGCAATTTCTAATGCAGCTTCTGATTTGTAGTAATAAGCGATTCCGGGCTGGTAGAGAATTATACTATCAATTTTTTTAGTGTCAATTCCAATGTATTTAATGATTTCTTGTCCTAAATCTGATTGTAGTGCCACAAACCTAAAAACATCTTTTTTATCATGTTTAATGATGAATTGTACCACTGAATCGCAGAGATTGCAGACGCCATCAAACAGGATTATTTTTTTATCTTTAGGGAGGTTTTTCATTTTTTTGTCATTGCGAGTAACGGGCGTCATCTCATTTAGTTGCTCAACTTTTGTCCTTGTTAGTGTGATTGCTTACTTCTTACCTGCTTCTACGAATTCCAATTCCTCTAAACTTACTTTCGAAGTAAACACGCCGTAATTAACCACTGCTTTGTTCTTCTCAATTTTATCAATACTTCCCACTGATTTACCGTCCAGCATTCGGACACGATCACCAACTTTAAGAATAGCTTTTGGTTTTACAACTACTGGTTTTAGTTTCTTCTCTTTCTTTTCCTGACGAATTTCTTCTACATGAACAGTGATTTCTTGTATAACTTCTTTTTTCTTTTCAATAATAGCTTTGGCCTCTTTTGGAGTGGCTTTTTTGCGTTTGGAGTTTTCGATTTCAATAATTTTCAAAAACTCCCCAATCAAGTCTTTTTTGTTTTTATTATTAAAATATTTCTCGGCTATATCTTCTATTTTTTGGCCAATGTAAATCGTTTTTTGGTTGCTGTCATACAATTCCTGATAGCTTTCCAGTTTTTGTTTTATTTTTACATTAATAGTTTCCATTTTCTTGCCTTCTTCACGCGCTTTTGTTTCCTCTTCTTTTAGTGTTTGTGAGGTTTTTTCCATTTTCGAACGCTCTTTTTGGAGTGTAGCAATCGTTTTATCGAAACGCACTTTTCCCACTTCAATCTTCTTTTTCGCTCGATTTATTAAACTAAATGGAATTCCGTTTTTCAACGCCACTTCAAATGTAAAGGAACTTCCTGCTTGTCCTAAAACCAATTTATACAAAGGTTCTAATGATTTTTCGTCAAAAAGCATGTTGGCATTCGTCGCGCACGGCAATTCATTCGCAAGAATTTTTAAATTCGAATAATGCGTTGTAATAATCCCGAAGGCTTCCCGATGATAAAACTCTTCCAAGAAAATTTCGGCCAATGCGCCTCCTAATTCAGGATCAGAACCGGTACCAAATTCATCAATCAGGAACATAGTTTTCTTGTTGCATTTCTTCAAAAAGTAGTTCATGTTTTTTAATCGGTAACTGTATGTACTTAAATGATTTTCAATAGATTGATTGTCTCCAATATCTGTTAAAATACGATCAAACAAAAACGTTTCACTGCGTTCGTGTACCGGAATCAACATTCCGGATTGCAACATCAATTGAAGTAGTCCAACCGTTTTCAATGAAATGGTTTTTCCTCCAGCATTAGGACCTGAAATCACAATGATTCTACTTTCCTGATTTAATTCAATAGTCTGCGGATGGGTAATTTCATTTTTCTGCTTATTATTCAAATACAAAATAGGATGGTAGGCATCTCTAAAATAGAGTCGGCGATCTTCGGTAATTGTTGGTAAAATTCCATTGATTTTATTGGCATATTTTGCTTTTGCAGCAATCACGTCAATATCACTTAAGAAATCCTGGTACTGAATAAGCAACGATAAAAAAGGGCGGATTTTATTTGATAATTGCTTTAGGATTCGGGTGATTTCCTCTTTTTCTTCATATTCTAAATTGCTTAGTTCACGGGAATATTTCAGTGTGGTTTCAGGTTCAATATACGCAATGCTTCCCGTTTTGGAACTGCCCAGAATTGATCCTTTTACTTTACGGCGATACATAGCAAGAACTGCCAATACTCGTCTGTTTTGAACGAAACTTTCTTTAATGTCATCTAAATAACCTAAAGCATTGTATTGCGTTAATGCTGTCCCAAAACTTTGATTGACTTTGCCACGAACTACATTCATATTCCGACGAATATCTAATAAATCCGGTGAGGCATTGTCTTTTATTTCGCCATATTTGTCGACTACTTCGTCGACCATCGTGATGATATCTTTAGTCAATTCGACTTCTGATGCCCTTACGTTAAGATTTGGATAATAATCCTCAAATTTTCTCAGGAAACTCAATAGGAAATTAGCAGTGGATGAAATGGTAGCAATTTTTCTAAAACTCCCCACTTCCAGAAAGCTGTCTTCTATGGCAAGAAATTTAATTTCATGCGTTATGGCATCAAAACCATGATTAGGAATGGCATTGTTATTCTGGAAAGAGGAAACATATTCAGAGGTTTGCATTAATGCTTGCATCAAGGTTTCCTTATCGTTGAAAGGCGTGATTTCTAATGCTTTTTGTTTTCCAATATCAGTATTACAAATCGTCGAAATAGTATCGAGAACGGTTGGGAATTGTAAATCTTGTAACGTTTTTTCGGTGATGGATATCATTTTATGAGCTAAGTTGTAAAGTTTCAAAGTTACAAAGATTCAAAGTGAAATGCATTAATTTTTTAGTGGACTTTGCGAAAAACTTTGCGAACTTTACGGTAAAATAATTTATATGCAACCCAACCTCAATCCTTCTTGGCAATCTATTTTATCAGATGAAATTCAGAAACCTTATTTTAAAGATTTAATGGAAACCGTTGCTGAAGAATGTAAAATTCATACTTGTTATCCTCCAAAAGAATTAATTTTTGCCGCTTTTAACTACTGCAGTTTCAAAGATGTAAAAGTAGTTATTATCGGTCAGGATCCGTATCACGGAAAAGGCGAGGCCAATGGGTTGTGTTTCTCGGTAAATGATGGAGTTAGGATTCCGCCTTCTTTGCGCAATATTTTCCGCGAAATAGGGGATGATTTAGGAACTATTTTTCTGCCTACTTCTGGCAATCTTGAAACTTGGGCGAAACAGGGCGTTTTGCTTCTGAATGCTTCGTTGACTGTGCGAGAAGACAACCCAAACAGCCATAAACATTTAAAATGGAACGTTTTTACGGATGCTGTCATCCAGAAAATTTCGGATGAAAAAGAGCATGTGGTTTTTTTGCTTTGGGGGAATTTTGCCCATAAAAAAGGACTCAAAATAGACCGATACAAACATTTGGTATTGGAATCGGGTCATCCATCGCCTATGAGTGCGAATCAAGGAAAGTGGTTTGGGAACAAACATTTCAGCAAAACAAATGCCTATTTGAAACAAAATGGAATAGCAACAATCGACTGGATTTGAGTAGATTAATTACGTTATTTAAAGATATAAAAACTTATTTACATTGCTCCGCGTGAGTGATGGCAGTGGAGCTCTTTTTTTGAGAGGCGTTTCAGCCTCTCCATAAAAAGCGGGAACGTACAGCACGACCCGAAGTTGCGAGGAGGAACGACGAAGCAATCTGTAGGGTCACGCCCAAATTGAAATACTGTTATTTGCAGAATTAAATTCTAAACAAGAATAATTAAAGAGTTTATTTTTTTATAATATCTTCTAAAGTAGCTTTGCCTTCTTCGTTTTTTATTTTTAGGATAATTTCTTGACCTTTCATGGTTTTGCCTTCAATCACGTATAGTTTCCCTTTATGAAATTCGGTATTGCTTTTGTCAAAGTCAACATCGCCGTATTGCAACGTGTTTTTTATGTCAATGGTATCAATCCATTTTTCGGCTAATATTTGGGATGCTTTTTCAGAATAAGCAAAAGGTTTATTTCTTAAGTCATTTAATACTCTTGCATTTGGAAAATAATTGCAACGGGTATCTTTTCCACTGAAAATTGCGGCGACAAAAAACAATCCTAATATTAAACCAATAAGATAATAAGCAAAACGATGTACGAATTTCATGTGTTAATTTTTGGGCAAAGGTAAAAGAAAGTTTGTTTAAAAAACAATTAAATTGATGTCGTTAATAGGTAAATCAAACCAATCACCAATTGCTTTATTTGTTAAGATTCCATGATACAGATAAACGCCGTTTTTCAATCCTTTATTACATCGTAACGCGCTTTCAATTCCGCCATCTTCGGCAATTTGTAACAAATAAGGAGTGATTATATTGCTGATGGACAATGAAGCTGTTTTTGAATAACGGGATGGGATATTGGGTACACAGTAGTGCAAAACATTATTCTTGATAAAGGTTGGTTTTTCGTGCGAAGTCACTTCCGAAGTTTCAAAACAACCACCGGTATCAATGCTTACATCTACGATAACGGCCCCTTTTTTCATGTATTCCACCATAGTTTCTGTTACTACAACCGGGCAACGTTCCATGCCTCTCATGGCGCCAATAGCGACATCACATCGCCTCAATGCTTTCAATAAAGATTTCGGTTGAATGGTAGAAGTGAAAACACGCTGATTTAGATTATTTTGCAATCGGCGGAGTTTGGTGATCGAATTATCAAATACTTTAACCGTTGCGCCCAGACCAATAGCGGTTCTGGCAGCAAATTCTCCAACGGTTCCTGCGCCCAAAATAACAACTTCAGTAGGAGGAACGCCGGTAATATTTCCAAATAATAACCCTTTTCCAAATTCATTGGTAATCATTAATTCGGCTGCAATTAAAATCGAGGCGGTTCCTGCAATTTCACTCAATGATTTGACTGCCGGATAGGTACCGTCTTCATCTTTTATGTATTCAAAAGCAAGTGCAGTGATTTTCTTTTTGGCTAGAGCCTCAAAATAAGCCTTTTTTCTGGTCTTTAATTGAATTGCTGATATCAGAATCGTTTCCCGATTCATCATTTCAATTTCGGCGAGGGTAGCGGGCTCTACTTTAAGTATCATGGGACAACTAAATACTTTTTTGGTATCATTAGTGATTTCGGCTCCCGCTTCAAAATATTCTTTATCCGAATAACTGGAACTTTCACCTGCACCAGCTTCAATCATTACCCGATGGCCATGATAGGTCAGTGTATTTACAGCATCAGGAGTCAGACAAATGCGGCGTTCTTGATAACTGGTTTCTTTTGGGATTCCAATAAAAAGTTCACTTTTTCGTCTTCGTATCTCGAGTTTTTCTTCTTGAGGTAATAACTGCTGTTTAGTAAATGGTGTTATCGTTATTGGCATTAGTGCTGTAAAATTTAGGGTACAATTTACGGAAAAAGTTTTAGAAAAAGGCTATTGAAGTGCTGGAAAATGTATCGATGATAAAATTTAAAATTAGCGGATGATTCTTTCCATTTTAATATCGGCTCTTTCGTAAACGCCTCCTTCTAAAGCTATTTCTACAAAACCAAATTTTTTATACAAATGGATTGCTGGCAGTAATTTCCTGTTCGAATATAAAATAAGCTTTTTAATGCCTTCCTTTTTAGCGACATCCATGCAATAAACCATCAGTTTTTTTCCTATTCCGAGTCCTTGAACACCATCTGTAACTGCCATTTTACTCAATTCAAATGTGGTTTCATCGATTTTTATTAAGGAAACCGTACCAATGATTTTGTCACTGTATTTTGCATAAAAAATCATTCCGCCTTTGTCAATGATTTCGCCTTGGGGATTCGATAATACGATTTCATCTTTGGGTTCCACCTTGAAATATTTCTTTAGCCATTCTATATTTAAGGTTTTTATAGGTTCAGTTAAAGCGGTGGTAAAAGGAATGATTTCAACTGTGTTTTCTAAATTCATAGTAATTTTTATTTTAATTCTAAAGAGCGTTTTCCATTAGGAAGCAGTTCAATGGTAATGACAGAATGGGCTTCAGGAATTAAATTCGGAATCTTTTCCGCCCATTCTATAAAACACAAATTCCCGGAATACAAGTAATCATCAACGCCCATGTCCAACGCTTCGACTTCATGATTCAATCTATAAAAATCAAAATGATAAACGATTTGATTGTTAGTAGTTTGGTATTCATTAACTAAAGAAAAAGTTGGACTGCTTGTAGCCCCTATAACTCCAAGAGTTTTACACAATTGTTTTATTAATGTGGTTTTGCCAACGCCCATTTCTCCATGAAAAAGAATCACTTTTTTTGGGTTTTTGGCTATGATTTTTTGTGCAACTTCCTCGAGTTGGTCTAAAGAAAAAATAACATTCATAATTTAAGTATTCATTATTCAGTGATTAGTGTTCAGTAATCTCGGCTTTCTGCAAACTGAACACTACAAACTGGCCACTTTTTTATTTCGGATTAAAAACTAAAAATGGGATAATCATTTCTTCCAATGAAATTCCACCGTGCTGATACGTATTTTTATAATAACTCACATAATGATTGTAATTGTTTACATATGCTAAAAACAAATCATTTTTTGCAAAAATATAAGAACTGCTCATATTTATCGTTGGTAAACCAATATTTTTTGGTTCTTTCACCGCATAAACATCTTTGTGTTCGTAAGTCAGACTGCGTCCAGTTTTGTAACGTAAATTCAAACTGGTATTCTTATCACCCACTACTTTCGACGGATTTTTCACGTTTATAGTTCCGTGATCCGTAGTTAAAATCAACTTGAATCCCATTTTCTGTGCCTGTTGGATAATTTCCAAAAGTGGAGAATTTTTAAACCAACTCAACGTCAGCGAGCGATATGCTTTATCATCGGAGGCAAGTTCTTTTACCACATCCATTTCGGTTTTGGCATGCGAAAGCATGTCTACAAAATTGTAAACCACGGTAACCAAATCGTTGTTTTTCAACGCTTTAAAACCTTCGACAAGTTTTTTACCTCCGGCAAGATTGGTAATTTTGAAATAATCTTCCTTAATATGTAATCCCAAACGTTTCAATTGTGCAGACAAAAACTCTGCTTCATACAAATTTTTTCCGCCTTCTTCTGGATCATTTTTCCAATATTGCGGAAACTGTTTTTCCATTTCAAGTGGCGTCAACCCTGAGAAAATAGCATTTCTTGCATATTGTGTAGCCGTTGGTAAAATTGCATAATACGGAACTTCTTTTTCCAGTTTATAATAATTGCTAACAACACTTTCAAAAGCTTTCCATTGATCGTAACGCAAATTATCAATGACCACAAACAAAATTGGTTTATCTTTTTTAACAATTTCAGGAACCACTAATTCTCTAAATAAAGTGTGCGATTGCACTGGTTTATCCGCTTTTGGTTTAAACCAATCTTCATAATTGCGCTCAATGAATTTTCCAAATTGCGAATTGGCTTCTGTTTTTTGGGATTCCAGAATTTCAACCATGCTTTGATCGTTAATATTCTCCAATTCCAGCTCCCAAAAAATCAATTTCTTATACAATTCAATCCAGTCTTCATAGGAATTCACCATCGCCATTTCCATGGTGATTTTTCTAAATTCCTTCTGATAATCCAAGGTTGTTTTTTGCGATATCAATCGGGAATGATCCAGATTTTTCTTCAAACTCAACAAAATCTGATTTGGATTTACGGGTTTAATCAAATAATCGGCAATTTTAGAGCCAATCGCTTCCTCCATGATGTATTCCTCCTCACTTTTAGTAATCATAATCATGGGAACCGAAGATTTTTTCTCTTTCATCTCCGACAACGTTTCCAAGCCGCTCATTCCGGGCATATTTTCGTCCAGAAAAACAATATCAAAATTGTTTTCCTCAAAAATATCAACCGCATCACGACCGTTATTACAAGTAGTAACTTCGTAATTTTTCTTTTCCAGAAACAATATGTGTGGCTTTAAAAGGTCGATTTCATCATCCACCCAAAGTATTTTTATTTTATCCATAATTCGTATTAACAAGTGTTCAAAAGTAGTAATTGAAAGTGCCAATTTACTGTTTTTTGCAACGGCTAGTTGCTAATATTATGATAATTTTTCGCGCAATAGTTGCTCGTATTTTTAAACAAAGATAAGAATTTTTCGCATTGAAATTGTTTTCGGGCGTGCCCCATCCTCCGTAAACTCCGTCTGGGGCGGGCTGTATGCTGTATCTTTCCTTTTTAAAGAAAAAAGGAAAGGATGCCGCTTCCATCCCTCACGCAGCTGCGATAACAATTGGGTTTTATAACTACTATTTGGGTAAGAAAATTTATCAGAAAACAAAACGGGATTGTATTATTTGCAATTAATTTATTAATATAGTTATTCGTAATTTAGATGCTTGAAATATAAAAAAACACATTAAAAAGAAGAAAACATGAAATTAGAAGTATTTTCAGTAAGTCTTAGTTTAGTTTCATATTATGACTGCTCGAGTATATTTTCGATTTGATTGTAGAAATACTACTCGAGTTTAAATAGGACTAATTATTAAATAATAAAATTTGATTCAAATGTTAGATAAAAAACACTACGTAAACGGACAAATAAACCATGAGTTAGTTGGGGATAAATTGACTTATTTTTTCAAAAATGGAAAAGTGAAAACAAAAGGTACTTTTATTAATGGACTGATGGAAGGAGAGTGGCTGTTTTATAGGGAGACTGGGCAACTTTGGCAAATTGGGAATTTCAAAAATAGCAAGAAAAACGTTTCTATTATTAGGTATAACAGAAACGATCACGTAGAATATCAAGAGACTTTTGAAAACGATAAAATCATTAAAAAATGATTGTTAAAAACGATAGTAAAGGAGTGACCGTATGCCTGGACGAGAATTGGAATTACCAAGCTTAAAAAAAATAAGATTACAAATGAATGAAAAAAAAAACCAAAATGCAATTCATGCTTTACTTGCTGAATACAAAAAAGCAATTAATGAATTGCAGTATGTAATTCAAGATATTTCAGAAACGACCTTAGTATTTGTAATAGATAATGAAACTCAGAATACGGACTGCAAATCAATTCAAACTATACTTTCACATGTTATAAGTTCAGGCTATTCGTATTGTATTTACATTCAAAATTCGAAAAACATAAATAGTAAACGACCGGTAAAAGTGAATCATACGTCAATAGTTGAATACACAAAAAATCTGGATGACGTTCTTGAATTCACATATAATACATTAGCCAATTTAAGTGATAGTGATTTGGAAGAACTGGATAATACAAAAAAAATAATGACTTCTTGGCAACAATTGTATGACATTGAACAATTAATGGAACATGCAATCGTACATGTTTTACGTCATAGACGACAAATTGAAAAATTTAAAATTGCATTATAAGGATAAAGAATAGATATTGTTAGTAATAAAGGAAGAGCTTTGGTCATTTATAAAAAATTAGAACTACTACTTTTACGGTTTAATCATTTAATAACATTTCAAAATTTACTTATTTTTATAATTCTGTAACTTTACTAAAAACAAAAAAAATGGAAATAAATTGGATTATTATAGCTGTAGTTTTAGTTGGTGCAATTGCTTTAATTCTATACTTAATTAAAAATAATCAAAAGGATAAAAAAGACGCAACCAAATTTTTTAATACAGATACTACAATTAGAAAAGAATCAGAACTAGATGAGGATGATGAGTATTAATTGCATTCTATTGAAAAAAAGATGAATTTATCCGTATTGCATTTGTATTTATTGAACTTAATACACATCGAATTGAAGCAAGTTGTACCGTTGGGAATATTGGATCCATCAACGTTTTGAAAAAAAAGGGATGATAAGAGATGTCCATGCCAGAAAATTACCTCCATTAAAATCATGCTGATCAGGTAATTATGGATATGCAGTTTTATCTACTGACTGAATAATTCCAATCTGATAAGAACGTTATGATTTACATACAAAAAACAAGAAACTAATGCCGGAAATATTTTTTTCGTTCCTAATGTAAAACAGAACGATTTTATTCTAATTTTATAGTTTTATGAAACTAAACCAAATTATTTATGAAATCGAATAAAATTAGCAACTATTTTTTAAGTATCGCTTTGTTTTCAGTGACCGTTGCCATGGCACAACATGATTATGTAAACACTCCTCCAGCAGTTAATCCGATGCCTATGAAACCCGAAATGACTGAGATTTGGGAACCGCAGGTAAAAGTAATAACACCAGCTAAAAAAATGGGTGATGCTCCTTCAGACGCCATTGTGTTATTTGATGGTAAAAACTTAGATCAATGGGTGAGTCAAAAAGACATAACGCAATCAGCCGCTTGGAAAATAGTAGATAAGGATTATATGGAAGTCGTGCCGGGTTCAGGAGCGATTCAAACTAAAATGCAATTTGGAGATTGTCAATTGCATGTTGAGTGGAGCGCGCCAGATGCAGTTGTTGATGGCGGACAATGGAGAGGAAACAGTGGTATATTTTTACAAAACAGATACGAACTTCAAGTATTGGATTCTTATAACAACAGAACTTATAGTAATGGTCAAGCTGGAAGTATTTATAAAGATGTACCGCCTTTAGTCAATGCAATGAAAGCGCCTTTAGAATGGAATACGTACGATATTGTCTATACTGCGCCGCGTTTTAAAGCTGATGGAAGACTAGATGCTCCAGCAAGAATAACAGTTTTACATAATGGAGTTTTAGTTCAAAACAATGCTACTATCAGTGGGTTAACACTTTATATTGGTTTACATAATTATCCTTTATCACATGGTGATGATGTAATTGCGTTGCAAGAACATGGTTGCAAAACGCAATTCAGAAATATCTGGATTAGAAAACTTTAAAAACAATGATAAGGAGAGCTAAAAACTCTCCTTTTTTAGTATTTGTACGAACAGGAACGTCTATTTTATTTGATTCAAAATCGTTCTAACAAACGTTTTCTGTTTTAAAGTCTAATTTCCTTATATTTGTTCACCAAAAAAAATAAAGTTATAGTGAGTCAAATCAATAAGCTAAAAATATTCAATGATCCCATTTATGGGTTTATTACCATCCCCAATGCCTTAATTTACGATTTAGTTCAGCATCCTTATTTTCAGCGTTTGCGCCGTATTTCCCAAATGGGTTTATCGTATTTGGTTTATCCTGGAGCGAATCACACTCGTTTCCATCATGCATTAGGTTGCATGCACCTGATGCAAAAAGCAGTTGACGTATTGCGTTTTAAAGGCGTTTTGATTTCTCCAGAAGAGGAAAATGCTCTGTATATTGCTATTTTATTACACGATATAGGTCACGGACCGTTTTCGCATGCAATGGAAAAGAGCATTGTTGAAGATGTTCATCATGAAGAAATATCATTGTTGTTTATGAACCAATTGAATGTTGAATTTGACGGTCAGTTGAGTTTAGCCATTCAGGTTTTTAAGGGAGAATATGACAGGAAATTTATGTTGCAATTGATTTCGAGCCAATTGGATATGGATCGAATGGATTACCTGAAACGAGACAGTTTTTATTCGGGTGTGGCAGAAGGAAATGTCAATTCAGAACGACTGATTCAAATGATGAATGTGGTGGATGATTTTTTGGTCATTGAAGAGAAAGGAATTTACTCTGTAGAGAAGTTTTTAATGTCCAGACGCTTAATGTATTGGCAGGCGTATTTGCACAAAACGAGTTTAGTAGCAGAGTTAATTTTGACGAAAGTCTTAAAACGCGCCAAAGAACTAACATTAAAAGGAATCCAATTGCCTTGTAGCGAACCGTTGCTGTTTTTTATGAAAAATAGAGTTACCTTAGACACTTTTGACACTGAAAATTTAGATTTATTTTCTCAATTGGATGATTTTGATATTATAAGTGCTTTAAAATCTTGGCAAAAACAGGACGATTTTATACTGTCATCATTGAGTAAAATGATTGTTAATCGTGATCTATTAAAAATAAAATTAACCAGTGAAAAAGTTGATATTGAAGAGTTGCAACCTTTGAAAGAACGTTTTGCATTGGAAAATAATATTTCTTTATTGGAGGCTAATTATTTTATTTTCAAAGGTAAAATAAAGAACCAAGCCTACAGTAAAGAAGCGGAACCCATACGGATTTTGAAAAAAGACAGAACAATTGAAGATGTTATAGAATCTTCTGATCAGCTGAATTTAAAATCATTATCTAAATTGGTGACTAAATATTATATATGTTTCCCAAAACAACTTGTATAAAATGAACATTTAAAATCTATTTTTTTATATTTTTGTCGCAATGAAATTTACAGCAGAACAAATAGCAGGGATTTTAGAAGGAGAAGTTGTTGGGAATCCCATGGCAGAAGTTTTTAGATTGTCTAAAATCGAAGAAGGTGTTGAGGGTTCACTTACTTTTTTATCAAACCCTAAATATCTTAATTATATATATACTACAAAAGCAACAGTAACAATTGTTAATGACACTTTTGTACCTGAATCGCAGATTACAACTACCTTAATAAAGGTGCAAGATGCTTATGCTTCATTTTCAAAATTATTAGAATATTACAATCAAGTAAAGTTAAATAAAACGGGGATTGAGCAACCGTCATTCCTTTCACAAAGTGTAAGATACGGAGATAATTTATATCTTGGTAGTTTTAGTTATGTTGGTCAAAATGTGGTTTTAGGAGAAAATGTAAAAATTTACCCTAATTGTTTCCTTGGAGATAATGTTGTTGTGGGCGATAATGTAATATTATTCGCTGGCGCAAAAATTTATTCGGAGACCGTTATTGGTAAAAATTGTACAATACATTCAGGAGCAATTATTGGTGCAGATGGTTTTGGTTTTGCACCAAATCTAGATGGTACCTATACTAAAATTCCGCAAATAGGGAATGTTATTATTGAAGATAATGTCGACATTGGTTCTTGTACTACTGTTGACAGGGCTACGATGGGATCTACAATAATAAGAAAAGGAGTAAAGCTTGACAATCAAATTCAGATTGCCCATAATGTTGAGATTGGTGAGAATACAGTAATTGCTGCTCAAACGGGCATTGCGGGTTCCACAAAAATCGGCAAAAATTGTATGATTGGTGGTCAGGTAGGAATTTCAGGACATTTGACCATTGGGAATAATGTTAGAATTCAAGCACAATCAGGTGTAGGAAGGAATATAAAAGATGATGAAGTCTTGCAAGGAAGCCCTGCATTTGGTTACAACGATTTTAGTAAATCCTATGTTCATTTCAGGAATTTGCCTAAAATTGTTGCGGAAATAGAAGAATTAAAAAAACAAATATTAAACCAAAAAAATGGAAAAAATGGTTAAACAGAAGACCATCAAAACAGAAATCTCACTAACTGGAGTTGGATTACACACAGGAAAAGAAGTTACAATGACTTTTAAACCTGCTCCAGTCAATAATGGTTTCACTTTTGTTCGAGTAGATCTAGAAGGGCAACCTATTATTGAAGCTGATGCAAATTATGTTGTAAACACACAAAGAGGAACCAATTTAGAAAAACTAGGGGTTAAAATACAAACACCTGAACATGTTTTAGCTGCATTAATTGGTTGCGATTTAGACAATGTCATTATTGAATTAAATGCTTCTGAACTACCTATAATGGATGGTTCTTCTAAGTATTTTGTAGCAGCTATCGAGGAAGCCGGAATAGAAGAACAAGGCACTAAAAGAAATGTATATGTGGTAAAAGAAGTTATTTCTTTTACTGATGAAGCTACTGGAAGTGAAATTTTAGTAATGCCTAACGATCATTATTCTGTCACTGCTATGGTGGATTTTGGTACTAAAATTTTGGGAACCCAAAATGCTACGATGAAAAGTATTTCTGATTTTAAAACTGAAATATCGGAGTCCAGAACGTTTAGCTTTTTGCATGAATTAGAATCATTGTTAGAAAATGGTTTAATTAAGGGAGGTGACTTGAATAATGCCATTGTGTACGTAGATAAAGAAATATCGGCAACTACAATGGAAAATTTGAAAATCGCTTTTGGAAAAGACGAAATAACCGTTAAACCAAATGGTATTTTAGATAATCTTACATTACATTATCCAAATGAAGCAGCAAGACACAAACTGCTTGATGTGGTAGGTGATTTAGCTTTAATAGGAACTAGAATTCAAGGTAAAGTAATAGCCAATAAACCAGGACATTTTGTGAATACTCAATTTGCAAAAAAAATGGCTAAAATTATAAAAATAGAACAAAGAAATTTTGTGCCGGTTTATGATTTACATCAAGAACCATTAATGGATATCCATAAAATTATGTCGGTTCTTCCTCACAGACCTCCATTTTTATTTATTGACAGAATTTTAGAAATGTCCGAAAGTCATATTGTAGGGTTGAAAAACGTTACCATGAACGAAGGTTTTTTTGTTGGTCATTTCCCAGGTGCTCCAGTAATGCCTGGCGTTATTATTGTAGAAGCCATGGCGCAAACAGGAGGGATTCTGGTATTAAGCACCGTTCCGGATCCAGAAAATTATTTGACTTATTTTATGAAAATTGATAATGTCAAATTCAAACATAAAGTGTTACCTGGTGATACTTTAATTTTTAAATGTGATTTAATAACACCAATCAGAAGAGGAATTTGTCATATGCAAGCGAATGCTTACGCAAATGGAAAACTAGTTGCTGAGGCAGAGTTAATGGCGCAAATTGCCAAAAAACAATAGATTTAGATTGAAAAATTATTACTTCGTTTGAAAAAGAGCAAGTGATTTATTTTTTTTCTCTAATAAATATAAAAACAAAAAAGCAGATGAATCAACCATTAGCATATGTTCATCCTGGCGCAAAAATCGCCAAAAATGTAGTCATAGAACCTTTTACAACCATTCATAATAATGTAGTTATTGGAGATGGAACTTGGATAGGTTCGAATGTTACCATTATGGAAGGCGCGAGAATTGGAAAAAATTGTAATATTTTCCCTGGTGCAGTAATATCGGCGGTACCGCAGGATTTGAAGTTTGGAGGAGAAGATTCTTTAGCGATAATTGGCGATAATTGTACAATTAGAGAGTGTGTAACAATTAATAGAGGTACAATTGCATCCGGACAAACTACTTTAGGAAATAATTGTCTGGTAATGGCAACGGCGCATATAGCTCACGATTGTCACATAGGTGACAATGCTATTATTGTTAATGGAGTAGCTTTAGCTGGTCACGTTACAGTAGGTAAATTTGCAGTTATTGGTGGTTTGGCAGCAATTCATCAATTTATTAGTATTGGAGATCATGCGATGATTTCAGGTGGTTCTTTGGTAAGAAAAGACGTTCCGCCTTATACAAAAGCGGCTAAAGAGCCTTTATCATATGTTGGAATTAATTCTGTTGGATTAAGAAGACGTGGTTTTACAACTGAAAAAATCAGAGAAATCCAAGATATCTATAGAATTCTATACCAGAAAAATTATAATACTTCTCAGGCATTAGATATTATCGAAGCTGAGATGGAAGCTACTACGGAAAGAGATGAAATTATTGATTTTATCAGAAATTCGTCAAGAGGAATAATGAAAGGATATTCAGGGAATTATTAATTCACAGTCCAGCCCTCCCAGAAGGGGAGGGAGTGTAACCGTAACTATATTCTAAAAAATATAGCATGATACAAAATAAAGTAATAATATAAAATAATAAGTAACACATTTCCATCTATTCTCCCTCCCCTTCGGGGAGGGCCGCGGTGGGGAAACAAATAAACATAAAAATGGCATCTACATCAGATATTAAAAACGGATTGTGTATAAAATACAACAATGATATATACAAAATCATAGAATTTCTTCACGTTAAACCAGGCAAAGGTCCGGCTTTCGTTAGAACTAAACTTAGAAGTTTGACGAATGGAAAAGTATTGGACAATACTTTTTCTGCAGGACATAAAATAGAAGAAGTTAGAGTAGAAAACCATAAATTTCAATATTTATATCCTGAAGGTGATGATTTTCATTTTATGAACACGGAAACTTTCGAACAAATTACTTTAAATAAAAACATTTTAGATTCACCAGATTTATTGAAAGAAGGAGAAAATGTAATGGTAAGTATCAATACAGAAACTGATTTACCACTTTCAGTAGATATGCCAGCTTCAGTAATACTTGAGGTGACTTATGCTGAACCAGGAATTAAAGGAAATACTGCCACAAATGCAACAAAATCAGCGACTGTTGAAACAGGTGCAACTGTAAATGTTCCTTTGTTTATAAATGAAGGTGACAAAATTAAAATTGATACTACATCGGGTTCTTACATGGAACGCGTTAAGGAATAGTTTAGAGTATTCGGTTTTCAGTCGCAGTAGAGATTTTGTGTCATTGCGATTGAAAATTAAGACTTAAAACTAGAACTAAAAACTAAATAAATGAAATTCCAAAAAATTTATTCTTTAGAAGAAATTGCGACTATTATCAACTGTGAATATGTTGGTGATAAAAATTTTCCAGTAACTGGAATGAATGAAATTCATGTTGTCGAATCTGGAGATATAGTTTTTGTGGATCACCCCAAGTATTATGATAAAGCATTAAATTCAGCAGCTACTATAGTTTTAATAAATAAAAATGTAACATGTCCAGAAGGAAAAGCATTGTTGATTTCGGATGATCCATTTAGAGATTTCAATAAATTAACGAATTATTTCAAGCCTTTTCAATTTTCCAATGTTTCAATAGCCACTTCAGCTTCAATAGGTTCAGGAACTGTAATTCAGCCTAATAGTTTTATTGGAAATCATGTTGTTATTGGAGAAAATTGTTTAATACATTCCAATGTATCAATTTATGATTATACCGTAATTGGAAATAATGTAATCATTCATGCAGGAACGGTTTTGGGTGCGGATGCTTTTTATTATAAAAAACGCCCCGAAGGATACGATCAATTACTTTCCGGCGGAAGAGTAGTAATCAAAGACAATGTCGGGATAGGAGCACTTTGTACTATTGACAAAGGTGTTACTGGTGATACAACCATTGGCGAAGGTACAAAAATTGACAATCAGGTACATGTAGGTCATGATACTGTGATTGGAAAAAAATGTTTGATTGCATCACAAACGGGAATTGCAGGTTGCGTAATTATTGAAGATGAAGTTACAATTTGGGGACAAGTAGGAACCACTAGCGGAATTACAATAGGAGCGAAGGCTGTCATACTTGGTCAAACAGGCGTTACAAAATCAGTAGAAGGCGGTAAATCTTATTTTGGGACACCAATTGAAGAATCAAGAGAGAAATTAAAGCAGCTGGCTAATATTAAAAAGATACCAGAAATTTTAAATAAACTAAAATAATTATGTCTGCTAAAGAAATCGTTCAGAAATTTTATAAATCGGATGCACTAATTGACAGCGAAGTCATGAAAGATTTTTTGCATCCCGAAGTAATTGTTGAATGGAATAGCAGTAAAGGATTTGTTCAATTGAATTATGAATCGTTACTCCATTTAGCGAATGATTTAAGTAAAGCTTATGTTCGCTCTAAAGTTAGAATAAGCCATATTATTGCAGAAAAAGATTTAATTTCGGTACGGTATTCTCATTTTGTAAAAACAATTGAAAACCCACGAGAAGAAATGTTATTGGCACATTTTATTACTATTTGGCAAATAAAAGATAATAAATTGTTCAGAGGCTACCAAATGAGTCAATTATCATAATACATTTTGACAAAAAAAGGCTTCAAAATAATTTACAAAACCTTACTTTTGTATCACAAATTTAAAAACTACATAAAATATATATCATGAGTGTTTTAGTTAATAAAGATTCCAAAATAATTGTCCAAGGATTTACAGGAAGCGAAGGAACTTTCCATGCTTCTCAAATGATTGAGTACGGTACTAACGTTGTTGGTGGTGTAACTCCGGGAAAAGGTGGGACCACTCACTTAGACAGACCTGTTTTTAATACTGTAAAAGATGCTGTAGAACAAGCAGGAGCTGATACTACTATCATTTTTGTACCGCCAGCTTTTGCTGCTGATGCAATTATGGAAGCTGCTGATGCAGGAATAAAAGTAATTATTGCAATTACGGAAGGAATTCCTGTGGCTGACATGATAAAAGCAAATAGTTATGTTAAAGAAAGAAATGCTAGATTAATAGGACCTAACTGTCCAGGAATAATAACTCCAGGAGAAGCTAAAGTTGGTATTATGCCAGGTTTTGTTTTCAAAAAAGGAACTGTTGGAATTGTTTCTAAATCAGGAACATTAACGTACGAAGCAGCTGACCAAGTAGTAAAACAAGGATTAGGAATTACTACTGCAATTGGTATTGGTGGAGATCCAATTATTGGAACTACGACAAAAGAAGCGGTTGAATTATTGATGAATGACCCAGAAACAGAATGTATCGTAATGATAGGTGAAATTGGTGGACAATTAGAAGCTGACGCTGCTCATTGGATTAAAGCTGATGGAAACCGTAAACCAGTTGTAGGATTCATTGCAGGAGTTACGGCTCCTCCAGGACGTACAATGGGACATGCAGGTGCTATTGTTGGTGGATCTGATGATACTGCCGAAGCTAAAAAACAAATTATGAGAGAATGTGGTATTCACGTTGTGGATTCACCAGCTGAAATTGGTAAAAAAGTAAAAGAAGTTTTAGGTTAATCTAACCGAGAATTAAATATTTTAAAAGCCTCACAATTTGTGGGGCTTTTTTAGTATAAACTGAATTAAAGAAATACCTTTGCACTTTATTAAATTGATCTGTTTTTTCAGATGTAATACTAATAAGAGCAAACATAAACGAATGGTTTCTAATGGGCCTCACGATTTTGTGGGGTATTTTTTTGCCGAAGCCAATTCACATAAAAATAAAATAATATGTACAAAGAGTTAAAAAAATTCAAAGTTAGCAATCAGTTTTCATTTACTATAGACGATAGTTTAGAAGAAGTATGCAATGCTTCAGAAGGATCTGGAGTATTTTTAGTGTATTCAGTAGGGGATGAAAAAGAGTTAATTATGGTTGGTTCTACCGGAACTGTTCAGAACAACGGAACTTTGAAAATTAAAAATGGTGGTTTAAAAGATAAAATTGTAGAAGGACATCAGTTTGCAAAAACAGGAAGAAAATATTCTTGGCCAGCACAAATGAAAATCGAAGATATCAGTACTTTGGAAGTAGTATGGTATGAGACTTTCAACGATAAGACTAAAGCAATACCAACATTCGTAGAAGGACAAGTTTTACAAAATTTCCTTGACGAAAATGGAAGATTACCAAAATGGAATGTTGCTTTTTAAATAGCTAAATTTTAATATAACAATAAAGGTTCTCAGTTCTAAAACATTGGAATTGAGAACCTTTATTGTTATATTAAAATCTATTTAGTAAGAAAAATCTATTTATTTTTTTTATATTTACATTAAAAATAAATATAAATGAAAAAATTCTACTTTCTATTTTTAACTTTTAGCTTATTTTCAATTGCGAGTGCACAGATTATTACTATTCCTGATGTAAATTTTAAGGCAAAATTATTAAACGCCAGTACTTTTAATTCCATTGCTACAGATAGTAATAGTAATCCAATGATTATTGATGCCAATAGTGATGGAGAAATTCAAATAAACGAAGCCTTAAACGTCTCCAATTTATACCTTAATAATTTCGAAATTTCAAATTTAACAGGTATTGAATTCTTTACAAATCTTATTATTTTACAGTGTACTGATAATAAATTAACTAGTTTAGATGTTAGTAAACTTACTAAACTAGACAGTTTGTTTTGTTCTACTAATCTCATAACAAATCTAAATATTTCAGGATTAAGTAGTTTAACTTCTTTGGGGTGCGATGAAAATCAATTAACCAGTTTAAATCTTACGGGAGTAAACAATCTTTATGTATTGCAATGTAATGACAATCTATTAACTGGACTGGATTTAACCGGTATAAGTAATTTAGATATTTTAGACTGCCAAAATAATAAAATTTCCACATTGGATTTATCAAATCAGAATAGTAGTCTTAGGTCTCTAGATTGTTACAAAAATAATTTAGTCAATTTGAATGTTGCTAATCTAGGTCAGTTGTCCTATTTAGAATGTTCTGATAATCAATTGGCTTTATTAGATTTGACCGGTTTAGACAATCTTACAAATTTATTTTGTAACGGAAACCAATTAACAAGTTTAAACGTATCAGGATTAAGTAATCTTCATGCTTTAAATTGCAATTCAAATAAAATTTCTTCTTTGGATTTAACTGGACCAATCAATCTAACGGACTTAGAATGTGGAGGAAATCAATTAACTAGCATAGATGTAACAGGATTGCCTGAGCTTAAATATTTAGGATTTTGGAAAAATCAAATAACTACTATTGATTTATCTAATTCAACTAATTTAGAAGAATTATACGCAGGTTATAATGCATTAACACCTTTAGACTATTCGAAAACACCAAATCTCCAAAAATTATGGATTGGATATACACCTATTAGTTCACTTGATTTAAGTATTTTAAAAAATCTTAATGGAATAAATGTTTCCAATTGCCCTAATTTAGAATTCATTAGTTTAAAAAACGGAATAATTGAAGATCTGACTTTTTTAGAAACTGATTTACCAAATATTCAGTTAGACGGCAGAAATTTTTATAACTGTCCAAAACTACAATATATTTGTGGAGATGAAACCGAATTAGAAGCTATTTCACAAAAAATTTCAGGTTATAATTATACTAATTGTGCAGTGGGTAGTTATTGTTCCTATAATTCAGGAGGTGTAAATTATACTATTCAAGGAAAGAATAGATTAGATAGTAATAATAATGGTTGTGACGCATCAGATATTACTGCTGCAAATATTAAATTTACTATTACTGATGGAACTACAACAGGAACTGTAATATCCGATTCATCGGGAAATTATGCTTTAAAAGTTCAAGAAGGTACTTATACTATTACTCCAATATTAGAGAATTTTGACTATTTTACAATTTCACCAACATCAGTAAATGTTAGTTTTCCATTAGAAACGAGTCCATTTATTCAGGACTTTTGTATCACTCCAATTGCTACTCATAAAGATTTAGAAATCACTTTAATTCCATTAGAAGCTGCGAGACCCGGATTTGATGCTACCTATAAAATCATTTATAAAAACAAGGGGAATATTACACAATCTGGCTCTGTAAATCAAACTTTTAATGATGCAGTTTTAGATTTAGTTTCAGCAACTCCAGTTCCTTTTAGCCAAACAATGAATAACTTATCTTGGAATTTTACAAATTTGGCACCGTTTGAAACCAGAGAAATTTCTATTAAGTTAAACGTAAATACTCCCGCAGAAATACCGCCGGTAAATAATGGAGATATTTTAGGATATACCACAACAATCAATTCATTAGAAACTGACGAAACGCCAATTGATAATACTTTTGATTTTAAACAAACAGTTGTTGGTTCTTTTGATCCAAATAATAAAACCTGCTTGGAAGGCGATGTCATTACTCCAAATCTGATAGGTGAATATGTGCATTATTTGATCCGTTTTGAAAATACAGGAACCTATCCAGCCCAAAATATTGTGGTGAAAGATTTGATTGATTTGACAAAATTTGATATTTCAACTTTAGTTCCAACCAAAGCCAGTCATGACTTCACTACCAAAATATCCGATGGTAACAAAGTGGAATTTATCTTTGAAAACATCAATCTTCCTTTTGATAATACAACAAATGACGGTTATATTGCTTTTAAAATCAAAACGCAGCCAACTCTTCTTATAGGCGATTCTTTTGCGAATGAAGCGAATATTTATTTTGATTATAATTTCCCGATTCTGACTAATAAAGCAACATCTACTTTCAAAACATTAGGAATTTCAGATTTTGAGTTTGCTGATTATTTTAATGTGTATCCAAATCCTGTAAAAGACATTTTGAATATTGATGTTAAAAATACGATTGAAGTGCAATCAATGGCTGTTTATGATATTTTAGGACATTTAGTAATTGCAGTTCCGAATGCACGAAACATTTCAAAAATTGATGTTTCTAAACTAACAACTGGAAATTATTTCTTGAAAATGAATACGGATAAAGGGACTTCAAGTACGAAGATTATTAAAAATTAAGTTTCAAATGTTACGTTATCTAATAGAATAATTAATTAATAAGCCTTATTTTAATTTTTAAATAATTAATACAGAAAACTATAGCTGTTTAAATGTTATTGGGTTTGTAATTTTTTTTCAAACCACAATTATTGCTATATTTGACGGGTGTAAAATAGCCCTGATAGCAGTGGAAATCCTTTTATGTTTTTCTTTAAAACATAAAAGATTGAAACGAATAGCAGGAATAGCTACAAATAAAAATTAAACTAATTTTAGAACATGAAATTACTAGAAGGAAAAGTTGCCATAATTACAGGTGCAAGCCGCGGAATTGGAAAAGGAATTGCAGAAGTTTTTGCGAAACATGGTGCAAATGTTGCATTTACTTATAGTTCATCAGTAGAATCAGCTTTGGCTCTTGAAAATGAATTGAACGCTTTAGGAATTAAAGCTAAAGGATATCAATCAAATGCTGCTAATTTTAATGAAGCTCAAATATTTGTAGATGCGGTTTTAGCTGAATTTGGAACTGTTGATATTCTAATAAACAACGCCGGAATTACTAAAGACAACCTTTTGATGCGCATGTCTGAAGGTGATTTTGATCAAGTAATTGATGTGAATTTGAAATCGGTTTTTAATATGACCAAAGCGATTCAAAGAACGTTCTTAAAACAACGTTCCGGATCAATAATCAATATGAGTTCTGTAGTAGGCGTGAAGGGAAATGCGGGTCAAACCAATTATGCCGCTTCTAAAGCAGGAGTTATTGGTTTTTCAAAATCAGTGGCACTGGAATTAGGATCTCGTAATATTCGTTGCAATGTAATTGCCCCAGGATTTATTGAAACCGAAATGACGGCCAAATTGAACGAAGATGTCGTAAAAGGATGGAGAGACGGAATTCCGTTGAAACGTGGCGGAACTACTGAAGATGTTGCTAATGCGTGTCTTTTCTTTGCCTCAGATATGAGCGCTTATGTAACCGGGCAGGTTATGAATGTTTGCGGAGGAATGCTCACCTAAAATAATTATAAATTATAAATGATGAATTTAAAATTTCAAATGAGGAAGAATTTAAAATTTAAAATTCATCATTTAAAATAAAAAAGAATGACAACAACTACCCTTTTATTAATACTACTTTCGTTAGTAATAGCTGGTAGTCTATCTTTTTTTCAATATTTATACAAAGCCAAAAACAAATCTACAGTTAGTTTGTTTTTGGCTTTTTTGCGTTTTATGTCCATTTTTGGACTATTATTACTGTTGATTAATCCAATACTAACTAAAAATACTTTAGAGACAGTAAAAACACCATTGCCAATTGTTGTTGATAATTCCAGTTCCATCTCGTTCTTGAAAGGGAATGAAAAAGCATTAGAATTGTATCAAAAATTGATTTCGAATGCAGCATTGCAAGATAAATTTGATATTCAATCGTATCAATTTGACAGTGAATTTCAAGCATCGGAAAAATTTGATTTTAAAGGAACACAAACTAATCTGGATGCCGTAGCCAAAAACCTGAAAAGCATTAACAAAAATGTTATTTTTCCAACCGTAATCATAACTGACGGAAACCAAACTTCGGGTAACGATTATGTTTATGCTTTTGCTGCCGCCAATAAAGTATTTCCATTAATTGTAGGCGATACAACCACTTTTTTGGATTTTAAAATTGATCAATTGAATGTCAATAAATATGCTTTTTATAAAAATAAGTTTCCAGTAGAAGCTTTTTTGCACTATTCAGGAACCAAAAATGTAACCGCGGATTTTATCATTTCACAAGGAAATTCGGTTTTTAGTAAACAATCAGTTTCCTTTTCTCCATCGAAAAAAACAGCAGTTATAAATGTACTTTTACCCGCTAATAAAGTAGGATTGCAAGTTTTTAAAGCTACGATTTCATCTAAAGAAAAAGAAAAAAACACCTATAATAATACCAAGAATTTTGCGGTAGAAGTGATTGACCAGAAAACGAATATCGCCATTATTTCTGCTATAAACCATCCCGATATTGGTGCTTTAAAACATGCAATTGAAACTAATGCACAACGTAAAGTAACTTTAATTAAGCCTAATGATATCAAATCATTACAAGATTATAAAATTTTAATTTTGTACCAACCTACACCTGAATTTAAATCTATTTTTGACACTGCTAAATTGGCTGGTATCAACACGTTCATTATTACCGGAAACAATACGGACTTCAATTTTTTGAATCAACAACAGAATAATTTGTCTTTCAAAATGAGTGGTCAAAAAGAAGATTATTTGGCGGTATTTAATTCTCAATTTAATCTATTTGCAATTGATAATATTGGTTTCGAAAATTTCCCTCCTCTGCAAAATCCTTTTGGAAATATAACTACAAATGGAAACGTTTCGGTATTGCTTTCTTCCAAAATAAGAAACATTGCTACCAATTACCCATTATTGGCTTTTACTGAAAATCAAGGCAAGCGAACGGCTTATTTTTTAGGGGAAAATAGTTGGAAATGGCGTCTACAAAGTCATATTGATAATCAGTCTTTTGATAAGTTTGATGTATTTATAGACAAGATTATCCAGTTTTTGGCTTCTAATAATTCAAAAAAATCACTCGTTGTCGAACACGAAAGTTTCTATAATTCAGGAGATGCAATTGAAATTTCTGCGCAATTTTTCAATAAAAACTATGAGTTTGATGAGAAAGCTCGTTTGACAATTGCTGTAACTAATACTAAAACCAAAGAAACTAAAAATTACGATTTATTAAAAAGCAATAATTCCTATAAAGTTAATCTTGATGGACTTACGGCTGGGAATTATGATTTTTTGGTAAAAGAATTGAATTCAAAAACTACCTATTCCAATCATTTTGAAATACTGGATTTTGATATAGAAAAGCAATTCGTTAACCCTGATGTAGAAAAATTGACACAATTAGCTTCGCAAACACAAGGTAAAGCTTATTTTCCGGATCAAATTGAGGTGTTAATAAAATCGCTTTTGGATAATGAAGAATACAAAGCCGTTCAAAAGAATACTGTGACCAAAACACCTTTGATTGATTGGGTTTGGTTGCTCGTTTTAATTTCGATTTTTCTTTCAACCGAATGGTTTGTTAGAAAATATAACGGATTGTTATAAATTTAAATTGCGTTTAATAAAAATATAAATCATGGATTTTAGATTAAAAGTATTTTTTACTGTCGCCAATAGATTGAGTTTTACCAAAGCCGCAACGGAATTATTCATTACGCAACCTGCCATTTCGAAGCATATTCAAGAGCTGGAAGAAGAGTATAAAATCAAGCTTTTTGAAAGAAACGGTTCGAAAATTTCCCTTACCAATGCCGGTGAAGTATTGCTAAAGCATACTAAAAAAATATTTGAAGTCTATCGAGAAATTGATTTTGACATGAGTACACTAATCAATCAACAAAAAGGATTGCTTCGATTAGGAGCCAGTACGACAATTTCTCAATATATAATTCCGCCTCTTTTGGCTCGCTTTCATCAAAAATTGCAGGACATTAAAATAAATCTACTTAACGGAAATACGGAACAAATTGAAAAAGCATTACTGAATAAAGAGATTGAAATAGGAATTGTAGAAGGACAATCAAAAAATCAATCGATCAAATACACCGAGTTTTTAAAAGACGAATTAGTTCTGGTTTGCAACACTACCAATCCTTTGAAAGACAAAGAACAAGTCACTTTAGAGGATTTAAAAGACCTGCGATTTGTAACTCGAGAACAGGGTTCTGGAACACTTGAAGTTATTGAACATGCGTTCAAACCTTTTGGAATTAATCTCTCGCAATTGAAAATTGAAATGCAGTTAGGAAGTCCGGAAAGTATAAAATCCTATTTGATGAATTCTGATTGTGTTGCTTTTATTTCCATCCATGCTATAGAGAAAGAGCTTAAAAATGACGAATTGGTTATTCTTGATATTGATAATTTTGTGATTGAACGCTTTTTTTATATCATTACTTTACAAGGAAAGGTTGATGCATTATCAGAATTATTTATAAAAAACATCTCCAATCATTATAATTTAAAGTTATAGCAGATTGTTTTTTGCGATTGGTTAATACAGATTAATCTATCCACCTTTGTGTAGTAATAATTCAATTACTTTACAATGGAACCAAATCAAAAAGCAATTCAAAAGCAAGTGCCCCTATTTTTTAAAATAAGTGCAATACAGCAGCAAATTATTTTTGTTGCACTGCTGTTTTTTTGCATGACGGCTGTTGTTTCACCACCAATCGCTTTATTGTTAGGACTTATTGTCGCTAATCTTTCCGGTCATCCTTTTTTATATCTCAACCATAAAGCAACAAACATTCTATTGCAGGTTTCTGTGGTAGGTTTAGGTTTTGGAATGAATGTTAACAGTGCTTTATCGGCAGGTAAGGAAGGTTTTCTATTTACCGTTGCCTCTATATTTAGTACTCTAATTTTAGGAACATTTCTTGGAAAATGGTTGAAAATTGAAAAGAAAACTTCTCATCTTATTTCATGTGGAACTGCAATTTGTGGTGGAAGTGCTATTGCAGCCATTGCACCGGTCATTAAATCAGATGAAAAACAAACTTCCATTGCTTTAGGAGTGATCTTTATTTTGAATTCGGTTGCTTTATTTTTATTTCCTGCCGTGGGACACTGGTTGGATTTATCCCAAAAAGAGTTTGGGTTATGGTGTGCGATTGCCATTCATGATACGAGTTCCGTGGTTGGTGCAGCCAGTAAATTTGGCCCCGAAGCATTGCAAATAGCCACAACTGTAAAATTAGCGCGAGCCTTATGGATTATTCCGGTAGCTTTATTTACGGCTGTTATTTTCAAAAATAAATCCAGCAGTATTAAAATCCCCTATTTTATCGGACTATTTATTTTGGCAATGGCAATGAATACGTATGTTTCACAAACAGCTATTGTAGCTCCATATCTGGTTTCAATTGCCAAAATTGGACTCACGCTAACCTTGTTTTTAATTGGAGCAGGATTGAATAGGAATATTTTGAAATCTGTTGGGGTAAAACCGTTGTTTCAAGGCCTTTTCCTTTGGGTATTTATAGCAATTGGAACACTGTTAACCATCATGTATTTTAATTAGAAAGTACTTTTAAAAAAAGAGGTCAATAAAGGTTGCTAAACGCAAATAGCGAATAAAAGTCCTGTTTTTTCGTTTGTGACGAAACATTTTAATTTAATTTCTTTAAATTAACATAATCTTAAACCAGATTTCATTGAATTATATTTTAAAAAAATACATTTGCAGTTCTAATAAATAAATATAATGAAAAATTTTAAAATTAGACCTACACTTATTGGGTTATCTACAATTGGAATTGCTTTTTTGCTGTTATCATGGGGTGTTGTTGGCCATGAACGAATCAATAGAGCTGCGGTAATGGCGCTTCCAAAACCATTACAAACTTTTTTCTACAATCATATCGATTTCATTACTCAGGAATCGACAGTTCCAGATTTAAGAAAATCTATTTTAAATGATAAAGCCGAAGGACCTCGTCATTATTTTGACATGGAGAATTTTGGAAGCGTTGACAGTTTTCCTAAAACAATGGAAGCTGCAAAGAAAAAATACGATGAGAAATTCTTGTCAAAAAATGGAACTTTACCTTGGTACATTCAAGAAATGATGGGTAAATTAACGAAGGCCTTTAAAGAGAAAAGAAAAAACGAAATTCTATTTATTGCTGCAGAACTGGGACATTACATAGGAGATGCACACATGCCTTTGCATACTTCTGACAATCATGATGGCCAAAATACCAATCAAAAAGGAATTCATTCGTTATGGGAAAGCCGTTTGCCGGAATTGTTTGTTAAGAACTATAAACTAAATGCTGATGAAGGAAAATATATTGAAAATGTGGATCAAGCAACTTGGGATATTATTTTTGACACCCATAGTTTAGTAGCTCCTTTATTAGCGGCTGATAAAAAATTAAGAACTTCAACTCCAGAAAACAAAATGTATGTCGTTGACGAGGCCGGAAATATTGTAAAAAACAAATACAATGGCGTTTTATATTCGGATGAATATGCAACTAAATTTCACCAAGAGTTGAATGGAATGGTTGAAAGTCAAATGAAAAAAGCAATTACCGCTACAGCTAGTTTTTGGTATACGGCTTGGGTAAATGCAGGGAAACCAGATTTAAGTACTTTAGATACTGAAGCACTTACCAAACGCAATAAAAAAAGCTTGAAGCAAGATTCCAAATTATTTAAAAAAGGATCCCTTTTTGGTTTAGTAAATGATAAGGAATGATTTTTTAAATCTAAAATGAAATAAAAAACGGGTAAGATTGTTGTCTTACCCGTTTTTTTATGCTAATTAATTTTCTGATATTTCTTTTTCTTCAACATATCCGAAGCCGTTTGGTAATAGGAAATGGTTTGATTTACTAAATCAGTTCTTTCTTTAATCAATGGATTCTGGTCGTAATAAATTTGGAAATCAGGTGCTGTTTTTTGCTCTTTTTTTAATGTCAATTGAAATTGCTTCACTTGCTGTTTGGGTGAAATAACAGTTAGAACATTATCTTTAATCAATCCTAAATCCTGGTAGGTTGCAATTAACGCTCTCGGTTTATAGTCTGTTTTTAAGACGTCCTCACCATAGAATTTACTTTCGTAATTGAAATTCAATAATCCAAATAACGTAGGCATAATATCGATTTGAGACATCAAATTCGTGTAATGCTTTGGCTGAACATATCCCGGACTATAAATCATCGCCGGTATTCTGTATTTATCAACCGGAAGTTCTGTTTTTCCAGCACTGGAAGCACAATGATCTGCAAGAATTACAAAAACGGTATTCGCAAACCAAGGTTGTTTACTCGCCATTTCGAAGAATTTTTTCATCGCAAAATCGGTATATTTAACGCCACCATCACGAGATTTAGCATCTCCGGGAATATCAATTTTATTGTTTGGATAAGTGAATGGTCTGTGATTACTAACCGTCATAATATGATTAAAGAACGGCTTGTTTTCCTTTGCTTCTCCATTCATTATCTTGATAGCTTTGTTGTACATATCCTCGTCACAAACACCCCATACATTTGCAAAAGTAATTTCTTCAGGAGTAAATGTTTTTTTATCTACAATTCCATAACCGTTTCCAGTATAGAAATCTTCCATATTATCAAAGAAAGCATCACCACCATAAAGGAATTTTACATTGTATCCTTTTTGTTTAAAGATGTTACCGGTCGAAAATTTGTTTTTATTATCTTCTCTTTTTACTACACTTTCGCCAGCAGTGGGAGGGAAACACAAAGTAACCGCTTCAAGACCACGAACAGTTCTATTTCCAACAGCGTAAAGATTCGTAAACAACAAACTTTTTGTAGCTAAACTATCCAAGAAAGGTGTAAGATTTTGATCGTTTCCATACATTTTCATAAAATCAGCACTATAACTTTCGATAGTTATTAACACCACATTTTTATGGCTTTCTGTAGCAGCGCTTTGAATTTTTCTTAAAGAAGTTTCTCCTGAAATTCCAGGAATTTGTTCTTGTAATACTGCATACGCTTCTTTTTGGGGAAGTGTTTTGTAGAATTTAAAATAGTCTAATTCACTGTTTTTAAAAGCTAAAAAGAACTTATAAATGCCATTGGCTTCTAATTCGTTTGCAAAAATATTCGGTGAGTTTTCCTGAGCCGATAAAAAAGGGATTACCAATAAAGAGAGTCCAAACAAAGCAAGATAAATTCCGGAAAGCTGTATTTTTTGTACAAAAGTTGGAATGCTTTCAATGTAATTTTTGGAACGTCTTACGATCAAATACGTTATTAAACCCGCAACAATAAATAACGCGGTAAATATTGGAACAACTGGATACGATTGCATGATATTCCCGATTACTTCATTGGTGTAAACCAAATAATTTACGGCTATGAAATTGTATTTTACGCCAAATTCATTCCAAAAGAAGTATTCACTGATTCCATTTTGCAAAATCAAAACGACGTATAAGAAAATGACAAACGTGAACAACCAGAATCTAATTTGGCTTCGGTATTTTGGCAGAAAAAGTAGCAAACCAAATAGAATAGTTTTTATAGCGATAAAAGCTATTCCAATTGCAGGGAGCGCTCCGCCATATTCATTCAGAATGGTATTGCCAAACGAAACATACAGCAACAAGGCAACTAATAGCCCGAAAAAGAGATAACCGTACGGTTTTAAGTATTTTGAATTGGATATAAAAATAAGATACAGCCATAAAAACCCGCTGACCAACACAAAAATGAAAAAATCAGAGATTAATCCAAATCCAAATATTTTAACAATATCCAGAAAACCAAATGAACTTTGGGTAATCGGGTGGAAGATTAATACTATTCTTAAAACGATGCTTACGCTAATATAAAATAGCATAAGATTGTAAAATGGAGAAAACTTTTTTGAAAGCGTCATTGTTGGTTATTTTTTCACAAAAATACTAATTTGAAACAATAAAAACATAAAGTACTAGGTGTATTCCATTCTTAATTTTGGCTTAAGAAGTTGATCAAATTATAAAATTGACATTTATTTTGAACTAAATTTGTAATTATAATCGCATCTTTAGATAGTTTGCTGTTTAGATTATTTTAAAATAGAATTAAATAAAAAAAATGCACATTTTAATAGTAGAAGATGAAATCGGGATTATTCAATTTCTTCAACAAGGGTTGGAGGAAGAAGGATATCGTATTACAAGTGCTTCAGATGGTTTGAAAGGTTTTGAATTAATTCAAAAAGAGAATTTTGACTTGATTTTATTAGATTGGATGCTTCCCAAAATGACTGGATTAGAATTATGTAAAGCGATTCGATTGAAAAATACAGAAACGCCTATTCTTTTTTTGACTGCCAAAGATACCATTCAGGAAACTATTGAAGGTTTAAAAGCCGGAGCGAATGATTATATCAAAAAACCATTTAGTTTTGATGAACTTTTGGAACGAATTAAAATTCATTTCAGAAATCAAAAAGAAGTAGAAATACTTAGTCTTGGTACAATTGAAATTGATGTTGCTAAACATCTTGTTTCAGTCAATGCCAATGTAGTTAACTTGACGCAACGCGAATTTCAATTGCTGCATTATTTAGTAAAAAACAAAGGAAAAGTTTGTACCAGAACCCAAATTATTGAAGATGTATGGGATATTCATTTTGAATATGATACGGGAGTAATTGATGTTTTTATGAATTCCATTCGCAAAAAGCTAAATTTAAAAATTGAACAGGATTTTATAAAAACCATACGTGGAGTTGGATATATTGCTAATGATTAATACAAATGGGAACACTTTCTTTCAAAAACAGAATCGCTTTTAACTATATCATAACTACAGCTTTATTAATTTTTGTAGTGTTTTTTGGGATATTTTCTATTGTAAAATATAGCGTTTACAGTCATATTAATAATGATATTAAAAGTGAAGTAAGAAAACATTTGACTGAAATTGAAATAATCCAGGATCATATAGGTCTTACCCATGATCACGAATGGCTTGAAAGAGAGCATAACACAATTGCTATAAATCCTGTTTTTGTCCAGTTTTATGATAAGCATGGATTAATTGGAGAAAAATCACCAAATCTAAAAATTAAATCTTTAAAATTTAATAAAAACGCGACTGATAATCAGTTTTTTGACACGAAATTAGTGAACAAGTCAATTCGGCAAATTCAGGTTCCAATTTATCAGAATTCAAATATAAAAGGGTATTTGGTTATTGCAATGTCACTTGAAGATGCTCAAATGGTACTCAAAAACCTATCAAATACACTTTTAATTTCCTATCCAGTAATTCTAATTTTACTTTTCATTATAGCCCGATTTATAGCTGGAAGAAGTATTAAGCCAATCAATTCTATTATTGAAACTTCAAATGTTATTACAAAAGACAATTTGAAATCCAGGATTCCATTACCCCAAAATAAAGATGAACTTTATATCCTTTCGGAAACCATCAATAATTTGTTAGATAGAATTGAAAATACAATCGAAAGAGAAAAACAATTTACATCAGATGCTTCCCATGAATTAAGAACTCCATTGACAATAATTAAAGGAACTCTAGAAGTTTTGATTAGAAAACCTCGAAATCATGAGGAATATGAAGATAAAATTAATTTTTGCGTTAACGAAGTCGATCGTTTGAATAGTATAGTAGATCAACTGTTATTATTAGCTCGATTTGAAAACCAAAGACAAAGTTTAAAAATTGAAAAAGTCTATTTAAATGGAGTAATCTTAGATACAATTTCGCGATATTCGAGTAAAATACAATCTAAAAATATTCATGTTTCATCCGATTTTGAAAAAGAGTATTATATAAAAAGTGATGATTATTTAGTATCAATAATTATTAATAATTTGATTTCAAATGCTTTAAAGTATTCTAAGGGAAATTCTAATTTAAAAATCAATATTTCAGATAATTATGGTAAAGTTGAATGCCAAATTACCGATTTTGGTATAGGAATTCCTTCTGAGGATTTACTCAAGGTTTTTGATCAATTTTATCGTTCAAGATCAAATGAACATATTGAAATTAAAGGAACTGGATTAGGCTTGTCAATTGTAAAAAGACTATGTGCCTTACTAAACATTGAAATCAAAATTTCAAGTCAGGAAAACATTGGAACTACTATATTCTTAAGTTTCCAATAAGCATATCTTAAGTAGTTCTTAAGCTACAAATTCTTTTTTCATTTTACTTTTGCATAATAAAAAAATAAGACTAAAATGCTCGAAAAAATTATTGCTTTCAGCTTAAAAAATAAACTCATAATTTTACTCTTTACAATAGGAGTTTTTTTATTCGGATTATTTTCTGTTTTCCAAATTTCTATAGGTGCCGTTCCTGATGTGACTAACAATCAGGTTCAGGTGATTACAACTTCACATAATCTTTCAACACAAGATATTGAACAATTCATTACCTATCCCGTTGAAATTGAAATGGCTAATTTACCTGGAGTTAAAGAAATTCGTTCCATTTCAAAATTCGGATTATCTGTAGTTACGATAGTTTTTGAAGACGATTTAGGAACCTATCTTCCCAGACAATTAATCGCAGAGAAAATTAAAGCAGCAACTGAAAAGATTCCAGAAGGTTTTGGAACTCCCGAAATGGGCCCAATTACCACAGGGTTAGGCGAAATCTATCAATATACACTAGAAGTAAAACCTGAATTCAAAAATCAATACTCCGTTACTGATTTGAGAACACTTCAGGATTGGGTGGTGAAACGACAACTTTCAGGAATTAAAGGTGTTGTCGAGATTAATACCTGGGGCGGTTATTTGAAACAATATGAAATTGCCATAATTCCTTCCAGTTTAAAAGCAATGAACATTACCACTGGAGATATTTTTACAGCATTAGAAAAAAACAACAGTATAGCGGGTGGTGCTTACATCGAAAAAGTAAATCAAAGCTATTTTATTCGTGCCGAAGGAAAAGTAAAATCAATTCAGGATATTGAAAATATCGTTGTTAAGAACGTAAATGGTTTGCCTGTTTATGTCAAAAATCTAGCGCAAGTTCGTTATGGAAGCGCAAATCGTTTTGGAGCAATCACAGGAAACGGAGAAGGTGAAAAAGTTTTGGGACAAGTCATGATGTTAAAAGGAGGAAACTCGAAACAAGTTATTTCAGATGTAAAAGACAGAGTTGCCGATATTCAAAAGCATTTGCCGCAAGGTGTTTATATTAACGGCTTTTTGGAAAGAAGCGAGTTAGTGGGTAAAACTACATTTACGGTTGCCGAAAACCTTATTTTAGGATGTCTTATTGTGATTTTTGTAGTGGTTTTATTGCTAGGAAACTGGCGCTCGGGCTTAGTTGTGGCTTCTGTAATTCCATTGTGCCTATTATTTGCAATTTCATTAATGAATATTTTTGGGATCGATGCTAATCTGATGAGCTTGGGTGCAATTGATTTTGGAATTATAATAGACGGAGCTGTTATTATTGTTGAATTTATTGCGTTTCAAATCGCTAGCCAATCGGTAAATCTTGGAAATTTACCCAAAGAAGAGCGCCAGTTGGAAATTGACCAAATCACGTATAAAAGCGCTTCCAAAATGATGAATTCGGCTATTTTTGGTCAATTGATTATTTTGATTGTTTTTATTCCAATTCTTTCTTTATCAGGTATCGAAGGAAAAATGTTCAAACCGATGGCAATGACATTCAGTTTTGCTTTGGTAGGAGCTATGATATTCTGTTTTACCTATGTTCCGGTAGTTTCTTCTTTGTTTTTAAAACCAACAGTAGAAAATCCAAATTCCTTTTCTAACCGATTAATCCAAAAATTAAATTCTTTTTATGTTCCTATAATTACTTGGGCTTTGGCCAATACTAAAAAAGTGATTTACGGTGCAATTGGGTTATTATTCATGGCAATCGCTTTATTTGCAACGATGGGCGGGGAATTTATCCCAACGCTTGACGAAGGTGATTTTGTGATTCAACCCGTTCTCAAAACAGGAACTTCCTTGACAAAAACCATTGCAACAACGACAAAAATTGAAAAAATAATTCTGAAAAACTTCCCCGAAGTACAGCAAGTAGTCAGTAGAATTGGTGCTGCCGAAGTCCCAACAGATCCAATGTCAATGGAAGAAAGTGATGTTATTGTGAAGTTAAAACCAAAATCTGAATGGGTTTCGGCTTCCAGTAAAGATGAATTGGCCGACAAAATTAAAAGCGCTATTGAAAAACAAATTCCAAATATGGATATTGAGTTTACACAACCCATAGAAATGCGTTTTAACGAATTAATTTCAGGAACACGCTCAGATGTTGCCGTAAAAATATTTGGCGAAGATTTAGATGTTTTGGCTCAAAAAGCATATGAAATTAAAGTTGCTATTAAAAATGTCGAAGGAGCATCTGATATTATTGTCGAAAAAACGGAAGGATTACCTCAAATGGCTGTGGTCTATGATCGCTCTAAAATTGCACGCTATGGTTTAAATATTGCCGATTTAAACGAAACAATTGCACTTGGTTTTGCGGGGAAGATAGTTGGAAATGTCTTCGAAGGAGAAAAGCGTTTTGATATGGTTATTCGTTTGGACAAAACAAAACGTACTGATATTGAAGACTTGCGAAACCTATATGTTTCAACAGGAAAGGGAGAACAAATTCCGTTGAGCGAATTAGCATCAATTGAATATACGCAAGGTCCTGCTAAAATTTCCAGAGAGAATACAAATCGTAGAATTGTTGTGGGCATCAATGTTCGAAATCGGGATTTACAGAGTGTAGTAGCTGATATTCAAAAAATTGTTGATACTAAAATCAAACTTCCTGCGGGTTATTATGTAAAATATGGTGGCCAATTCGAAAATCTTCAAAGTGCAAAAGCCCGATTAATGATTGCAGTTCCTATTGCCTTATTACTGATTTTTATTCTTTTGTATTTTGCTTTTGGAACCATCAAAGAAGCATTAATGGTTTATACTGCGATACCGCTTTCGGCTGTGGGTGGCATACTGTTCTTATGGATTAGAGATTTACCTTTTAGTATCTCGGCAGGCGTTGGTTTTATCGCGCTTTTTGGAATTGCAGTCCTCAATGGAATTGTACTTATAGAGCATTTTAAAGAATTAAAGCACAACGGAGAAATGAAAGATATGGATGAATTAATTTTAAAAGGAACAACTGATAGACTGCGTCCCGTACTATTAACTGCTTCCGCAGCAGCATTAGGTTTTTTACCAATGGCAATTTCGTCATCAGCAGGAGCAGAGGTTCAAAGACCACTGGCAACAGTAGTTATTGGGGGATTATTTACAGCAACCATTTTGACCATGGTAGTTTTGCCAATTTTATATAAAGTTTTTGACGGAAAAGAATTTAAGAAACCTAAATTCAAACATAATAAATCAACTTATATAATCCTATTTTTATTAGCCTCATCAATGGCTTTTGCCCAAAATGCAAATAATAATGACAAAGAATTACAAGATTTAATTACTAAAGCAATAGAATATAACAAAGGGTTGAAATCAACGGAATTGCAGGTGAGTAAAATGAAAGAGAATATAAAAACGGCTTATACATTTGATAAAACCAATATTTATTACAGTTATGATCAAAATAATTTAGCCTTAAACAATGAACCTTTAAAAGTCTTTGGAGTACAACAGCGTTTTGCTTTTCCAACGGTTTATGGTGCACAAAAAAAGGTTTATTCCGCTGAATATGACAAAGAAAAAGCCAATTTTGATATTCAAAAAAACAAACTCGCTTTTGGCGTATCAAATGTGTATTATCACATTGTTTATTTGCAAAATCAAGAAGTCTTGTACCACTATTTAGATAGTTTGTACCAAAATTTTTCTAAAGCGAGCGACAGACGTTTTGAATTGGGGGAAACAAATTATCTGGAAAAAATTACAGCTGAATCTAAATTTAGAAAAATTAGAACGATGCTTCTGCAAATTGAAAATGATAAAAAAGCACAGTTTGAAATGTTGCAATCTTTGGTACAAACAGATGATAAAATTAAAATAAAAAATAAAACAATAGCACCAATTAATAATTTAACTAATGAAACAAGTAAATCATATTATACAGCTTATTTAGAAAGTATTACTAAAAATTATAAGAATCAAATTAATTTACAAAAACAGCATTGGTTACCTGATATTAACGTAGATTATTTCCAAGGAAAAAATAACGGTTTGTCTCAATCATTGTATGGTTTTCAAGTTGGTTTGGCCGTGCCACTATTGTTTTCCGGGAATGTTTCTAAAGCAAAAGTTGCCCAGTTAGAATTGCAAAGCTGGGAGCAACAAAAACAAAATGAAGAGCTGAAAATTGATAAATACAGTACTCAAAAAAATAATGAATTAGCTAAATACCAGGAAGCCGTTAATTATTACAATCAATACGGCAAAAAATTATCTGATGAAATTATAAAAGTAGCCAATAGCAGCTACAAAAATGGTGAAATTGATTTCTTTCAATACATTCAAAGTTTAGAAAATGCCACAACAATTCAAGTAGACCATCTGGATACTATTTTACAATTCAACAAAACACAATTAGATTTAGAATACCTTAATTTTTAATATTTACAAATGAAAAAATCAATTTATATAATCGCTTTATCCTTTATTTTTTTCTCTTGCAAAGAAACTAAAAAAGAAGAACCAATTCCCAAAGATGACGGTTTGATAACGGCAACAAAAGAACAGTTTCAATCTTCAGAAATGGAAATTTCCAGTCCGGCTGAACAAGATTTTGATGTGACCGTTAAAGCTTCCGGGAAAATTGATGTGCCGCCACAAAACAGAGCAAAGGTCACTACTTTTATAGGTGGTTATGTAAAATCGACAAAACTTTTAGTTGGAGATAAAGTAACAAAAGGGAAAGCGTTATTGACTTTACAAAATACAGAATTTCTTGATATTCAAAAAGATTATTTGGAAGTGGCGGAGCAAATCAAATATTTAAAATCAGAATACGAACGTCAAAAAACATTGTATGACGAGAAAATAACCTCACAAAAAAACTACTTAAAAGCAGAAAGTGAGTACCGACGTGCCAAAGCGATGCATCAGAGTTTAAAGGCCAAATTAGTACTGCTAAACATTAATCCATCTCAAGTTGAAAAAGGGAAGTTGACCTCAATCATAACTATTTTTTCTCCTATTTCAGGTGATATTGTGATTATGAATGCCAATGTGGGAATGCTAATGAGTCCATCAGATGTCATTTTGGAGATTGTTGATACAGACCATTTGCATTTAGAATTAGCCGTTTTTGAAAAAGATATTTTGAAGGTTAAAATAGGACAGAAAATTAAATTTCAAGTACCTGAAGCTTCAAAAGAAGAATTTAATGCCGAAGTACATTTGGTTGGAAAATCAATAGAAGGGAATGATAGAACTATAAATATTCATGGACATTTAGATGATGCTATTAAACAAAAATTACTAACGGGAATGTTTGTTGAAGCAGAAATTATAGTAGATTCTAAAAAAGCTTTAGCACTACCAATCGAAGCAATTATCACTGAAAACAACAAAAATTTCGTACTTTTATTGAAGACTGACAGCAACAATAACTACTCTTTTAAAAAGATAGCTGTTACTACAGGAGAAAAATCTGGAGAATTTGTTGAAATTTTACCTAATAACACAATTAATTCATCTTCAAAAATATTGACAAAAGGAGTTTTTGATTTAGTCAATTAAAATCAATAAATATGGATTCAAACAAACTAAAAGATCAATTACAAACGGAAGTAGATACTGCTTTTTTGTATGATAGTATTGCAGCAATTCAATCAGATGACAATCTTACAAGAGTTTTACGAGGATTATCGGAGATAGAAAAAGGTCATGCTAAACAGATGCTAGATAAAGTACTAACTTTTGATCCGAATTACAAAATGCCTTTGCCTTCAGGAAGAGCTAAATTTCAATTGAAACTGGGTAAATATTTTGGTTACACTTCTATTATTAGTAGTCTTTCAAGTACAGAAAAACAATTTGCGGTTAATGCAATAAAAAATAAAATTGAAAGCGGAGAGAAGCCAACAGGTTTTGAGCACAATCACCTCAATATTATTGAAGCCGTAAACAATAATGCAGCACTAAATGTTTCAGGTAGTTTTTTATCTAAATTTGAAAGCAGACATAAATCGGTTGGAGGTAATGCATTACGGGCTGCTGTTTTAGGTTCTAATGATGGATTGGTTTCTAATATGAGTTTGGTCATGGGAGTTGCCGGAGCGGCCGTTTCTAATAATACTATCTTATTGACCGGGATTGCAGGACTTTTGGCAGGAGCAATTTCAATGGCTTTAGGCGAATGGCTTTCGGTACAAAGTTCCAGAGAATTAAACCAACGTCAAATTGACTTAGAAACAGAAGAACTGGAAGCGTCACCCGAAGAAGAAAAAAAGGAACTTATATTGTTGTATCAAGCCAAAGGAATGAATATTGAAGAAGCTAAAAAATTAGCTGAAAAGGCATTCGAAAATCCGCAAACAGCCATAGATGCAATTATTACTGAAGAATTAGGTATTGATAAAGAAGAATTAGGAGGCTCTGCTTGGGAAGCAGCTATAGCTTCTTTTGTCTTATTTTCAATCGGGGCGATTATACCATTGTATCCTTTTATGTTTTTAGACGGGAAAAATGCAATTCTACTGAGTGTTGGAAGCAGTGTTGTCGGACTTTTTGGAATAGGTGCTGCAATAACCTTATTAACTGGGAAAAGTATTATGTTTTCGGGACTTAGACAAGTATCTTTCGGGTTGGCTGCAGCTGCGGTAACTTATGGAATTGGTTCTTTAATAGGTGTTTCATTGGCGGGATAAAAATGAAATAATTATGTTTCGAATAAAATCGATATTATTGTACTAACTTTTAAACCTTAAACAAATTATATTATGAATGATGCTCACTTGCACATGGTCGTTAACCATTTTCCAATTATCGGGACCATTTTAGGCCTTGGGATTTTAATAGTCGGAATTATTTTAAAGAACAATTCGGTAAAAAATACCGCTTATGCTTTATTCATTGTTGCTGCACTTTTTGCACTTGCAAGTATGGCTACAGGTGATGGAGCAGAAAAGTTGGTTGAAGATATGCCTAATATTGGGAAAAGAATAATTCACGAACATGAAGAAATAGCTGAAAAACTGGCAATTGTATTGTATTTGCTTGGAGCGATTTCCATTTTAGGGATAGTTTTAAATATAAAAAATCATTCTAAAGCTAAATTTATCTCTTTTGTAGCGGTTATTGTGGCAATTGTAAGTGTCTATTTGACAACTTTAGTTGGAACTTCCGGTGGTGAAATTCGTCACACTGAAATTAGAGAAGAGAGTATCGATTCAGTTGTTAAAAATAGTGTTGATTCAGAAAAAGCAGCTCCTATTTCTAATAAATCAGAGCCAAAAGAATACGATAGATAGTATTAATTTAACAATAAGATAGCTTTAAGTTAAATTAAAAATTGGATTGTAAAGCATTTATCTCTTATATTTGCAAAAGAATTTAAGATCAAGACAATTACAAAAACATGTTAACAAATAAATTACATCACCATCATTTTCATTATTGCTCTCAAGCGATGTGTTAATGTTATGTGTGTAAATCATCATAATCTAAAAACCCGTTTGAGTACATCAAGCGGGTTTTTTATTGCCTGAAATTTGTACTCAATCATACTATTCTAAACAAAAACTAAACAAAAATGAGTACACTTAAAATTGCAATTCAAAAATCAGGACGTTTAAACGAAGACAGCATCCAAATTCTAAAAGATTGTGGAATTTCTATAAACAATGGAAATGACCAACTTAAAGCATCAGCTTCCAATTTTCCATTAGAAGTGTTGTATTTAAGAAACTCTGATATTCCTCAATACTTAATTGATGGAGTTGTAGATGCTGCAATTGTTGGAGATAATCTTTTGGTTGAAAAAGGAAAAAATATTGAAGTTGCGGAAAAATTAGGTTTTTCTAAATGTAAAGTTTCGGTAGCAGTACCTAAAAATTTCCAATACAATTCGGTAAAAGATTTGGATGGATTACGAATTGCTACTTCATATCCAAATACTGTTTTAGACTTTTTTAATTCTAAAAATGTAACTGTTGATTTGCACCAAATTTCAGGTTCGGTAGAAATAGCTCCAAATATTGGTCTTGCCGATGCGATTGTGGATATTGTTTCTAGCGGAAGTACTTTGTTTAAAAATAATCTGAAAGAAGTAGAAGTTATTTTTAAAAGCGAAGCAGTTTTGGCTATTTCTCCAAAAATAACAACTGAAAATAAAGCTATTTTAAACAAATTGCAATTCAGAATCCAATCGGTTTTAAGAGCTCGTAAGTCAAAATACATTTTGATGAATGTACCAAATGATAAAATCGAGCTTATTAATAAAATTTTGCCTGTATTGAAAAGTCCAACCGTAATGCCTCTGGCACAAGAAGGCTGGTCAAGCGTACACACCGTTATTGAAGAAGATCGTTTTTGGGATGTTATTGATCAATTAAAAGAAGCTGGAGCCGAAGGGATTTTAGTTTGTCCAATTGAGAAAATGGTCCTTTAAAACTTTTAAATTATAACGTATTCTATTTAAGAATTCATTGCGAACTTTGCGAAAACTTTTGTGAACTTTGCGGTTAAAAACAATACAATGAATAAAATATACAATCCAAAACCAGAAACTTGGTCTTCCATTTTAGAGAGGCCTACAAAAACTGTTGATGATATTGAAGCAACAGTAAAAGAAATTTTCAAGGAAGTACAAAAGAAAGGTGATCTTGCTGTTGCAAAATATACTTCGCTTTTTGATGGTGCTTCAATAGATAGGTTAGAGGTTTCTAAAGTTGAAATGGATGCTGCTATCGCGTCTATTTCATCCGAACTAAAAGAGGCTATTCAATTAGCTAAAGCAAATATAAAAAAATTCCATTCTGCTCAAAAAACAGATAGAGTTTCTGTTGAAACTATTGAAGGCGTGAATTGTTGGCAGGAAAAGAGACCTATTCAAAAAATTGGGTTGTACATACCTGGAGGAACTGCGCCTCTATTTTCTACTGTTTTAATGCTTGCCGTTCCTGCAGAAATTGCGGGCTGTAACGAAATTGTTTTATGTTCTCCTCCTGATAAGAATGGAAATATAAATCCAGCTATTTTATATGCTGCGAATTTATGTGGCGTAACTAAAATTTTGAAAGTAGGAGGAATACAAGCTATTGCCGGAATGACTTTTGGAACAGAAACGATTCCTAAAGTATATAAAATATTTGGCCCTGGAAATCAATTTGTGACGGTAGCTAAACAATTGGCAACACAATTTGGCGTAGCAATCGATATGCCGGCCGGACCATCCGAATTATTAATTGTTGCTGATGATACAGCTGTTCCAGCTTTTGTAGCTTCGGATTTATTATCACAAGCAGAACACGGAGCAGATAGCCAAGTTATTTTAGTTTCTACTTCCAAAAAATTAATTGATGCTGTAGAAAATGAAGTTCAAATACAAATGGAAGTTTTGCCAAGAAAAGCAATTGCGGAAAAAGCGATTGCGAATTCTAAATTAATTTTTGTAGAAAATGATAAAATTGCCTTGGAATTAATTAATGAATACGGCCCGGAACATTTTATCATTTGTTCAGAATTTGATGATTTTTATAGCAATGGCGTTCAAAATGCAGGTTCTGTATTTATAGGGAATTATACACCTGAAAGTGCTGGAGATTACGCTTCAGGAACAAATCATACCTTGCCTACAAACGGTTATGCTAAGAATTATAGTGGTGTAAATCTAGATAGTTTTACTAAAGCAATGACTTTTCAAAAAATAACTAAAAAAGGAATACAAAACATAGGTAAAGCCATTGAAATCATGGCAGAAGCTGAAGGATTGCAAGCGCACAAAAATGCTGTTACATTACGATTAAAAGCAATTGAAAATGGAAAATAATTTCAATATAAATAATATAGTTAGAGAAAACGTAAAGGAACTAAAACCCTATTCTTCCGCTCGTGATGAATTTGAAGATTTTGATACAGCGGATATGATTTTTTTGGATGCCAATGAAAATCCATTTGAAAACGGTGTAAATCGGTATCCTGATCCACAACAAATGAGTGTAAAAGGAATTTTGGCAAAACAAAAAAATGTCAAAACCAATCAAATTTTATTGGGTAACGGAAGTGATGAAGTGTTGGATTTGTTATTCAGAGTTTTTTGTGAACCAAAAACAGATAACGTAATCACTTTGCCACCTACGTACGGAATGTATGGCGTATTGGCCAATATCAATGCAGTTGAAAATAAAGAAGTATTGCTTTCGGAAGATTTTCAACCGCAAATTGAGAAAATCATGCAAGCTGTTAATGAACATACTAAAATCATCTTTTTATGTTCTCCAAATAACCCAACCGGAAATTCCTTTTCGGATGAAAGCGTGGCCTATTTGTTGAAAAACTTCAAAGGTTTAGTTGTGATTGACGAAGCGTATATTGACTTTTCAAAAAAGGAAAGCTGGATTACTGAATTAGACGAATATCCAAATTTAGTGATTACGCAAACATTATCAAAAGCGTATGGTTTGGCCGGAATTAGATTAGGGATTTGTTATGCATCAGCGGAAGTAATTGCGGTTTTGAATAAAATAAAACCACCGTACAATGTGAATGAATTGACTCAAAAAAGAGCTTTAGACCGATTAGATGATTCAGAAAAAATAAAATCTGAAATTGAATCGATAATAACACAAAGAGAGGTCTTACTTAAAGTAGTACTTGACATAGATTTTGTGAAAATTATCTATCCAACAGAAGCCAATTTTATTCTGATAAAAGTGGATAATGCCAATAAAAGGTATGATGAATTGATTGCAAAAGGAATCGTCATTAGAAACAGAACAACTCAACCGTTATGCGATAATTGTTTGCGTTTGACCGTTGGGACAGAACAAGAAAATATGAAATTAATTGAGGTGTTAAAACAACTTTAAACCTTAAACTTTAAACTTTTTTTAATGAAAAAAATACTTTTTATAGATCGTGATGGAACAATGGTTTTGGAGCCAAATGATTATCAATTGGACAGTTTCGAAAAATTAGAATTTTATCCTAAAGCGTTTCAATACCTTGGAAAAATTGCTTTGGAACTAGATTTTGAACTTGTCATGGTTACGAATCAAGACGGTTTGGGAACGGATTCTCATCCGGAAATTAATTTTTGGCCCGTTCATAATTTAATTATGAAAGCTTTTGAAAACGAAGGCGTTGTTTTTAAAGAAGTATTAATTGACAAAACATTTCCGCATGAAAATGCACCAACTCGCAAACCAGCATTAGGTTTGTTGACAAAATATATTAATAATCCGGAGTATGATTTGAAAAATTCATTCGTAATTGGAGACAGGATAACTGATGTAGAATTAGCAAAAAACTTGGGTTCAAAAGCTATTTTTATCAACACGGACGAAGCTTTGGGTGGGGATGAGATTGCTTCGAAAAGAGAGGAACTGGACTCCGTTATTGCTTTACAAACTACGGATTGGAAAACAATTTATGAGTTTTTGAAATTAGAAGAACGTTCCGCCTCGATAGAAAGAAAAACCAACGAGACAGATATTTCCATCAAATTAAACCTTGACGGAACCGGGAAAAGCAAGATCGAAACAGGAATTGCTTTTTTTGATCACATGCTGGACCAAATTGCCCGTCACGGACAAATGGATTTAGAAATTCTTGTAAAAGGAGATTTAGAAGTCGATGAACACCACACGATTGAAGACACTGCGATTGCACTTGGTGAAGTTTTTGCAAAAGCATTAGGAAATAAATTAGGAATAGAGCGTTACGGTTTTTGTTTGCCAATGGATGATTGTTTGGCACAAGTTGCGATTGATTTTGGAGGTAGAAACTGGTTGATTTGGGAAACCGAATTTAAACGCGAAATGGTAGGAAAAATGCCAACAGAGATGTTTTATCATTTCTTTAAATCGTTCTCGGATGGTGCTAAAGCAAACATTAACATCAAAGCAGAAGGTACGAATGAACATCACAAGATTGAAGCTATTTTTAAAGCTTTTGCAAAAGCAATAAAAGTAGCCGTAAAACGGGATACGGAGAAAATGATTTTGCCATCAACAAAAGGAATGCTTTAAAAATTTAAATTGATTTAGAGAATGAAAGATTTTTTGAATAAACAAATTCAACTAGAAAATAACAGGGTACTTTTAATTCCGTTTTCGAATCAAAAAGCAGAAGAATTAAAAAGTATAATTTTTGATAATGAAGTTTGGCAATATATGGGAATGTATGTTAAAACTGAAAAGGATTTTAATGATTACATCAAAGATATGCTTGAAAAACATTCTAAAACAGCGTATTCTTTTTTGATTATTGACAAATTGACCAATGAAATTGCTGGAAGCACTAGTTTTGGCAATATAAATTTCAACAGTCAAAAACTTGAAATCGGTTGGACATGGTATGGCAAAAAATTTCAAGGAACGGGTTTGAATAAAGCGTGTAAATTTGAGCTGCTTAAATATGGATTTGAGCAAATTGGTTTAAGAAGAATTCAATTTAGTGCCGATTTAGAAAATATCAAATCCCAAAAAGCCATAGAAAAACTGGGTGCTATCCAAGAAGGAATTTTTAGAAATAATTATATTGATTCTTTGGGAAAAAGTAAGGATGATGTTTATTACAGCATTATAAAAGAAGACTGGGAAAATAGTAAAGAACGATTTTTTTCGGAATACCTATAGAAATAATAAAATTGACAAACTAACACGATTTTGAAATTGAGTTTGGAGTACTAAAAAACATGAAAATAGTAATCATAAATTACGGAGCAGGAAATATTCAAAGCATTATGTTTGCCATCGAAAGATTGGGATTCAAAGCCGTTTTGAGTAATAATCCGGATGAAATTAAAGCAGCTGATAAAGTGATCTTTCCGGGCGTTGGAGAAGCGAGTTCAGCAATGAAAATGCTTTTAGAAAGTGGTTTAGAGACTTTGATTCCAACCTTGAAACAACCCGTTTTGGGAATTTGTCTGGGCATGCAATTGATGTGCAACAAATCGGAGGAAGGGAATACAAAAGGTTTGGGAATTTTTGATGTTGATGTGATTAAATTTACGCCAAAAGTAAAAGTGCCACAAATGGGATGGAACCAAATTTATAATTTGAAATCACCTTTATTTGAAGGGATTAATGAAAACGAATACATGTATTTAGTACATAGTTTTTATGCTCCCACCTGTCCCGAAGCCATTGCTACAACTGAGTATGAAGTAGAATATGCCTCTGCTTTGCAGAAGAATAATTTCTATGGAACACAATTTCACCCGGAGAAAAGTGGCGATATTGGAGAACAAATTTTGGCGAATTTTTTAAACCTTTAAGTTGAGTCTTTAAGACATTCGACTTTCAAACTTTAAGACTAATTAAAATGAGAATAATACCCGCAATAGATATTATAGATGGAAAATGTGTTCGCTTGTCAAAAGGTGATTACAATACCAAAATTATTTACAATGAAAACCCGCTTGAGGTGGCCAAATCATTTGAAGCACACGGAATCGAATACTTACATTTGGTGGATTTAGACGGTGCAAAGTCAAGCCAAATTGTCAATTATAAAATATTGGAACAAATTGCCTCGAAAACTAAATTAAAAATTGATTTTGGGGGTGGATTAAAATCGGATTCCGATTTAAAAATTGCTTTTGAAAGTGGAGCAAATCAAATTACCGGAGGAAGTATTGCCGTAAAAAACAGAGCACTGTTCGAAAAATGGATTGCGGAGTATGGTTCTGATAAAATTATTTTGGGAGCAGATGCCAACAATGAAAAAGTGGCTGTTTCGGGTTGGTTAGAAGATTCAAACGAAGATCTGATTCCTTTTATACAAGATTACCAAGGCAAAGGAATTCAGTATGTAATTTGTACCGATATTGCCAAAGACGGCATGCTTGAAGGACCTTCTTTTGATTTATATGCTAAAATTTTGGCGGAAGCCAACGGGATAAAATTGATTGCTTCGGGAGGAATTTCTACTTTTGATGAATTACCAAAACTAGCCGAAATGGGTTGTGAAGGAACGATAATTGGAAAAGCAATTTATGAAGGACGAATTTCATTGAAACAACTGGAACACTATATAATTAGCAACTAGTTAAACTCAAAGTATAAAATATGATAACTTGTTACTTAAAATATATTATTGACCCTTTTCAATTGAACGTTTTTGAGGAGTATGGTAAAAGATGGATTAAATTAGTTAACCGTTTTGGAGGTCAGCATCATGGTTATTTTCTGCCATCTGAAGGTGCAAATAACATAGCATTTGCAATGTTTTCGTTTCAAAGCTTATCAGAATATGAAAATTACAGAAGACTAATTTTAGAAGATCAAGAGTGTATAGAAGCATTTAAAATTGCAGAAGATTCAAGATGTATATTAAGTTATGAACGAACGTTTTTGCGTCCAGTATTTGAATAAAAAAGATTTTAACAACTAATAAAATGCTTACAAAAAGAATTATTCCCTGTCTCGACATTAAAAACGGAAGAACCGTAAAAGGTGTTAATTTTGTGGACTTGCGTGATGCAGGAGATCCGGTGGAATTAGCCAAAATATATTCGGATGAAGGTGCTGATGAATTGGTTTTTTTGGATATTTCGGCAACGGAAGAACGGAGAAAAACCTTAGTGGATTTGGTCCGAAAAGTCGCTTCAACTATTAATATTCCGTTTACTGTTGGTGGTGGAATTTCATCAGTTAGTGATGTTGAAGTATTGTTGCAAAACGGAGCAGACAAAGTTTCCATTAATTCATCGGCTGTGAAAAATCCGCAGCTGATTAATGATTTGGCACAAAAATTTGGAAGCCAATGTGTCGTTGTTGCGATTGATGCCAAGCAAATTGATGGACAATGGATTGTTCATTTGGTAGGCGGAAAAGTACCTACCGAATTGAATTTATTTGATTGGGCCAAAGAAGTGGAGCAAAGAGGCGCAGGTGAAATTCTGTTTACCTCGATGGACAATGACGGAACTAAAAATGGGTTTGCCAATGAAGCTTTGGCTACACTTTCGGAATTAGTTAATATTCCTATAATTGCTTCTGGTGGCGCGGGAAACATACAACATTTTGTAGACACTTTTCTGGAAGGGAAAGCAGACGCAGCATTGGCCGCAAGTGTATTTCATTTTAAAGAAATTGAAATCAAAACGTTGAAGGCAGCTCTTAAAAATAACAATATTGAAGTTAGAATATAGAAACAGATAATAGAATAAAGAGAAAAGAAAATCAGATTAGATAATCTTTCAATCTTTAATTTTTCAATCTTTAAATTAAAAACATGAACATAGATTTCTCAAAAAACACAGACGGATTAATTCCTGCCATAATTCAAGATAGTGAAACCAAAACGGTTTTGATGTTGGGTTTCATGAATGCCGAAGCGTATCAAAAAACGGTTGACACTAAAAAAGTAACATTTTATAGTCGTACTAAACAAAGGCTTTGGACAAAAGGCGAAGAAAGTGGCAATTTTCTGAATCTGATTGATATCAAAAACGACTGTGATAATGATACTTTATTGATTCAGGTAAAAGCAGAAGGACCAACATGCCATAAAGGTACAGCTACGTGTTGGGCTGACGAAAACAAAGCAGATTATGGCTTTATTTCGAATTTAGAAGATACAATCCAACTTCGAAAAGAAAATGCGGATTCTGAAAAAAGTTATGTTGCTTCATTGTTTAAATTAGGCATGAACAAAATTGCCCAAAAAGTAGGGGAAGAAGCAATTGAAGTCGTTATTGAAGCCAAAGATGATAACGATGATTTGTTTTTGAGTGAAAGTGCTGACTTGCTCTTTCATTACCTTATATTGTTACAAGCCAAAGGATTTAAACTAAATGATGTTGTTGAAGTTTTGAAGAGCCGTCAAAAGTAAAATAGCTTAACTATTTTTTACCAATACAAACCCAATAGGAAATTCATTTGCTATTGGGTTTTCTTTTTTCTTTTATTTCAAATCGCAATCCACTATATTTACTATTTATTTTTAAAATATAAGCAGTACAATACAAGTGATGAATTCAAATAATACCACATTTACCAAAGAATTAAATCCAATAAATACCGGGCTACATATTATCCTTACAACTGATGAAGATGATTCTAGGCCCGTTTATATTTCTGGTAATTTTAATAATTGGCGTACTCAGGACAAAGAATTCATAATGGAGAAAATGGGTACTGGTTTATATCATTACAAATTTTCACATGATTTTGAATATCCAGCACCGCTTTTGTATAAATTTACGAAAGGGGATTGGAGTGCAGTAGAAATTGACAGTCGCGGAAATCGTACCGAAAACCGTTCAACAAATAATTATACTGGTATTCAAAAAGAGCATGTCGCCCGATGGAGAAAAAACTGGTTGCCGTTTAAGCAATCTTTTTTGCCACAAGTGCAATTGATTTCAGATGAATTTATAATTCCTCAGCTGAACAAAACTAGGAAAATTTGGGCTTTGTTGCCTCATGATTATGATCATTCCAGTGAAAGTTATCCGGTTATGTATTTGCAGGATGCCCAAAATTTATTCAATGAATCAGCCGAATTTGGTAATTGGGAAATTGATAAAAAACTGGCCGTTATGTCAGAATATAAAATTGGAAAAATTATAATTATTGCTATAGAACATGCCGAAGAAGATCGGATAAAAGAATATAATGTTGGGAAAACGGTATTGGGAAAAGGTCAAGGTAAAAAATACATTCGATTTGTAACAGATACTTTAAAACCGTATGTGGACAGTAATTTTCGAACCAAAAAAGAACGGGAATTTACGGGAATAGGAGGAAGTTCTATGGGAGGATTAATCAGTATTTTTAGTGGATTGCGAAACCCCGAAGTTTATGGGAAGTTAATGATATTCTCGCCATCACTTTGGGTTGTTCCGGAACTAAAAATCAATGCTGAAAAAGCTAATTCAGCAGGAACAAAAATCTATTTGTATGCTGGTGGAGATGAAAGTGCAACAATGATTGAACACGTAAAAAAGTTTCAAAAGGATTTGATTTCAAGCGAATTTGTAAAAGATAAATCAAAGATTAATTTAAGTATCAATAGACAAGGGAAACATAGCGAAACCTATTGGAGTGATGAATTTCCTAAAGCAATTGAATGGTTGTTTTTTAATACAAAAAAAACTTAGGTACTTGATTTAAAGTATCCTAAATCAATAAGCAAAAAAAAATTAAAAGAACAAATGAAAACAAATACAGTAGTAAACTTAGATAATTTTTCAGGAACGATTTTAATTCCAGCTTTTGAAACGTACTCAAAAAGTATTGTTCCCATTGCGTTTAATGGATTGGAAATTACTTCTAAAGTTTTTTTTGGAAAAAAAGACACCCATTATTTAGCCGAAAAGGATAACAATGCATATATTTTTATTGGTTTAGGAAAAGCAATAGACTATAAATCATTGAAAACTATTTTTCGTCGGATTTCATCGAAACAAAAAGATAGTTTCAGTTCGAATGTTGCTTTAGTTATACCCGAACAATTTACTCAGGATCAGGTTGAAGCCATGATTTCGGGGTTACTTTTAGGAACTTACGATTTAGGACATTTTAAAACAGACAAAAAGGAACATCCTTTTTTAGATCCTGAATTTACATTGATTTTGGTTTCTGAAAAGGATTATTTGGCTACAGCCAAAAAAGGAATTAAAATTGCCAAAGCACAATTAGCAACCTATAATTTAGTTGATTTACCACCGAATACCATTAATCCAAAATACTTGTCGAAATGGGCTATGGAGACTGGAGAAAAATATGGCTTTGATGTTGAAGTTCTCGGTTATGAAGCTTCTAAAATTGCAGGTCTTGGCGCATTTTTGGCGGTAGGAAAAGGAAGTGAAAATGAACCACAATTTATCATTATGAATTACACTCCCGCTGCGGAAGTGGAAAACATAAAACATGTTGGATTGGTGGGAAAAGGAATAACCTTTGACACCGGTGGGTTAAATATAAAAACGGCAGGAATGGTCCACATGAAATGCGATATGGCTGGCGGTGGTGCAGTATTAGGGGCTATGCAACTGATTGCCGATTTGCAATTGCCCGTAAAAGTTACTGCTATTGTTCCTTGTGCCGAAAATTCAGTTGACAGCAAATCCTTTTTACCTAGTGATGTGATTCACAGTTACAGTGGACATTCCATAGAAATAATTGATACTGATGCTGAAGGCCGACTCGTTTTAGCCGATGGTTTATCGTATTTAATTAAAAATTTCAATCCGGAATATATTGTTGATATTGCCACACTTACAGGGAGTAGCGTTGGTACTTTTGGGTATGAATGTGGTGCCTTGTTTACCAATAATGAGGAAATGTCAAAGAAACTGCAAGAAAACGGAGATGCAATTGGAGAGCGTTTGTGGCCTTTACCACTTTGGGATGTTTATAAATCAGACATTGAAAGCGATATTGCCGATGTCAAAAATTATAGTGGAAAACCAGTTGCCGGAGCAATAAGCGCAGCTAAATTTTTAGAATATTTTACCCAAGAACACAAAGCTTGGGCACATCTTGACGTTGCGGGCGTAGCATTTGGCGATGATGAATTTGCTAAAAGTAAACATGCAACAGGGTATGGAGTTCATTTATTAACTAAGTTCATAGAAAATTTATAACGTATGGAAAACTCTAAAACCTTTCTTTGTATTTCAAATTATTTTAAGGGTGCTGATTTTTTAATTAATTTAAAAAGGTTAGGCAACAAAGTCTATTTAGTGACGAGTGAAAAACTGAGAGACAAACCATGGCCACATCAATTTATTGATGAAATTTTTTATATGGAAGGGCAAGATGTCGATTGGAATTTAGAGCATTTATTATTAGGTGTTGGAAATTTCATGAAGTCTACAAAAATTGATTCCATTGTAGCTTTGGATGATTATGATGTAGAAAAAGCAACTTATCTCAGGGAAAATCTTCGTATTGACGGAATGGGACAAACTACCGGTCGCTATTTTAGAGATAAACTTGCCATGCGCATGAGAGCGAAGAGTTGCGGTATTTCAATTCCTGCTTTTTGTTCCTTGTTTAATGATCATGACATCAATACTTTTGCTGATACGATTCCAGCTCCATGGGTTTTGAAACCGCGTTCCGAAGCTTCTGCGTCCGGGATTATAAAAGTATATGACAAAGAGAGTTTATGGATTCACATAAACGAAATGGGGAATAATAGATTCAAGTATTTATTAGAGCAATTCAAACCTGGCGATGTGTATCATTGCGATAGTTTGATTTCGGATAGTAAAGTAATCTTTAGTTTGACTTCAAAATATTTGGCTACGCCAATGGAAATTTCACAAGACGGAGGTGTTTTTCGTTCTGCCAATATTCCTTATGATTCTGAAGATGATATAGCCATCAAAAAAATAAATGAACACGTATTGAAAGGCTTTGGATTGAAACATGGTGCCGCTCATACTGAATTTATAAAATGCAAGGAAGATGGACAAATCTATTTTCTGGAAACATCATCCCGAGTAGGAGGTGCGCATCTGGCGGAAATGGTTGCCGAAGCTTCCAACATTAATTTATGGAAAGAGTGGGCAGCAATTGAAAATGCGTTGGTAAAACAGACCAAATATGCTCTGCCAAAAGTAAAAAAGGGATATGCCGGAATTGTTTTGACTTTATCTAAATTCCAGCATCCGGATTTATCATCGTTTTCAGATCCTGAAGTGTGCTTCCGAGTTCCGTTAGAATATCATGCGGGACTTATTGTAAAATCAGATAAACAAGAAAGAGTTTTAGAATTATTAGAAGAGTATGGAAATCGATTAGCTACTGATTTTACAGCGATAGTAGAACAAAAATCGCTTTCAAAATTGCATTAATTCATTTATTTGTTAAACATTTATATTTATTTTAAGTTCATGAAAAGATATTTAAGTCTCATTTGTTTTTTATTTTTTGTTTCTAATAGTGCTAATGCACAAGGGCTTCTTGGACAAAAAGGACAAGTTTTTACCCACCAAGATTCATTACGAGGTAGTATCACAAAAGAAAGAGCTTGGTGGGATGTGAAATATTATCACTTGGATGTTAAAGTAAATCCTGCCGACAGCACTATTACTGGTTCGAATACCATAAAATATTTAGTATTAAAAGATTACAATATTATGCAAATTGATTTGCAGAATCCTATGATGATTTACAAAGTCATTCAGGATGGTATTGCTTTAAAATACAAAAGAGAAGGAAATGCTTTTTTTATTGAATTGATAGCTCCTCAAAAAATTGGTTCAACAAAAGAACTTACGGTCTTTTACGGCGGAAAACCTAAAGTTGCCGTAAATCCACCTTGGGATGGTGGCATAACCTGGAAGAAAGACAGTAATGGGAATCCTTTTATAGCTTCTTCTTGTCAAGGATTAGGTGCCAGCGTTTGGTGGCCGAACAAAGACCATATGTATGATGAAGTTGAGAATATGCTTATTAGCGTGAATGTTCCAAAAGGTTTGACAGATGTTTCCAATGGTCGTTTGCAAAGCGTCAAACAAATGAAAGACGGAACGAAAACATACAATTGGTTGGTATCAAATCCCATTAATAATTATGGCGTAAATATCAATATAGGTGATTACGTTACTTTTTCGGAAAAATTTAAAGGAGAAAAAGGAGATTTGGATTGCACTTATTATGTTTTGAGAGATAATCTTACCAAAGCAAAAAAACAATTTCAAGATGTGCCCCGAATGCTGAAAGCTTTCGAGCATTGGTTTGGACCGTATCCATTTTATGAAGACAGTTACAAGCTAGTTGAAGCTCCGTATTTAGGAATGGAACATCAAAGTAGTGTAACGTATGGAAATGGTTTCCAAAATGGATATTTAGGAAGAGATTTAAGTGGAACGGGTTGGGGGTTAAAGTTTGATTACATCATTATTCATGAATCAGGACATGAGTGGTTTGCTAATAATATTACTTATAAAGATATTGCTGACATGTGGATACATGAAAGTTTTACGGATTATTCTGAAAGTCTTTTCCTTGAATATTATTATGGCAAGGAAGCGGGATATACTTACGTAAGGGGGATTAGAAAAAATATTGCAAATGACAAACCAATAATTGGAACCTATGATGTCAACAATGAAGGCTCCAGTGACATGTATTATAAAGGGGCGAATATGCTACACACTTTACGCCAAATTATAAATGATGATGCCAAATGGAGAACTATTTTAAGAGGATTGAATAGTAGTTTTTACCATCAAACGGTTACCACCAAACAAATCGAAGAGTACTTAAGTCAACAAGTAGGTATAGACTTAAATCCATTCTTCAACCAATATTTGAGAGATATCAGAATTCCGACATTAGAATATTTTTTCAAGGATAATCATCTTGGGTATCGTTGGACAAATTGTGTTCCGGATTTCAATATGCCAGTAAAAGTAACTCTCAATGGAAAAGAAGAATTGCTGAAACCTGAAACGAAATGGAAAAATATTCCAGCTGAAACTGACAATCCAAAATTAGAAATTGACAAAAATTTTTATGTTGCAGGATTTAATATAACGGAATAAAAATAAATAAAAGGATGTGTTTTTCAAATATAATTGGAAACATATCCTTATTATCTTTTCTTAAACTGAATTGGATTTTCACCTACTACTTTTTTGAAAATTCTATTAAAATAAGACAGGCTTTCAAAACCGCATTCGTAACAAGTTTCAGTTACATTTTTATCACTTTGCAAAAGTCTTTTTGCTTGTTCAATTCGATATTGATTCAGAAATTCAGTAAACGTCAAGCGTGTCATTTTCTTAAAATAACGACAAAAAGCAGCTTTTGATAAATGAGTCAGCTTTGCAATTTCTTCAATGGAAACAGCCCTTTGATAGTTATTTTCTATAAATTTATAGACCACTTTTAGTCGTAATTGCTCTTTATTATTATATAGGTTTTCAAATGGCCTATCATGTAAAAGAGTCATTTCACTCGATGTTGCTAAAATTTGAAACAAAGACAATACTTCTATAAATTGTTCAAAATGAGATAAAAGGTGAATTTTTTGAAGTCTTTTTCCAATTTTATTCTTTATGTCTCCATGAAAACTAACTACCTTTTTTGAATTTTCAAATAATTGATAAATGGAAGCTAATTCAGGAGTTGTACTAAAATCATTTTTGAAAAAATCTTCTTTTATCTGTAAAACTACTTTTTCATATTCTGTTTTAATTCCGTAATCAAAATTCAAATGAGGAATATTGGAACCTATAAAAACCAAATCACTTCCTTCAAAATCACTCACATGATTTCCCACACGTCGGGTTCCTTTTGGCGCAACAATAAAAGTCAATTCAAATTCGGGATGAAAATGCCAGTAGTAAAAATCATTAAGTTTTGGATTAACTAAGATTCTAAATGAACTTCCAGCTAATCTTTTTATATCTTCAAAAACTATTTTCATACCTTGATAAACTCTATAATTGCTTAAAATATACATATCTCTAATTAAAGATACTAAATAAATCAATATTGTACAAATAGCAGTAAATTTAGTGAAAGTATTTAGCCTTCACTTTTTCTAATTTTGAATTAATAATAACACTAGATATCAGAACAATGGAAAAGAATGATAAATCAATGACACCAACTATGACTCCTACAATGGCACCAAATAATGCTCACAAAGATATTCCTGGGAATCCATCAACAGCAAAATCCAGTACATCTAAATTAAATGATCGTTCAAATGGGAAACCATTACGTTTACTAACAGAAGAAGATTGGAAATTTTGGATCGAGAATGGATACATTGTAATAAAAAACGCTGTACCAAAAGAAAATGCTAAAAAGATGGCAGATTTTTTATGGGAATTTGAAGAAAAAAATCAAAATGATCCTGAAACTTGGTACGCTCCACCCAGAGCCGAAATGCAAATGAAAGAACTTACTAATAGCGGTATGGTTGAAGTATACAATCATCAATACCAATGGGATAACCGACAAATGCAAAAAGTGTATGATGCATTTGTAGACATTTGGGGAACGGAAAAATTATGGGTTACAATAGATAGAGCCAATCTCAATTTGCCAATTAAACCCGGTTATGATTTCAAAGGATTCATACATTGGGATTATGACCCGGAAACAAAACCACAAAACGTTCAAGGAGTTCTTGCTTTAGCAGATCAAACCGATGAAAACATGGGAGGTTTTCAATGTATTCCTGATTTATATCGAAATTATGATACTTGGAAATTAACGCAACCCGAAGATAGAAATCGTTTCAAACCAGATGTTACTGGACTGGAAGATAAATTTGTAAAAGTAAAAATGGAAGCGGGTGATTTATTAATTTTCAATAGTACGCAACCTCATGGGATACGTCCAAATATTACAAAAGATAAAGTAAGAATGGCACAATACATTTCTATGATGCCCGCTGAAGAGGATAATGAAGAATTACGTCAATGGCGAATTAATTCGTGGAAAAATAGGATAGCGCCAGAAGGATATGCATTTCCTGGAGATCCTCGTAATTGGGAACAAACTAAATATGAAACGGCTAAACTGAGTGAATTGGGCGAAAAATTATTAGGAGTAACAAAATGGTAATAAAAAAGGGATACTTAGTATCCCTTTTTTTATATAACTATATTTCTTTAGAATATTATATTAAGTTATTTTTGATGTAATTGTAACTTACTGCTGCAGATTCTATTGGATTGGGTTTGTAATTAGATTCATGTTCCAAAAAGAAACGTTTCATCCCTGAAAGCTCAGCTTCAGCAAAAATAGCTTTAAAATCTATCGAACCAGTTCCAATTTCGGCATTAAAATCTGGATTAATTTTATCCATATCTTTCACATGCCACATTTTAAAACGTCCTGGATGTTCCTTGAATAATTGTAAAGGATTATTTCCGGAACGAACTACCCAGTATAAATCCATTTCAAAGTCAACTAAGTTTTTATCTGTATTATTTAATAAAATCTCATAACCCGTAGTAGCTTCAAATTTTTGAAATTCGAAATCATGATTGTGATACGCTAATTTTAAACCTGAAGCCTTACAAATTTCAGCAACCTGATTTATTTTTGATGCTAATTTTTTATAATCATCACTACTTTTTCCTCTTAAATTTTGTACTATATAAGGTATCGTAATGTAGTCACTTTCTAAAATATTAGCAGTCTCTACATAAGACTTAAGAGATTCTGTTGAGCCATTTTCTATATATCCATTGAAATCAAAATGATTACTAGTAGCCTTTAAACCATTATCACACAGCATCGATTTAAAATCCTTTACAGAAGTACCAAAAAAACCATTACTTGGGGAATAACCAAAAGTTTCTACTTCATTAAATCCAACTTTTCCAACTTGGGCTAATACACCTTTTACATCTTTAGGCAAAGTGTCTCTTAGAGTCCATAATTGAATTCCAATCGGTCTCTTTTTTGAAGCAAATGCAAATGAAGGAGCAATAGCTAATGCTCCCAATGCCAAACCGCTATTTATTAAAAAATCTCTTCTTTTTATCATCAGTATTTTTTTATTTATTAAATATCACATATTGTAATAGCCTGTTTTAAGGAGACTAATTTGTTTGGATTTTTAGGAATAAACTCTTGACCTACAAATCCTTTGTAACCTGTTTTGGCAATAGCTCTCATTATTGCCGGGTAATTTAGTTCCTGTGTTTCGTCTATTTCATTTCTACCCGGAACCCCTGCAGTATGAAAATGGGCAATATAATGATGGTTTTCATTTATGTTTCTAATAACATCACCTTCATCAATTTGCATGTGGTATATATCATATAGCAACTTGAAATTTTCAGAATTCAAACGTTTTGCCAATTCAACTCCCCAATATGTTTTATCACATTGATAGTCTTTATGGTCGATTTTACTGTTTAACAGCTCCATTACCAGCGTTACATTATGCTTTTCTGCCAAAGGGATTAGTTTTTGCAAACCAATTACACAATTATTCCAACCTTCTTCATCTGTTATTCCTCTTCTGCTTCCGCTAAAACAAATTAGATTTTTATACCCTGCTTTCGCCACTAGCGGAATCATTTCCGTATAATTTTTTATTAGTGTTTCATGAAATTTGACATCGTTGAAGCCATCAACTAAATTAATTTCAGCTCCATTACACATAGTAGATACTAAATCATATTTTTTCAATGTAGGCCAATCTTTAGGCCCAACCAAATCAATACCTGTGATTCCTATTTTTTTGACTTCAATGCAAAGATTTTCTATGTCAAAATCATTAAAACACCATCTCGCAACAGAATGATTTATGTTTCCCTTTAAAAAATTAGACGCCATATCAGTTTCATTTTTGGGCATAGCCAAAGCAGAAAAACCAGTTGGAATACTCATTGCGGCAGTCCCGGCAAGAATTCCTTTTATAACCGATCTTCTATTTAAATTAGTACTCATATATTTTGTTTTTATGCTGCTGTAATTTCATTTTCCGTTTTACTTTTATCATTGAATAAAAGGGCAAAAAGTAAAAATACACCTAATGCTATACCTGCTGGAATAATCCATACCATTTTCCAATCAATAGTTCCATCAAGCATTTTGTAATTATCCGTTATCCAGCCCGCAACTGCAAAACCTATCAACATACCTACACCATATGTAGCTAATGTTATTAAACCTTGTGCTGCACTTTTATATTTTTCACCCGCTTTTGAGTTGGTGTATATTTGACCTGATACAAAAAAGAAATCATAACAAATACCATGTAAAGCAATACCAATGATTAGCATAAAGCTCAAATCACCTCCATTACCATAAGCAAACAAAACATAACGAATAGCCCAAGCTAACATTCCTACTAAAATAGTTTTCTTAAAACCAAAACGGCTGAAAAATACTGGAATTAATAATAAGAATAATGCTTCCGATATTTGACCTATAGCCATTTTTCCTGTTGGATTTTGAACTCCAGCTTCAGTTAAAAATGGATGTGCGTTTTGATAGTAAAAAGCTAATGGAATACAAATAAGAATTGATGATATGAAAAATATTGCAAAGTTTTTATCTTTTAAAAGTTTTAAAGCATCAAGACCAATAATATCTCCAATTTTAATTTTTTCGTCACTTACTTTCGGTGGTGTTTTTGGTAATGAAAAACTAAATATTCCTAAAATAAAAGCGGCTATTCCTGCTAAAAGAAAAGTGTTTTTTAATAATCCCTGACCAACGCCTTCAGCTGAATCCCAATGAAACAGGAAACTAATGGATAAGCCAGCTAAAATCCAACCTATGGTTCCCCAAACTCTAATATTTGCAAATTCTTTTTCAGGATCTTTCATTTGATTAAAAGCAACTGAATTTACTAGTGCCAATGTTGGCATATATAAAATCATATATCCTAAAACATATGAATAAAAAGCAGTAACATCATCTGAAACATACATTTGATACATCAAAAATGCTCCAATGAGATGAAGAATACCTAAAATTTTCTCTGCATTAAAATAACGATCGGCAATCAAACCAATAATAAAAGGAGCAATAATTGCGCCCCAGGATTGTGTTGAAAAAACAGCAGCAGTTTCTGAACCTGAAGCATGTAAATTACTTGCCAGAAAAGTGCCTAGTGTTACAAACCATGCACCCCAGATAAAAAATTCTAGGAACATCATTGCAGATAATTTAATTCGGATTGTGGTATTCATTGGTTTTAGGTTAGTTAATATAAATCGTTTATAATTTTATTTTAATGTTAATTTGTGAAAATTATCTCTTAGAATTATAGCTCTTTAATTACAATATTTCTATACCAAACATTTTCACCATGATCTTGCAGGGCTATTTTTCCAGTTTTAAAGGTTCCAAAATTTTTCCAAGAAGCAAATTTACTTCCAGCAATAAGTGATTTCCAATTGTCATTCCAAAGTGTTGTTTCAACAACAATAACTCCATTCAATTTTAAAGTAAGCTGACCATTATTACTAATTATTTCAGCTGTATTCCATTCTCCAACTGGTTTAACGGGCTCAATGTCACTTTTTATCAGATCGTATAAATTGCCAGCTCTATGCTTACTTATTTTTCCATCAGGATGTCCGTCATTGTCTAAAACTTGCATTTCTAAACCTGTTTCGTAAGTATTTTTGTATTTTTCAGGATCTTCATGAATGTAGAATATGATTCCGCTATTTGATTTTGGTGCTACTTTCCATTCCAATTTTAAATAAAAATTAGTATATTCCTTATCTGTTACAATATCTCCTCCCTGATTATTTGTAGTTGCAGATGGGTCAAAATGCAATGTACCATCATCAACTTTCCAAGCGGTACCTACTGTGTTTTTACCATAAGTATGCCAGCCTTTGGTGGTTTTTCCATCAAAAAGTGGTTTAAACTCATTTTGGGCATTTGTTATTTGTACCATAACTATTAATGTTAATAAACTTAGGATTTTTTTTATCATGATGATTGCTTTAAGTACTTTTATAAAGTTAAATTATTCCAACCCTGACGATATTCTCGTTTTACAAATTGATTAACATCATCAAAATTTGTAATTTTCATAGCATCATTATCCCACAGTAATTTTACTGAACGACCTGGATATTTCGTTTTACCAATTGTTTCTTTTTGAATATCATATCCTCTGATAGCCAAATTAGCCATTAATAATGCCTCGGTTAAAGGACCAGCGATTTCAAAAGGAGAACTTAATTCTTGTTTCCCAGGACCCGCAATCGAAGCTTCAACCCATTGTTTATAATGTCCATCTGCTCCACCGCTTACTCTAGCGTATTTTTGGGCAACGTTTATATTTTGATTTTTTGTCAAAGGGAGCAAACGAGGGTTCATTCCATATGTGTCACACATCATTTTTCCTTTTGTACCAACAAATAAAGTACCGTTTCCACCATCTCCAAAAATTTCATTTGGTTCTAATTCCAAAGGTCTTTCAGGTTGAATTCCTCCATCCATCCAATGCAAAGTTACATCACCATTCGTTTTATTAGTTTTAGGAAAGGTTAACGTCACATGGCTTGAAGGGGGACAACTTTGTGGAAAGTAACCTCTTTTAAATTCATCAACATAGACAGATCCAACGCTACATTGCACATCCTTAGCATATTTTAAGTTTAACACGCTAAAAGGAGCTTCAATCAAGTGACAACCCATATCTCCTAATGCGCCAGTACCATAATCCCACCATCCACGCCAGTTGAAAGGAACTAATTTATCTACATAATCTCTTTGTGGTGCAGTTCCTAACCATAAATCCCAATCTAATTCTTTTGGAATTTCTGCTTTTGTAGTAGGCCAGGGGATTCCTTGTGGCCAAACTGGACGATCAGTCCAAGCATATACAGTATGAACATCTCCAATTAAATCGGCTTCATACCATTCCTTCATTATTCGGGTTCCATCATTTGACGCCCCTTGATTCCCCATTTGGGTTACCACTTTGTATTTTTTTGCAGCTTGAGTTAAAATCCGAGCTTCATAAATGTCATGCGTTAATGGTTTTTGAACATAAACATGCTTACCTAATTGCATCGCTGCAAGGGTTTGTATTGCATGATTATGATCTGGTGTTGCTACTGAAACAGCATCAAAATTTTTATGTTCTTTATCAAACATTTCTCGCCAATCTTTATAATATTTGGCTTTAGGAAATGCTGCAACACTCTTAGCAGCTCTTCGATCATCAACATCACATAGAAAAGAAATATTTGCTTTTCCACTTTTATCAAACATAGCAATATCAGATTGTCCTTTTCCACCCACACCTATACTGGCAATTAATAAACGATCGCTTGGAGCTACAAACCCTCTTCCCAAAACATGTCTGGGAACAATCATAAATGCTGCAGCAGCTATAGCACTAGTTTTTATAAAATCACGACGGTTTGTTATGATTTTGTTCTCTTTATCGTCTTCTTTTTTAATATCCATTATAAGATGTTTGTTTTTATTATGAAATACAGAAAGTCTATAGGTCCTCGAATTATTACCAAATTTGACTCCATTTTGGATTGTTTTACAATCCTAAATTTTTCATGTTAAATGCTTTATTTGTTTCTACTGCAGCAAAATCATCAAAAGCTTTATCAGTTACTTTTATAATATGCTTTTTTATAAATTCTGCACCTTCACGGGCTCCATCTTCTTGATTTTTAATACAGCATTCCCATTCCATAACTGCCCAACCTTTATAATCGTATTGCGCTAATTTGCTAAAAATGGTTTTAAAGTCAATTTGTCCATCTCCAGGGGAACGATAGCGTCCTGCACGATTTGCCCAACTTTGGTAACCTCCGAAAGTGCCTTGTTTTCCTGTTGGGTTAAATTCAGCATCCTTAACATGAAATGCTTTTATTCGTTCGTGATAAAAATCGATATATTGAATGTAATCTAATTGTTGTAAAACAAAATGGGAGGGATCATATAAAATACAAGCTCTGGAGTGATTATTTACAGCTTTTAAGAACATTTCATACGTTTCACCGTCAAATAAATCTTCTCCGGGATGAATTTCATAACAAAGATCAACACCGTTTTGATCAAATTCATTTAAGATAGGCAACCAGCGTTTTGCTAATTCAGCAAATCCATCTTCCACTAAACCTGGTGGACGTTGTGGCCATGGATGAAAATACTGCCAAAGCAATGAACCACTGAAAGTAGCATGTGCATTTAAACCTAAATTATGAGATGCTTTCGCAGCGTATTTCAACTGTTGAACAGCCCATTCTTGTCTTGCTTTTGAATTACCGTGCACATTTTTAGGTGCAAAAGCATCAAAAAAATCATCATAAGCAGGATGAACCGCCACTAATTGACCTTGTAAATGCGTTGATAATTCAGTGATTTCTAATCCGTAAGAAGCAATGGTACCTTTTAATTCGTCAGCATAGGTTTTACTTTCAGCTACTTTTTGTAAATCGATGAATCGAGTATCTAATGTAGGCATTTGAATGCCTTTAAAACCTAAATCCGCAGCCCATTTACAAATTCCATCTAAGGAATTAAAAGGGGCTTCATCACCAATAAACTGGGCTAAAAATACAGCAGGACCTTGTATTGTTGTCATTTATTTATTTTATTTTTTTTATGAATACCCTTTTACTACAAAACGTAAGGAGTCCATTTTTTATCTGAATGTGCTGAAACTACAACGTTATCAATAAATGCCATACCTCTTAATCCATCTTCAACAGAAGGGAAATCTAACATTTCTGGAGTAGGCTCATTGCCATCTAGTTTACAACCAAGTGTTAATGCAAAATTGCGATATATATTAGCAAATGCTTCTAAATATCCCTCTGGATGCCCTCCAGGAGTACGACAATTATGAGTAGCAAATGAGGATAAATGTCCATAATTGCTACCGGCTCTTAGAATTTGTGCGGGTTCATCTAACCATCTTACGATTAAAGTATTAGGGTCATGTTGCAACCATTCTATTCCACCTTTTTCACCATAAACTCTTATTCTTAAAGCATTTTCTTCTCCTGCAGCAACTTGAGAAGCCATTAAAACACCTTTAGCACCATTATCAAATTTTAACATTACGGCTCCGTCATCATCCATTACACGTCCTTCAACTAATGTATTTAATTCCGCACAGACATCTGTAATCTTAGATCCTGTAATATATTCTGCTAAATGAGCTGCATGAGTACCAATGTCTCCCATTACAGAACTTTTCCCTGCTTTTGTTGGGTCTGTTCTCCAAGCAGCTTGTGTATTTCCTTCTCTTTCAGATAATTTACTAAGCCATCCTTGAGGGTATTCTACCCAAACTTTTCTAATCTTTCCAAGTTTTCCCTCTCGTACCATAGCCTTTGCCTGCTTTACCATTGGGTAACCGGAATAAGTATGTGTCAAACAAAGGATTAATCCTGTTTCTTTTATTTTTTGTTCTAAAAGTTTGGCTTCTTCTAATGAAAAAGTGATTGGTTTTTCGATTACGACATTAAAACCATAATCTAAAGCCATCATAGCAGGTGCAAAATGGGCAAAATTGGGAGTAACAATAGTTACAAAATCCATTCGTTCATTAGCAGGTAATGCTGCTTCAGCTTTAAACATTTCTTCATAAGTTAGGTATGTTCTTGATTCTGGAAGAAACAAGGCTTTTCCTGATGCAATTGCAGTTTCTGGTTTTATACTCAATGCACCACAACTTAATTCTATAAGTCCATCCATATTGGCGGCTAAGCGGTGAATGGCACCTATAAAAGCATCTTGGCCACCACCGACCATACCCATTTTTAATTTTCTATTCATCTTTTGTATACTAAATATTCCCTTTTTTTAGTTCTTTTACTGCATAATCACAAGCTCTAGCCGTTAATGCCATAAAGGTCAATGATGGGTTTTGGCAAGCAATGGATGGCATACAAGAACCATCTGTTACAAATACATTATTAACTTCGTGCATTTGATTCCATTTGTTCAAAACAGAAGTTTTAGGGTCGTTACCCATTCTGGCAGTTCCCATTTCGTGAATGGCCATTCCAGGATAACATTCATTATCATACGTTTCTACATTTTTAATTCCTGATGCTTCAAGCATTTCTGCTGCATCATTCATCATGTCAATACGCATTTTTTTCTCATTTTCTTTGTATTCGCAATCAATAGCTAATACCGGTTGACCCCATTTGTCTTTTTTATCATGATTGATATACACTTTATTTTCATAATAAGGCAACATTTCACCAAAACCACCTAATCCCATATTCCAAGTATCAGCTGGAAGACTCATTTTGTCTTTAAAATCTCCACCAAAAGCTAATTCTGCAACTTCTTCATGCCAAGGATTTCTACTGGCCCCACCTTGATAACCAAAACCTCTTAAATAGTCTCTTTTATCATTTCCGATATTTTGATATCTAGGAACATAAATACCATTAGCTCTTCGGCCATAAGTATATTTATCTTCAAAACCTTCAGCTTTTCCTGAAGCACCACAACGGAAATGATGATCCATCAAGTTATGCCCTAATTGACCACTGGCATTACCTAATCCTTCCGGATGTGCTTCTGAAGTTGAATTTAATAAAATAAATGTTGAGCCTAAAGTAGAGCCATTTACAAAAACAATTTTAGCATAAAACTCCATTGTTTCATTAGTTTCTGCATCAATTACCATAACCCCTTTTGCTTTCTTGGTATCTTTATCATAAATGATATGATTCACAATAGAGTAGGGTCTTACCGTTAATCTTTTAGTTGCCATAGCTGCAGGAAGGGTAGCTGATTGTGTGCTGAAATAAGCACCAAACGGACAACCACGGCTGCATAAATTTCTATATTGGCAATTCCCACGACCATTATGAGGAACAGTCAAGTTTGCTGTACGTCCAATGGTAAGAATACGTGTTCCTTTATAATGCTTTTCCATTCTTTCCTTAACGGATTTCTCAACACAGTTCAAATCCATTGGTGGTAAAAATATACCATCAGGTAAAAGAGGCCAATTTTCTGCTTGCCCGCTTATTCCTGCAAATTTTTCTGCATAATCATACCAAGGGGAAATATCTTTATAACGAATAGGCCAGTCATTACCATGACCATCTTTAGCATTATCTTCAAAGTTATGATCACTTAAACGGTAACTTTGACGTCCCCACATTAAGGATTTTCCACCAACATGAAAACCTCTATACCAGTCAAAACGTTTATCTTCGGTATACGGGCATTCTAAATCATTTACCCACCATTTTTCATTTGCTTCACTATATGGGTAATCTCTTGTTTGAACTGGGTGCGTTCTTTTTTGCTCTTCGGTCATTTTTCCGGCATGCTTAAATTCCCATGGATTTTTCATGGCCGAATCGTAATCTTTTATGTGTTCGATGTTCATTCCGCGTTCCAACATCAAGACTCTTAATCCTTTTTCAGTTAGTTCTTTTGCGGCCCAACCACCACTTATTCCTGAACCTATAACAATTGCGTCATAAGTATTTTCTTCTTTTAAATTTGAATTTATATTCATTCTAGAGGAGTTCTATTAGGTTAATTTGAAGATAATATTTCGAAAAAATTAATATTATAAAATCCTAAAACATTTATAAAAAAGGATTTTATTTTACCAATTGATTTCTATGTAGCCCAAGCTTTTTGACCTGGTTTGTAATCTGCACTCCCATCATATCTACCAGGAACTGCAATATATTCACGTGCTTGAGTACAACCAATTTCTGATGAAAAATATCCTAAAATTGTTAAGTCTCTAGCAATAATGAAAAATGAAGGTTTTTTAACATCCACAAGTGATTCCGTTCTTAAATGCTCCATTATTTTAACACGCTCTTCAGGAGAAAGAGAGATGAAATTTTTGCTGTATTCTTTTTGACATTTCTCTTCCATCGCTTTCATTCCAGAAGCAAAAGTTTGTTGTAAATCAGCAGGATAACATTCATTAATCATCATAGGAATAAAAGCACCTAAACCAGCCGCTTTAGCTCCGGGAGCTGCTTTTGTAGTAGGAATGATTATATCTGCAAATTCAGCTAAAAGAGCTTCATCTGTAGGTGAAAATGATACTTTACTATTCTCATTGTCAGGAATTACATAATCTTTAATTAAAATTCCAACTGTTGTTGCTGAGATAACACCTCCCAGCACCAATGCCAAGTTTTTGATTGCTCTACGTCTATCCATTTACTAAATTATTAAAAGTATTACTATTTGTTGAATATTATGCATTTATTATAACAATACAATAATAAATAAAAATAAGACAGATTCATTTTTTTAATGTTAAATTATTGATAGAATTCAATAATTTGCAAATTATTAAGGAAATAGATTTAAAAAAATCATCAAATACTATCTCTAATCAACAAAAATTATAAAAAATTGATTTTTTTCAGACTAAGTAGAGACATTTTTTTTTCTAAAAAAGGGAAAACTTGATTTTTTTGTAAGTTTTAAATTACACATAGATTAACTAAAACGTTTTATTTAAATGTCAATGCGTTAAAATGACGTTTTTGTTGTCGAAATACTATTTAAAAAAATCAGCGTTCAAATAACCCCAAAGTACCACCAACCCAATCTTTATCTTTATTGAATTTCACACCTATCATTTCACCACGACTCAATCGGACTAAGTTGCAAAGTACAGTAGGAGCCGTATCTTCTTTTTTCCAAATACAAAGCATACGTACTTCAGCTTTTACTTTCCCATCAGGAGATTGAACAATTGGAATGTAGTTTACCTTTTTTTGGAGAATATAAAGTTCTTTTTCAACTACCGCTTCTATGTCTTCTTTTTTTACATGAAAAACAACACCCGTTCCTGAAAAAGAAAATAAAGGTTTTAAAACATAATTTTCTAAATCCTCGGGGATTTCTTTGAGTTCACTCAATAATGTAGTTTCTATAAAATATTTTCCTTTTAAGAAAGGCAAAATAAATTTACTGATTCTAAAAAACCAGTTGGGATGGCCTGCCCATTCTACATCAAGCTCATCTGAGAAATGAAAATTCAATTTTAAATCAGTGCGTAAATCCAATTCATCAAAAATGACCCGATTATAAATTCGTTTTACAAGAATTTCGTCTCCTTTTTCGTTTTTATAAAATAGTTGTTTCCCTTTTTTTATAAGTTCAGTAACACAAACTATTGGGATTCCAATGTCTCTGTGACAGTAATAAAAATCGATTTTTGTGTTTTGTTTTTCTGGTTCTATTTCAAGAAGAATAACATTTTCTTTGGGATGATTGTTACAAATCGCTTCTTGAAGTATATCTATATATTCCTGTGGTTCAATATTATTGATAAAAGGAGTTAATTCGCTAAGAAAAGGATACTGATTCTTAAATTTTTTATATAAATTAATTTGATAATTATACAAAGAAGGGAATCCTTGTACTTCAATCAGTTTAGGGATAATCACTCCATCTTCTTCGCAAATTCCAAAATCAATAGCTAAAAAAGTAGTGTGCTCATCTTCATTTGGAACTTTATGATTTAATTCTAATGACTTATCTGTAAGTAACTTAAATGATTTATCCTGAATTAAAGCTATAACTTCATTGCTACCTTCAATCAATTGCGATTTTAGTTCATTTGAAATGAAAAAAGGAGTTTCACCTATTCGAAAAGTAGGCATATAATTAAAATCGGAAGCAATATCATCTTTAAGTTCTTGATATTTTTTTTCTGTAAATTGAGCATTAAATAACTCCCGATATTTTGAAATCATTTGGAATGGATTGTATTAATTAGAAAGCATTTTCTTTGTTTTCATCAAGTCATTAATGGCTATTCGAAGGAAATTTGGAATCAAAGTTTCATTGGTTCTGTATATTTTATCATCATCCAATAAATCTTCCAGCATATTTCTAAACTTTCTTTTCCCTTTCATAGCTCTGATTTTCTCTTTTGCTTCTTTATTTCTCAAATGGGAAACAAAACTAATAGGATCTGCTTCTGGGTGAAATTGAGTACCTACAAAATAGTCAGTAAAACGAACTGCCATAATTGCACGTTCATATTGTACATGGTCCCTAATTTTTTCTAAAGAAATAATTTTAGCCCCTTTTTTTGTAAAAATACTTAGCTTAGGTTGTACAACTTGATAGTCTCTGGAATCAATTGCATAGAACGGATCAGATAATCCTTCGAAAAGAGGATCAACAAGTCCTTCTTTTGTTTTATGAATAGTCATAACACCAAAAGAAGTATCGTTTCTTTTAGTCACTGTAGCTAAACCAAAATGCAAACATGCCATTTGAAAAGAGTGACAAATAAATAGTACATGTTTTTTAATTGAATTTTCATTGTTCCATTTGTTCAATGAATCAATAAATTCATAATATTTCACATCCCAATTTCCATCACCTATTAATGGATTTCCAGGTCCTCCAGTTGAAATATAAATATCGAACTTGTGAATATCCGGCAATTCACATTTTACCCGAACATCGAATATTTCAAAACTCATAACTGGACTAAACCGATTCACTACATCAATTATACAACGCATACCTTGGTTAGGTTCACCGTTGTACATATCCAAAATCGCTATTTTTATAATTTTATTGGGCATAAACTATTTTTAAAAAACAAGGTACAAAGGTAATTTATATTTTACAATCCCTTGGTAAATTCACCAGTTATAAAATCAACAACGCTGCAAAGGTCTCCCGTTTCTTCAAAAACAGCCAATTGTTTATCTGCTCCAGTTCCGTTTTTCAAAATTTCATGTACATAATTAATATCCTCACGACTTCCCAATTCATCGACTACGTCATCAATGAAATCAAGCAATTCCAGAAGAAGCATCTTGGTTTGCACTTCTTTTTGCAATCCAAAATCAATCATATTATTATCAATTCCATAACGGGCCGCACGAAATTTATTTTCTTTAATCAATGCCAATCGATAAATGTTAAAACTGGTATTGTTCATATTCAACTTGTAGAGTTTAGCTACAAGTGCCTGAATAATGGCAACAATACAAATTGTTTCATCAACGGTTAAACACATGTCACAAATCCTAAATTCTATTGTATTATAAAACGGATGCAACCGTAAATCCCACCAAATTTTCTTCGGATTATCAATACAATTGGTCTTTACCAATGTCTCTAAATAATTCTCATACGATCCCACGGAATCAAAATATTCCGGCAAGCCAGTTCTTGGAAATTTATCAAAAACTTTAGTTCTAAAGGATTTATAGCCCGTTTGTCTTCCTTCCCAAAACGGGGAATTTGTAGAAAGCGCAAAAATATGCGGCAAGAAATAGGTCGCCTGATTCATCAATTGCAAGCCAATTTCACGGTTTTCAATCCCCACATGACAATGCATCCCAAAAATTAAATTAGAACGTGCCGCATCTTGCAATTCATTTACAATATCATGATAACGAGGATCATCGGTAATAGGCTGATCTTGCCATTTCGAAAAAGGATGTGTTCCTGCACCGCCCACAATCAAATCTTGTTTATCGGCTAATTCAACAATTTTGGAGCGCAAAAATTTAATTTCATTTTTGGCATCAGTGACGCTATTGCAAATATTAGTACCTACTTCCACCACTGATTGATGCATTTCGGCTTTCACTTGCTCATTCAAAATTATTTTGGCACCATCCACAATTTTGGATAAATGGGAACGCAGATCCCTTGTTTCAGGATCAATAATTTGATATTCTTCTTCTACACCAAGTGTGAAAACGGGTAATTTTTTCATTATTATTTTTTTTATTTCCTGATTTTCGTTTCCATCTTTCTATTCCTGAAAAAAATCAGGAATAGAAAGGATTTTCGCTACAATCGGGGCTAGGAAATTCCGTTTATCTATGATTTTTATTTTACAGCTACGGCGTCTTTAATAAAAGTTCCCCAAGTCAGATTGATCTTCCCCGGCTTTTGTTTTTTTGCGGCAGCGATAGCCATTTTTGCAGCTTCTTCAACCACCCATTCAAAATTTTCGGCACCTACCGAAGTCAATTCAGCATCAGGCGCAGGATTTCCAAAATCAATGGCATACGGAATTCCGTCACGAACGGCAAACTCAACTGTATTGAAATCATATCCCAATCCTTTACAAAGGCGTAAAGTGTAGTCTTTTATAGTTGCCAATAATTTTTTGTCAACCGGCGGCCCATCAATCACGTAACGCAAATGATGTGGATTTCGTGGTTCATATTGCATAATTCGAACCGCTTTACAGCCCAAACAATACACTCTGAAATATTCCGTAAAGACAATTTCTTCTTGCAACATCATCACTAATTGCCCCGTTTCCTGATGTTTCTCCCAAAACTCTTCTTTGTTTTCCAATCGGTATACGTTTTTCCAACCACCGCCGGCATAAGGTTTCATATACGCAGGAAATCCAATGTATTCAAAGATTCCTTCCCAATCCATTGGGTATTTTAGGTTTCTAAAAGATTTCCCGGTCGTATCGGTAGGATGTTCCGCTGATGGAAGAATCACTGTATTAGGAAGCGGAACTCCAAGAGTATCTGCCAAAGCGTTATTGAAAAACTTATCATCAGCGCTCCACCAAAAAGGGTTATTAATGACATTTGTTCCCGTCAAGGCAGCATTTTTTAAATAAGCACGATAAAAAGGGACATCTTGTGAAATTCGGTCAATAATTACAGCGTATTCTCCGTCTTGATTTTGCACTACTTTATCAATGGCAACTGCTTCGGCAATAATTCCATTTTCATTTTTTGAATTTACACGCTCGATAAATGCTTGCGGAAAGGTATCTTCCATTCCAAATAAAATCCCTATTTTTTTCATCTTGATACGTTTATTGCTTTAAAAAAAATTAATTCTTGATAAATAATGCGGAAACATTTCTTGCCAAACAGGCCAATCGTGTTTTCGTTCTTGGCGAATATCTAGCCAATGATGGATGTTTCGGTCACTTAAAACTTTACTTAATTTTAGATTTGCATCAAAACAAATATCCCAATTTGAAGTTCCAAGAACGATATCCATATTCCACAATTCATGATCATCTAGTCCATATAAATAATCTTCAGGACTGTTATAAAAAACATCATCATTATGAAAACCATCCAAAAAACTCTTGATATTAAAAGCACCACTCATGGAAAACATATGACTCACATAACCCGGATGTCGAAAAGCAAAATTAGCGGCATGATACCCGCCAAAACTACAACCCGCAACAACAACTTTACCGGAAGATGTATTGTTTTTTACTTTTTCAACGATTTCATGACAAATCATTTTGTCATATCTAACATGATTTTCTATGCGATGTACAGGGTGAATTTGCTTATTGTAAAAACTGTCGTTATCGATACTGTCTGGACAAAATATTTGGATTAAACCTTGTTCAATATACCATTTTGCAGAATCAATCAATCCCATATCTTTATTTTCATGGTAACTGCCCATAGAAGTAGGAAATAAGATTACAGGGTATCCCGCATGTCCAAAAACCAGCATTTCAATATCTCTGCCCAGATTGGGTGAATGCCATTTGAAATATTCTTCCTTCATAACTTTATTTTTAACAATTATAATGAAAAAATCCAAGCGATTAGCATAAATAATTTTACTTAACTAATATTTATTATAAAAAACATTGCGATTATTAAATCATAATTAAATGCTAATATTTACATCAATAAGCGTCTATTTTTTAAATTATAGACAACAAATTCAGTCGATTTAACATATCGCCATTTCTAAATAGTGTTTTGAATGAACTAAAAATAAATCGGATTATGTGTTTTAATTGATGTCAAACAATTGAACTTGGCTTTTTAATCTTTCAATAAGCATACTCATCATCCTTTTGTTGATATTAGAGGAATTTTTTATATACTCCGCATATTCGTCGGCAGTAAACAATGCTATTATCATTCCTTTTAAAGCATTTCTAAATTTGATGTCTTTTTGAATAGCATTTTCTATAACCGATATTTTTTTTTCAGTAGTATAACCATAAAAATCAGCTTTATTTTTTGCCACATAATTCTGGAATGACGCTATAAATAAATCATTTTGCAATTTCAAAATAGGCCTAAGCACTTCATTTTGAAATGATTCCTCTGTGGAAGATTGGGTAGTTACGGAACCTATTGTTTGTCCTCGGAATTCTTTTAAAAAAGTATCGCGTTCGTTCATGGTTTTTTCTTTAAAAATAAAGAAAATAGCCATAAGAAAAGTTTATTTTTGTAAATATTAAAGAAAAATTATGAGATTTCACACTAGAAAATGGGTAAAACCAGAAGATTTAAACCCAAACGGAACCTTATTTGGAGGTAAATTATTAGCTTGGATTGATGAAGAATTAGCTTTGTACACTATCATCCAATTAGAAAACACAAAAATTGTTACTAAACATATGTCTGAAATCAACTTTAGAAGTTCAGCAAAACAAGGTGATATTATAGAAATTGGTATTGATGTTGTCAAATTTGGAAATTCTTCGCTTACATTAAAATGTGAGGCCAGAAACATGATGACAAGAGAAACAATTATTACGATTGACCATACTACAATGGTAAGTTTGGGCGCTGATGGAAAACCAAAAGCACACGGGAAAACTGAAATTGAATTTGTAAAGGATCGGTTGTAGATTACTATTAAACCGCGGAATCATTTTCATAGCTAGATTCAAAAATTTCCAAATCGAAATATTTTACAGAAGCAATGATATGATCAAATATGTCAGACATGATGTATTCATAATTTTCAAATCGTTTGTCATGTGAAAAAGCATAAATTTCAAGGGGAACGCCATGAGAAGTAGATTGCAATTGGCGACAAAGCATTAACATGTCTTTATTTAATCCTGGATAGTGATGCAGATATTGAGTAATGTATTTTCTAAACAGCCCTAAATTAGTCAAATTTCGACCATTTATGGCTAATGATTTGTCGATTTTATTATTCGAATTAAAAGTGTCAATTTCTAATTTTCTAGTATCAATATAATCCGAAATGAGTTGGATTTTTTTTAATTCGTTTAATTCTGCTTCTTCTAAAAACCGAATACCGCTTGCTTTGATAAGAATGTGTCTTTTGATGCGTCTCCCATCAGAATTCAGCATGCCGCGCCAGTTTTGAAACGAATCCGAACTTAAACTATACGTAGGAATTGTGGTTGTAGTATTGTCGAAATTTCGAACTTTTACAGTAGCCAGATTAATTTCAATAACATCACCATCTGCTCCAAATTTATCCATTGTAATCCAATCGCCAATGCGAACCATGTCATTTATAGATACTTGGACACTCGAAACAAATCCTAAAATTGTATCTCTAAAAATCAAAATAATTACCGCTGAAACCGCTCCTAAAATGGTCAGTAGTTCTTTTTGATCAATATCAAATAGCTTCGAAATTATAACCGTGATTCCAACGATCCAAAGCACAATCATGATAACCTGAATAAAGCTATCGATGGGCTTGTCGCTGTATCTTGGTTTTAGTTTTAGATAATCTCTCAACGCATTAAAAACAGTACGGATAATCCATAAAACTAATATGACAATATAGATTCCAACTAATTTCCCGAAAAATACTTCCCAATATTCAAATCGGTCTAAAATTATAGGAACTGATTTGTAAATAAATAGCAACGGAATTAAATGGGCGATGTATTTTGCCGTTTTGTTGGTTACCAATAAATCATCAAACTTAGTTTTTGTTTTCTTGGCAACAACGATCATTAAGGTGACCAAAATAAGTCTAAAAACGATGTATATACCATAAGCAATTGCGCATAATATAGCAATATTTATAACCAAACTTAGGTAGCTTGAAAAACTACTCCCAAATCCTATTTTCCGTAATATAGGATATAGAAAAGTGAATATTTTTTCTATGAATTTATACATTTTTCAAGTATTTCTTTTCCATGTAAAAAGTCCCAAAAGGAATTATTGATGCCAGACCGATAATACCAAATTTTTTAAAGTCCCAATTTTCTTTAAATTTCAATAGTACTGCTAATATAATGTAGGTAATAAATAACACTCCGTGAGCCATTCCTATTGGAAATAACAGTGTTTTGTATAGCACTAAATTGGTAGGTTTTACAATAAGCATATTTGAAAATAAAACCAAATAAGAAACCCCTTCGAGAATGGCAACAATCTTAAAAAATCTAAGCATAAAAATTAAATTAGAGTATAAAAGTAAAAAAATAGGTTTTGAAAAACTGATTTAACCATTTATTTATGCCAAAATTAAGTATTATCATTGATTCACGATGTATTCGTTCCTAAAGTAATTTACTTTTGTATTCTTAAACTTTGATAATGAGCAAACGCGATTTAAAAAAATATTTAGCTGAACTTAATAAAGAACAACTCGAAGAACAGATTATCGAATTGTACGAGAAATTTAGTCCCGTAAAAGTCTATTATAATTTTGTTTTCAATCCAAAAGAAGAAACACTTTTGCAGGAATGCAAACTCAAAATTTCAAATGAATATTACCCTTTAAAAAAGGCAGGAAGACGAAGCAAACCAAAAATGAGACGTTCTGTTGCCCAAAAATACATCAAGCATTTCACGCTTTTGGGAGTGGATCCCTTTATAATTGGGGATGTGATGCTCTACAATATTGAAATTGCCCAAACATTCTCCTCGGAACACATTATAAAACAAGACTTGTTTTTCAAAAGTATGTTTAATTCCTTCGAACAAGCAGTCATTTTCTTGATTGCAAATGGAATATTAAATAACTTCAAAGCAAGGATAATAGGAATTCATAACGAAACCATAACACAGAAATGGTACAATGAACCCGAATTCAATGCAATTGTAGAGCGATTTGAATACTAAGTTTGCTGCATAATTCAATTTTATTTAAACAATCGTTTTTTTTTAATTAAAAATTGACAATTAAACTGTTTTTTAGGCGTATTTTTGCAAAAATCCAACAATAAGCAATGTCCCAAAACACTTTAGAAATAGAAATCGAAGACAAAAAAGAACTTTATGCGTATCAAAAAGGTGATATTGACGCCATCTTTGAACGCATAGATAATGCTCCGCCGCAACACCATTTGTTATACCAATTGCCTACTGGTGGTGGGAAAACAGTAGTGTTTTCGGAAATCGTGCGTCGTTATTTATCCCAACACGATAAAAAAGTGGTTGTTTTAACCCACCGAATTGAGTTGTGTAAGCAAACTTCAAAAATGTTGAAGGGTTTTGACGTAAAAAACAAAATCATCAACAGTAAAGTAAAAGAACTTCCGGATCAAAACGATTATTCTTGTTTTGTTGCCATGGTGGAAACTTTGAAAAACCGTATAAATGACGAAAAATTACATTTAGATAATGTAGGATTGGTAATCATCGATGAGGCGCATTACAATTCCTTTAGAAAATTATTAAGCTCATTCAAAAATGCCTTTATATTAGGAGTTACCGCAACGCCTTTAAGTTCGAATATTAAGTTGCCAATGCATGAAAGCTACGATGAATTGATCGTAGGAGACACTATTAGTTCTTTGATTGCAAATGGCTTTTTGGCCAAAGCAATTACCTATAGTTATGATGTAGGTTTGACTTCCTTAAAAGTAGGTATCAATGGGGATTATACTGTTAAATCATCGGATGATTTATACACGAATATGGCGATGCAAGAAAAATTATTGCATGCCTATACCGAGAAATCTTTAGGCAAGAAAACCTTGATTTTCAACAATGGGATCAATACCTCTTTATATGTATATGAAACTTTTAGAGAAGCCGGTTATGCGATTCGTCACTTGGACAATACCAGTAATAACGAGGAAAGAAAAGACATTTTACATTGGTTTAAACATACGCCTGATGCTATTTTAACATCGGTTGGGATTCTTACCACCGGTTTTGATGAACCTACCGTGGAAACCATTATTCTAAATAGAGCGACAAAATCATTGACGCTTTATTATCAAATGATTGGTCGTGGTTCCAGGAAACTTCCTAATAAAGATATTTTTAATGTAATCGATTTAGGAAATAATGCCGCACGATTTGGCTTGTGGAGTGAACCGGTAAACTGGCAACACATCTTTAAATCGCCTGAATTTTATCTTGAAAATTTACGTGATGATACGGAAATTGAATTGTATTTCAAATACAATATGCCGCCGGAATTACGCGCTAAATTCAGTAAAACTGAAGTCGTGACTTTTGATGTCGATGAAGAACATAAACTCATCATCAAACTAAATTTGCGTTCCAAAGAAGTACTGGAAAAATCGTTAGAGCAGCACGCCGCCATGTGTGTGGATAATTCAGAGACTTTGCAAGAAGCGAAGGCATTAGGAAAACAGTTAGATGATGATATTGATTGTCGCATCAAGCGCTATTCTAAATGTTTGAGTCAATGCAGTAAAAATTACCGCGAGTGGCTTGTTGATGATTACAAATTAAAACTGGTTTTGTTAACCGGGAAAAAATATCGGGAGAAAATCATGAACGAACCGGATGAAGAATAAAATTTTCTTTTTAAGGAGCTAATCCCGCTGTACACTATATCTGTTGTGGCGAACCCCGCCACAACAGGATACCGTTTCCATCGGGGCTAAAAATTACGTTTACCAAACAATTTTTTATAAAATTATAAAATCCAAAAAAATGCCAAAGCAATTCTCTGATTTAGGAATTTCAGCACCAATACTAAAAGCCATAAATGAATTGAAATTTGCTGTACCGACAGAGATTCAGCAAAAAACAATTCCGTTGCTTCTTTCAAATGCAACGGATTTGGTTGGACTTGCCAAAACAGGTACTGGAAAAACAGCGGCATTTGGATTACCCATTTTACAATTAATAGACACCAATTTAGCTGTTATACAAGCAGTAATTCTTGTTCCTACGAGAGAATTGGGACAACAAATATTTAAGAATTTAGAATCGTTTGCTAAATTCCTTCCCGAAGTTTCTATTGCAGCAACTTGCGGTGGAATTCCAATCAAACCACAAATAGAACGACTTTCATTGCCTACACATATTGTGGTGGCAACACCCGGACGTCTAATTGATTTGATTCAGCGCAAAGCGATAAACTTAAAGGAAACCAAATTCCTCGTACTTGATGAAGCCGATGAAATGGTGACCATATTAAAAGAAGGTTTAGACGAAATTGTAGCAGAATTACCTCCAGCGCATAAAACTTTTTTATTCTCGGCAACGATGCCCGGAACTATAAAACAATTGATTCAGAACTACTTGAACAAAAATGTGGTACAAGTTAGTGCCAACATGGAAACAGTAGGAAATCAAGGTATTGACCATGAATATATTGTAGTGGATCCAATTGAGAAACTCGATGTTTTGATGCATTTCTTAAATACTAAAGAGGGCGAACGCGGAATTATTTTTTGTAAAACCAAAGCCGCTGTCAATAAATTAGCCAAAAACTTAGCCATCAACAGGTTTTCATCTGGAGCATTACACGGCAGTTTATCTCAAGGAATTCGGGATAGAATCATGGAGCAATTCCGTGAAGGACATATCAATATACTAGTCGCTACTGATTTAGCCGCAAGAGGAATTGACGTAAAGGAAATTTCTTATGTCGTCAATTATCATTTACCGGATGTTTACGAAGCGTACGTTCACCGTAGCGGAAGAACAGCAAGAGCAGGAGCAAAGGGACTTTCGTTAACGGTTTTACAACCCGAAGAAGTCTTGGAAATTGCTGATTTCGAAAAAGAATTAGGAATAAAATTTATTGAATTTAAAAAACCAACTGTTGCCAGCATCGAAGAAAATAATACCTTATTGTGGGCGAAACAAATCTTTAAAACCAAGCCCAATCACGATGTTGCCCCGGAATTAAAAGAAAAGATAAAAACGGTTTTTCATCATTTGACTAAAGATGAATTAATTGAAAAATTATTGGCTAATTATATCCTTCAAAACAAAAACGAACCTTTAGAAAAGCCTGTTAAAAAACTAAAAAAGAACTAGTATTTATTTTTTTCTATAGACAATTTATAAAACCATTGAAATCACTTTAAAAGTAATACAATGGTTTTTTTATAAAAATTCTGTTTTGAAAATTTTATATTTAAAATACAAAATACTTCTGTTTAACAAAAACAAAATAGACACTATCAAGCTTTTTCAACGCTATCGTTTTCGTTGAGGATAAAATAGAAAAAACCAGAAAACACTAGTGAAATAGCTTTTTTTTAATCCTTTTTTAATACTAATTATTCGAGTCTCCTCTATAATTTATGTAATTTTGTAATAATTATTTTTATAAAAACTATATCAAAATTATTATATGGAAATTGTTATTATCGGAGGAGGATTTGCTGGATTAAATCTTGCTAAAGAACTAGTAAATGAAAAAGGAATTAATGTAACGCTCGTTGATAAAAACAATTATAATTTCTTTCCACCGCTTATTTATCAGGTTGCTACCGCTTTTTTAGAACCTTCCAGTATCAGTTATCCGTTCCGAAAATTTTTTTCAGGTAAAAAAAATCTGCAATTTCGTCTGGGAAACTTATTAAAAGTAAACCCTTCAGAAAATAAAATTATTCTCAACAATGGGGAATTAGAATACGATTACTTGGTTTTTGCAACAGGAGCTGAAACCAGCTATTTTGGAATGGAAAACGTAAAGAAAAATGCCATTCCGATGAAAACGCTGAATGACGCCATTGTGATGCGCAATACTTTGTTGAAAAACTTAGAAAAAGCAGCCATTTGCAAAGACATTCGCGAACGCAGAAAATTGTTAACCATTGTAGTTGCCGGAGGTGGTCCTACAGGTGTTGAAGTTTCGGGCATGTTTGCTGAAATGCGTAAAACTATTTTGCTAAAAGAATATCCGGAATTAAGTACTACAGCAAGTAATATTTATCTCGTTGACGGTGCTAATGCGGTATTATCCCCAATGAGCAAAGCTTCACAGGAAGACACACTGGAAGCGCTAACCAAATTAGGCGTTGTAGTAAAACTAAATACTACAGTGGTGGATTATATTGATGATACGGTATATTTTGGTAACGGGGAAACAATTCAAACCAAAAATTTAATTTGGGCTGCAGGAGTTTCGGCAAAAATTTTCGAAGGAATTCCTGCTGAAAGTTATGGTCGCGGAAAAAGAATGGCCACTGATGCTTTTAATAAAGTTAACGGCACAGAAAATATCTACGCTATAGGCGATACTTGCATTCAACTTACAGATGTCGATTTCCCAAATGGACATCCGCAAGTGGCGCAAGTTGCCATTCAACAAGGGATCAATTTGGCAAATAACTTTAAGTTAATGAACCAGAGCAAGCCATTAAAACCCTTTAAATATAATGATAAAGGATCTATGGCTATCATTGGAAAAAACAAGGCAGTCGTTGATTTACCTAAACCCAAAATGCATTTTAAAGGATTTTTTGCTTGGGCGATATGGTTATTTATTCACCTCATTTCATTGATAACGTATCGCAACAGGATAAAAACATTCTTCAATTGGATGATTGCTTATTTTGCAAAAGATCAATCTTTACGTATGATTATCAGACCGGATAAGAAAGTAAAATCAGAAAAAAAAGAATAAATTAAACCTATAATTAATGAACTATTGCAATTCCTTCATCGTGAGAAGTTGCAATAGTTTTTTTTATGGTTCGTTTTCCAAAAATCAAGATGATCAATGCCAGAATTGTGGTAACAGTCATAATCACCACCATAGGCAACATAGAGTCTTTTACAAAAACACCCACTGCAAAAGATGCCAAAGCTCCCAATCCTAACTGAATAGCACCCATTAAAGCCGAAGCACTTCCTGCATTTCTGGAGAAAGGAGCAAGCGTAAGCCCTGCTGTATTTGGATTTGATATTCCTAAACAACCTAAAAATAAGAATAGCATAGCAATGGTTTCATATAAACCTAAAAGATCATTCATTGCCAAAATAAGGAATAAAACACTAACAATTGATTGCGTAATCAATGCCCCATAAATCATTTTCTCACTGGTGAATTTCCTTAATAATAATGAATTAAGTTGACTGGCACCTATAAAACTTAACGACATAAAAGCAAAAATCCATCCGTAGGTTTTAGCATCGACTTTGAAAATATCCATAAATAAAATAGGGGAAGCGGCGACATACGTAAACAATCCGGAGAAAGCGATAGCTCCCGTAAAAGCATAGGTATAAAACTGGGGTTCTTTTACAATACTGATGAAATTTGTAATAATAGGTTTTGGTTTTAATGAAATTGAAGTGTCGGGTTTAAAGGTGTTTGGCAAGCCTATTTGAGCTGCCAAAAGAATCAAAACACCCATACACATTAATATAAAAAAGACCGTATGCCAACCATAATCTTCTGTGATATAACCACCAACTGTAGGCGCTAACATTGGTGAAAGCCCCACAACCAACATCAATAAAGAGAATACTTTAGGAATGTCTTTCACAGGAAATAAATCCCGAACCATTGAAACCGAAGCTACAGTCGCTGCACAACTGCCAATTGCCTGAATAAAACGTAAGCCAATGAAAGTATCAATATCTGTTACAAATACACAACCTAATGAAGCTAAAATGTAAACTAACAATCCTATAAATAAAGGTTTTTTTCTACCAAAACGGTCTAATAATGGTCCGTAAAGCAATTGACCCGCAGAAATCCCAATGAAATAACTCGATAATGTCATGGAAACATTAGCTACAGAAGTATTCAAATCCTTTGCAATTCCGGCAAAACCTGGCAAATACATATCAATTGAAAATGGGCCAAGTGCAGTTAATGAACCTAAAATTAATATTAATTTGATGTATTTTTTTTTTGTCATTTCGGAATTAGTCATGAAAATTGAATTTTTTGCAAAGGTAAATAATTAAGAGCCGAATCAAATGTTAGATCCAATAAATTTAAACTGTTCCAAAAAAAGATTGCATGAAATGAAGCAAATTAATTTTTAATTAATAACATAATTCCGGACAGAAAAAGCAACCCTAACATAATTTTCTTTAAAAGAGCATCATTTAGTTTTAAATATACTTTTTTACCCAATACCAGTGCCAATATAAAAAAGGGCAGAACATAAAGAGCATTGCATAATTGATTTAAAGTTAGAATACCTTCAAATGCCAAAACAGGTATTCTCATCAATGTCACTAAACCCAAAATACCAAACATAGTGGCTCGTAATGTCTTTACATCAGAAGTTTCGTTATTTACAAGAACAACATATAGTGGGCCTCCTGTTGAAAAAACACCCGAGAAAAACCCACCTAAAAATCCTAATATAAATTTCATTTTTGATATTAATTGTATTTCTTTTTTAGTTCTTAAACTGTTTAAAACAAATAAAATAATAAAAATACCTAAGGCTTTTTTTAAAATCATCGGTTTTCCGTACGTTAAAACTACAATTCCTACGATAAGACCAATAAATGAAGACAAAGCTATTTTTTTAAGAAGTGGTTTATCTATATATTTCCATTCTTTATATACATGAATAGGAGTTGATATAAAATAAAATATAGATAAATAGGCAATGGCATCTGACAATGGCATAACTAATAGTAAAAAAGGCAAAGCGATTAAAGCACCTGCAAAACCAGTAATAGTTTGAACAAAAAAACCAGTAAAAATTCCTATTGTAAGCAATAATAACATCATATCCATATTGCAAAATTAGAATAACACGCGGTCAAACTAAAACGCAATCAACGGATTTAATGTTGTTATTCCACAATATAAATGTAATTTTGCCTATATTAAAATTTTATTTATGGTAGATACACTTGATTTAAAAATAATAGAAAGTCTTAAAATTAATTCAAGAACTTCATTTGTAGAAATTGGTAAAAAAATAGGGCTTTCTCCATCGTCAGTAAGAGAGCGCATTCAAAAATTAGAAGACACTGAGGTTATTAAAGGTTATAATCTTCAACTCAATAATAAAAAACTTGGTTTTGGCTTAGAAGTTTTTATTATGTTCAAGTTGTTTAGTGGAAAACTTATAGTTTTTAGTGATCATTTGGATGAATTTCCTGAAATTCATGAAATCTATAGAATTACGGGAACTCATAATATTTTCATGAAAGTTGTTTTAATTGATCAACTGCACTTGCAACAATTTATCGATCGGCTTTTAGTTTATGGAGAGCCTACAACGCATTTAATCTTATCCGATTTGAAGGATTTATAGTTTTTTTTTTGCTATTTATATCTATTTAGATAATAAGAACAGCAATCTAAATATGGATTAAAAAGGTTTCCTTATATATTTTTTGATACACATCTTTACTAAACATAAAAAGCTGTGAAGGTCTTTTTGAAACCCCCACTTGTTTTTCATCTAATTCAATTATGTATTTCTTGGTTAGCAATTTTCTTCTAAAATTCCGATTATCAATTTCATTCCCTAGAATGGATTCATAGGTATTCTGCAATTCTTTAAAAGTAAATTTATCAGGTAAAAGTTCAAAAATAATAGGTTTGTACAATGCTTTTTCCTTTAAATCAGCGTAGGCTTCATTGATAATATCTTTGTGATCAAATCCTAATTCCGGCAAATCATTTACCGGAAACCATTGCGGATTATGTTGATTATTTTCTAAAGTAACTTCTTGCGTTTTTAATAAAAAATAATAGGCTATGGTTATCGTCCGTTGGTTAAAATTTTCATTTTTGGCCCAAATAACATCTTTTTCATTCATCAATCGATTTGGGTCTCCAAAAACTTTAAATTGTTTTTTATAAACATTATCAAGTCCCGTTAACTCTTTCAAAACTCTGGCGGCGGTTTCGTCTATAGTTTCATTTTCGAATGTATGATAGCCGGTAAGAACATAATCGTCGACCAAAGGTTTGTTATTTTCCTTTGATTCTAAATAGCGTTTTATCAATAATACGTTTAGAGATTTTGTATTGGCGTCAAACCCAAAAACGACACAGTCTACAGATATATTTGGAATTATTAGAGGCATCATAAGATCACAAAGAATATAATTAGATTTTTTTTTAGATTGTACTGTTTCACCCAACTTTCAATAGTACAAAACTAATGATTTATTTGCAATAATATATTGGTCACAATGTCGTTGTTGTTTTTAATTAAACGTCACTATTACTCTTTATGTTATTTCAAACAAATTAATTTTAATTTATTAAAAAAACACATTATTAGGTTATTATTTACCAATATTAAATATTTATTCAATTTTTTTTATTGTAAATTAAAAAAAAATAATACATTTGAAAAATAATATTCAAAATGACGCTTAATATTTAAAATCGATACTATAAATCGAAAACTATTTTTTTTTGGAACAAAATCAACATGAGATCAAACATTTCAGCAGCATTAAAAAAAACTATTTAATACATCTACTGGACATTTTATCAATTTTTTAAAACACTCAACAACCTTTTTACACTAATTATTTTAATATGCGCCTAATACAAAAAGCACTTTTCACACTTTTGTTTTCAATAACATTCTTACATACGTATTCACAAGTGGTTATAACTAATTCAAATTTTTCATTGGGAACAACGGGCCGCATCGGTGTTGGACTTTCTCCAAATGGCGAAGGGAATATGTGGAAACCATTGAATCTTTCCGGTCAAGGTTCATTAGGAGGACGCATGGAACAGGTTGACTATATCGATATATTACCCGCCATACACTTCACTCCAAAAATTATTGGAAAAGACAGTACCAATGTGACCTTCCAGATGCGATTAGGAATGTATTCTGCCAACGGACAATTTATAGGAAATGTAAGCACTCGTTCTAATAATGGGTTGACTTTTATCCTTCCGGAAGCGTATATCGAAGCCCGAAATATCATGGGAAGCAAATGGTCGGCGTGGGCGGGATCTCGTTTTCGTCGCTATGATGACATTCACATCAGTGATTATTTTTATTTTGATGATCATTCCTCCCAAGGTTTTGGCGTAAGCCATAAAAACACTGAACTGACCCTGTTGATGCCAGCTTCATCTGATTCAACCGGTGTTTTCCCTTATAATTATCAAGTTACGGTTGCAGGCGCAACAAATCCTGCCATTCGCCAACGTATGGTTTGGATTGGAGAACACAGCATTCACTTGAAAAATCAGAATGTAATTAAACTTTTAGGTGAATTTCATTATGTTTCTGCCAACTCAAAAAATGCTTCTAAAAATTATCCATCGGATAACGGTTGGGTAGCAGGAATTAAATACAACAATCCAATTAAAACAGCTTTACCGGGTTCGTTCAATCAATTTTCGGTTCGATATGGCTCCGGAATTGCAAATGGAGGCGATAACGGAAATACTTTTACTTGGGCAACTTATGGAGCGCCTGATTCGGAAGGAAAATATAGCAATGCGTATTCCTTTACAATGGTGGAACATTTTCTGTTAAACCTTTCGCAAAAATTCAGTATCAATGGATATGGTGTTTTTACAAAAAGCAAAGGGGGGTTCGGCCAGTACAAATACAGACGAGTATTTCAACGGAAACCAGTTGTATAATCAAAAAACGGATTTTGTAGTGGGTTTTAGAAGTTTCTATTATGTAACGAAATGGCTGCACTTAATTGAAGAAATACATTATGCCGTACGAAAAGATGGCGATAATCCAGAAGCCAATATGTAGAAATTTTCTTTTGCTCCCACAATTGTGCCATTAGGGAAAAAAGATCCTTGGAGTCGTCCCCATTTGCGTCTTGTTTACACGCTGGCTCACTACAACGATTACGCCCGAGATCATAATTATTCTACGTATTTACAAGTGAACCAAAAAAGTTGGGGTTCTTATATTGGAGTAAAAACAGAATGGTGGTTGTTTTAAATATTTCTATTTGAAGTGTTGTAAAACAGTATAACAATAACAATAATAATTAAACCATATAAGAAATATAAGGACATATAAGTCAATATTTTAAGCTAAAACTTAAATGACCTTATATTCCTTTTATGGTTAAAAAAGTTATACTTTTAAAAAAAAAAATAATGCTGGATTATTATTAATTGAGAAAAACCAATAGAATCGCTTTAAATTAAAAACATACTAATTTAAAATTATATAAATATGCCAATTTTTGGAACAACAATTTTATCATTTATCCCCGGATGGAGTCCCGAAGGTGGTCGTTTTGCAATAGAAAAAACAGCGGAATATGGTTTCGATATGCTTGAAATTATCTTACCGGCTTCATTAGATTTCGATGCTAAAACAACAAAGAAACAACTTGATAATAAAGGTATTTTAGGTCGTTGCACGTTGAATTTACCTGCAAACGCTCATATTCCTTTATATCCGGAACAAGCGCTATCCCTTGTTAAAATGGCACTTGATAAAGTGGCGGAGATGAAAGGGGATTTTTTAGGAGGTGTGTTGCATTCCGCCATTGGAACATTCACGGGGAATCCTTGTACAAAAGAAGAAAAGATAATCCTTCAACAAGTTTTTACGGAAGTCGCAGATTACGCGAACAAACGTAACATCACGATTGCTCCCGAACCCATTAATCGGTACGAAAGTTATGTTTTTACAGCTGCAGATGAAGTTTTGGATATGATTGAAGCTATTGGCGCAAATAATATTGGATTGCATCTGGATACTTTTCATATGAATATTGAAGAGATGAGTTTTTATGACCCCATTATTCGTGCAGGAAAACGGTTAAAACACGTACACATAACAGAAAGTGATCGCGGTATGACTGGCGAAGGCAATGTTCATTGGGATGATTTTTTCAAAGCTTTGGCAGAAATTAATTATCAAGGACCGCTAGTTTTGGAGAATTTTTCTTCACAGATTTCAGCATTAGTTGGCCCCACATCTTTGTGGAGACCTTCTAAATACAATTCAGAAGATCTTGCTAAAGGCAGCCTTTTGTTCATGAGAAAAATGGTCGATAAATGGTATCATTAAACGATACTAAAAATTAATTACCTAAATATATTGTTTTACACAAAAAATGAAAAAGAAATTAAAGGGTGTTTGTTTTGGAGAAATCCTTTTTGATGTATTTTTGGAACACAAAAAAATTGGTGGAGCGCCACTAAATGTTGCTTCAAGACTAAATTCGCTAGGAGGGGAGGTTTCCGTTATCAGTGGAGTAGGGAAAGATGCAAACGGGAAAGAGTTAATAGATTATTTAAGTCTTTCCGGTATTAACACGGATGCTGTTCAAGTAAAAGATACTTATCCTACGGGGTTGGTCAACGTTATTTTGAATGAAAAAGGAAATGCTTCGTATGATATTAATTATCCTTCAGCATGGGACAAAATTGAAACTTCAAAAGAGAATATTTCAATTGTTGAAAAAGCTGACTTTTTTGTCTATGGAAGTTTATCTTCTAGAGATTCAGTTTCCAGAAATACATTGGCACAACTTTTAGCTGTTGCCAAATATAAAATATTTGATGTCAATTTAAGAGCCCCACATTATACGAAGAAAAATGTTTTGGATTTATTACATGCCGCTGATTTTATAAAGTTTAATGATGATGAGTTGAATGAAATTTGCGAGGATTTAAATTCAAATAAAAAGTCATTAGAGCAAAATATTAAATTTATTGCAAAGGAAACCAATACAGATACAGTATGTGTTACTTTAGGATCTCATGGAGCGGTATTGTATTGTAATGATACCTTTTATCATAATTGTGGATTCAAAGTAAATGTAGTAGATACGGTGGGATCTGGGGATTCTTTTTTAGCTTCATTAATCATAATGTTACTCAATGGAGAAGATCCTCAATATGCCATTAATTTTGCCAGTGCTGTAGGCGCTATTGTAGCTCAAAACGAAGGTGCCAATCCTATAATTCTGCAATCAGAAATAGAGGATTTTTTATGTGGTTTTGAACACACTAATTCTGATGTAAAAAAATCAAACACATTTCAAACAATTAATTAAACTTAACCATGAATCAATTCAAAAAAATTCCCATAGTCAGCAAAGAATTAGTCTTTCAATTTATCATAATAACCATATTATTTGCCCTGTGGGGAATAGCAAATGAATTAACAGCTCCGATGGTATCTACTTTTAAAAAGGTAATGCCTGAACTCTCCAATTTGCAGGCATCATTTGTTCAAATGGCGTTCTATTTTGGTTACTTTTTTATGGCTTTCCCAGCTGCACTTTTTATTAGAAAATACAGTTACAAATCAGGAATTATATTAGGTCTTATTTTATATGTAACTGGAGCCTTTTTGTTTTATCCTGCAGCTCATTATCAAAATTATACTTTTTTTCTTGTTTCACTTTGGGTAATTACTTGTGGTTTAGCTTTTCTTGAGACAACATCAAATCCTTTAATTTTATTCTTAGGTAACAACGAAACGGCTACACAACGTTTAAATTTAGCTCAAGCATTCAATCCAATTGGAGCTATAACAGGATTAGTGTTGGCACAGCAATTGGTTATTGGAAGCATAAAATCAAATAGTTATACGCCGGAAACATTCAAAGCCTTATCTTCAGGTGAATTAGCATCTATTAGAGAACATGATTTAAATATTATTAGTATTCCTTATATTGGATTAGGAATTTTTGTATTAGCCATTTTGATTATCATCATCTTTACTAAAATGCCAAAAACGGTTCATGAAGAAAAAATGTCTATATCTGAATCATTCAAAAAATTATTGGCTAACAAAAATTATAAAAATGGAGTAATTGCGCAAGCATTTTACGTAGGTGCACAAATCTTATGTTGGACTTTTATGTACCAATATGTTGATAATATCAATCATACATTTGGGCTACATATAACTGCAACAAACTACAATATTGGAGCAATGTTATTATTTTTATCAGGCAGATGGATAGGTACAGCTATGATGAAAAATATAAATCCTTCAAAAATGCTAATATATTTTGGTATTGGAGGAATGATTTGCGCATCTGGAGCGATACTATTACAAGGAATGTCTGGATTGATTTCATTAATTTCAGTATCAATTTTCATGTCAATTATGTTCCCTACAATCTATGGGATTGCTTTAAAAGATATGGGAGATGAAGCTAAAATTGGATCTTCAGGTTTGGTTATGGCAATTGTAGGTGGAGCATTAATGCCATTATTGCAAGCAAGTATATTAGATTGGGGAGGACTTGGGTTTTCAGATTTGAAAATTTTTGGATTTATTCCTGAAGTAAATTTTTCGTTTATTTTACCTTTAATCTGTTTGGCTGTTGTTACTTTATATGGTTATACCACTTATAAATCATCAAAAAAGAGTGTAATAGAAAAGGCTAACATAATCGTAGACGCAGTAGTTTAACTTAATTAGAATTTAAAACAAAAAGAAACGAACAATTAATGATATCGTTCGTTTCTTTTTTGTTATAAATTAACTATTAAATGAATCAAATTTCAATGTTACAAAATGCACTATAATTTATATTATGTAAAATAGAATATTTAATTAAACATGTATATCAATACAATTATTATTAAATATAAAAAACACTACCTTTCAGCAATGCTTTTTATATTATAATTCTGTCCCGTCCTGAAATAGCGATACACAAAAAAGATCGTTATGGAAGAAAACATAAATTATGTAAAACGCACCCAACGCGATTACAGTATGTCTTTAAAGCTTCAAATTGTTAGAGAA
>NZ_JBLNKT010000006.1:0-175373 GCF_048158525.1 Flavobacterium algoris
AAATTCTAGTGGTTTTTTCAAATCTCTCGATTCTATTACTCTTATTCTTTTGTCTTGAAATCTCTTTCAAAACGGCTGTCAATTCAATATGTCTAGGAACGTGTTCTGCTTGTTTTTCGTTTCGTCAACACTCGTTAAAGTGTTTCTCAAAGCGGGTGCAAAAGTGCAACTTCTTTTCTTAACTGGCAAGAAATTTTTGAAGTTTTTTTTGGAAATTTTTATCTCCAATTACTTCTTCTTTTCTTATCAGTTTGTCAAGGAACTTTGCTTGTTTTGCGGGGTGCAAATGTAACATCCGTTTTCTAATCTCACAAGCTTTATACAATTTTTTTTAGAAAATAAATCCTCTAATCTAATTCGTTTTACTTGCCAGTTTGTTAAAGAACTTCTACGCCATTGCGGGTGCAAAAGTAGCCCATTTATTCGCTTTTACAAGCTTTTTTAAACCTTTTTTTTGATGTTTTCTTAACTTATTCTTTAAATCGCTGGAAACATGAATATTGCAACAAAACTATTTTCCTCGCCCCGACCCTCTCCGAACGAGAGGGTGACGAAATGGATAAAAAACATGGGGATTATTATATAGGTAATAAATTCTACGTACGCTACGAAAGCTACAGTCCTATATATAGGATAACAAATGAATACCTAGAAATGAGATTTATCTTTTGTCGAAATAACAGAATCCACGCGTTTTTTGGGATTACTGCTAAAAGCCTGTTGATAAACTGACCTGTTGGCTCTTTGGACTAAATAACAAAGTTGCTAAAACGCTTGCCCGCGTTAGGGATAGCAGCGGAAAGCCCGCAGTCCCGCTTTTTTTGCGGGACGAGGACTTGCAGCGAATAGCCCGACCCATTATGACAAAAGAGGCAACTATCCATAAAGATAATTGCCTCTTTTGTTATAATGGGGAACGCCCAAATTATTATTTAGTCAAAACGAATCGCTTTCACCGGTGAAATTTTGGTTATTATATAGGAAGGAATTAATAACACCAAGAAACAAACGATGACTGTGAGCAGGTTTAGTAAAAGGATGTATCCCCAATTTAAATAGACCGGTGCTTGATTGACGTAGTAATTTTCCGGATTCAATTGAATTACGCCAAACTGTTGCTGGATTAACAATAAAGAAATACCGATTACGTTCCCCCAGAACAATCCTCTTACTATAAGGTAAAAGGCATTGTAGAGAAATATTTTTCGGACTGACCAATTATTAGCACCTAATGCTTTTAGTATTCCTATCATTTGGGTTCGCTCCAAGATAAGTACTAATAACGCAACAACCATGTTAATGGTCGCAACAAGAATCATGACTACTAATATAACTATGATGTTGAAATCAAATAGCTGAAGCCACTCGAATATATAACTGTATTTTTCGATTATGGTTTTACTGTCTAGTGTTGACGATGTTTTTTCATAGACTTGCTCGCCAATAGTTTTAATATTATTAAAATCATTTACAAAAACTTCAAATGCACCTACCTGATCTGACGCCCATTTATTGATGCGTTGCATGTGGCGAATATCCCCTATTATATAGGTAGCGTCAAATTCTTGAAAACCGGAGTTGAATATTCCTGTGATTTTAAATCTTCGGATGTTGGGCAATTGATTTTGACTTTCTTTTATAAAGAATGTATTGAAGGAATCACCTACTTTTAGATTCAATCTATTGGCAAGGAACTGTGATATCAATACTTCTTGATTGACATTTTTTGAAAAATCAGGAAGTTTTCCAGAAACCAGATACTCCTTTATATTATCCCAATTATAATCACTGCCCACTCCTTTGAAGATGATTCCTTCAAAAGCGGTTTCGGTTCTGATAATTCCTGCTTTACTGGCGATGGCTTGAATATGACTTACCCCAGGAACCGATGTGAACTTTGGATAAAAATCTTGTTTTTTAGAAATTGGAACTAATGTGACTTCGGATTGATTGTTATCGTAATTGGAAATAATGATATGTCCATTGAATGCTGAAATCTTTTCTCTGATTTTTTGCTGCAACCCGATTCCTGTTGCTACCGAAACAATCATCATAATCATACCAATGGCAATTGCCGAAATTGCAATTTTTATAATTGGCGCAGATATGCTACTTTTATAATCTTTAGCAGTTATGAGTCGTTTGGCTATGAAATATTCTAAATTCAATTTGATTCGATTTCTAATTTGGATTTGCTTCGCCAGTTCGCGTCGCTTGCGCCAAAAATACAGCTAAAACACGAATTACACTAATTGGCCTTAATTTTATTTGAACCGCTATATGAAACCATTTTTCAAAAAACTGCTTTGTTTTATATTTTTAACAATCATTCCGACTTCCTGTTCTGCCAGAAAAACAGATTTAAGAGAAAATGTAAAATCAGATTTAGAAAAAGATAATAACAATTCTTCCGCAACAATAAAGACTGGAGCTGACAATTATGAAAAATATCTCTCATTATTACAGAACAAGAAAATTGGAATTGTAACCAACCAGACTGGAATTCTCTCCAACAAAACTCATTTGATAGATTTTCTATTAGAAAAAAATATTGCTATCCAAAAAATATTTGCCCCAGAACACGGTTTTCGCGGAACTGCAGATGCAGGCGAACATGTGGTTGATGGAAAAGATTCAAAAACTGGATTGCCAATTATTTCATTGTATGGCGATAATAAAAAACCAAAATCAGAGCAATTAGCCGGAATTGAAATCATGGTTTTTGATTTGCAAGATGTTGGCGCACGATTTTACACCTATATTTCTTCGTTGCATTATATTATGGAAGCGTGTGCCGAAAATAATATTCCGCTTATACTTCTTGACCGGCCAAATCCTAACCTAAATATTATTGATGGACCCGTTCTCGAAACTGCATTCTCCAGTTTTGTGGGTATGCATCCAATTCCATTACTTCACGGAATGACAATTGGCGAATATGCTAAAATGATAAATGGCCAGAAATGGATGAAAAACGGCGTGCAATGCAAATTGACCGTAATTCCGTGTACTAATTACAACAGAAAAATGAATTATAATTTACCTGTAAAACCTTCGCCTAATCTTCCAAATGATCAAGCCGTGAATCTTTACGCGAGTTTGTGTCTTTTTGAAGGCACGAATGTAAGTGTGGGGCGGGGAACTGAAAAACAATTCCAAATTTATGGCTCGCCTTACCTACCAAAAAGCAGCTTTAGTTTTATTCCGAAACCGAATTTCGGCGCACAAAATCCAGTTTACAATGGTATCGAATGTTATGGAGAAGATTTATCAGCATGTGCAAAAGTAAATCAACTGGAATTAAAATGGCTAATTAAAGCTTATCAGACCACATCAGATAAATCAAAATTCTTCAATTCTTTTTTCACAAAATTAGCAGGAACTAAAAAACTGCAGCAACAAATAGAAAATGGAACTTCAGAAAAGGAAATCAGAGAAAGCTGGAAGAAAGGGTTAATTGAGTTTAAAAAAATGAGAACGAAATATTTGATTTATTAGTCCTCACCCCTCCCGATCCCGAAGCGTCGGGACAGGACTTTCCAAAGGAGAAGGAAACGATACATAAATTTTTAAAGAGGCAACTTCTTTTTCATTTCCTCTACAATATTAAAAGCAGCTGGACATATTGCTACGTTTTTTAACGTTAGATCTGTAATTTGCTGAAATTTTTTCCGATCCGTATGCGGGAATTCTCTGCACGCTTTTGGACGAACATCATAAATCATGCATGCATTTTCATTATCCAGAAAAGTACACGGCACACTTTGTAACACATAATCCCTATCTTCATCGATTCTCAAATATTGCTCGATAAACTGCTGTGGCTTTTGTCTAAGATATTTTGAAACACGCTCAATATCCGCATCCGTAAATAATGGCCCAGTAGTTTTACAGCAGTTTGCACACTTCAAACAATCCGTTTTCTTGAATTCGGCGTCATGCAAATCCTGCATCACGTAATCTAAATTCTTAGGCGTCTTCTTTTTCAGCTTATCGAAATACTTTTTATTTTCGATATGCTTATCTTTGGCTTCTTTAGGAAGATTGTTTAAAATATGTTTCAAGTTTAAAATTTAAAGTTGGAACCACAAAAGTAACAAACTTGAATCCTGAAACCTTAAACTTTAAACAAAAAAGATGAAAGACCTTTTTGGCAAAGCCATACTTGATTTTCAAACTAATAATTCTCCTGAAGATTTAATCACTGAAACCTCTATTTCTGAAGAGGATGAAATGAGCGTTGCGTATTTATTTCGTTCTTATAATGAAATGCCAAAATTAGAACAAAAAGCCTTACAACTTGCCAAAGGTAAAATTCTTGATGTAGGTTGTGGTGCAGGAAGTCATAGTTTGTTTTTACAGGACGAAAGAAATTTTGATGTCCATTCGATTGATATTTCTAAAAATGCAGTTCAAGCCTGTCAACTAAGAGGTTTGAAAAATGCTCAAGTTCAAAATATTCTTGAAATGGACTCTGATAATCCTAAAAATAAATTTGACACCATTTTATTATTGATGAATGGCACCGGCATATTTGGAACACTAAAAGAAACAACTAGCTTTTTACAGAAACTAAGAAGCTTGCTTAATCCAAATGGACAAATCCTTATAGATTCTTCGGATATTATTTATATGTTTGATAATGATGAAGATGGCGGAAAATGGATTCCCAGCAAAGGCTATTATGGCGAATTGACTTTTACAATACGCTATAAAAAAGAAAAAGAAGAGGAATTCCCTTGGCTTTACCTAGATTACAACACCTTACAAAATGCGGCTTTCGCCAATGGATTACAATGCGAATTAGTTCTTGAAGGGGAGCATTATGACTATTTAGCTAAACTTTCGATTTAAAAAAATAAATTATAATATGGAAAATACAGCATTAGAAAAATTACGTTATCCAATTGGAAAATTTATCGCGCCAGAAATCTATTCAAGCGATTATCTAACTAATAAAATAGCAGAAATCGCACATTTCCCAGAACGATTAAAAAGAGAGGTAATTCATTTAACCGAGGAACAACTTGATACGCCATATCGTAACGGCGGTTGGACGATTCGTCAAGTCATTCACCATTGCTCAGACAGTCATATGAATTGTTTCATTAGAATCAAATGGACACTGACTGAGGATAAACCCGTAATAAAATTTTATCACGAAGATCGTTGGGCAGAAATGCATGATAATTTAACAATGCCTATTCAGGCTACTCTTTCCTTTCTAGAGGGTTTACACTTTCGTTTAGCGTATTTAATGAATAGTCTTTCCGAAGCTGATTTAGAAAAATCCTTTATACATCCGGAGCATAACGCAGAATTTCAATTGAAAGAAATAATAGGAACTTATGCTTGGCATGGAAACCACCACTTAGCACATATTACGGAATTTAAAAAACAAAAAGGTTGGTAGTTTTAGGAGCTTTTTCCAGCTATTCGCTATATCTTTATTTTCTCATTGAAAAAATGAGAAAATAAAGGATACCGCTGCTATCTGGGCTAGGGCAATAGGTAAACAAGACTAAATCCCCCTGTAATTGCATATCAACTATATTCCTTAAAACATAAAACCTCAAATAACAAACTGTTATTTGAGGTTTTATGTTTTAAGGAATATTCAAATATTTGTGAGTTTGTAAAGAAACACGCCATTTTGGATTGTTCATCACATAATCAACTATAAGTGGAGTCATTTCTTCTTTTTTACTCCATTCTGGTTGCAGGAATAAAATAGCATTATTATTCACTTTTTCAGCTTGCTCTTCAGCAAAAATAAAATCGTGTTTATTATAAATGATTACTTTCAACTCATGTGCATTATCATAAACCGTTTCCGTAGGTAATTTATTTTTCTTTGGAGACAAACAAATCCAATCCCAGACCCCTGTTAATGGATATGCCCCTGAAGTTTCTATATGAACTTTTCTGTTATTTTCTTTTAGCTTTTGCGTAAGCAAAGACATATCCCACATTAGAGGCTCTCCACCAGTTACTACAACAGTCTCCGAATATTTACTTGCATTTGAAACAATCAAATCAATCCCTGTTGGAGGATGCAATTCGGCATTCCAGCTTTCTTTAACATCACACCAATGACACCCTACATCACATCCACCAATTCTAATAAAGTATGCCGCAGTTCCTGTATGAAATCCTTCCCCTTGAATCGTATAAAATTCTTCCATCAACGGAAGCAAGGCTCCTTTATTAACTTCTAATTGTATTTCTTTTGATAACATTATTTAATTTTAAAGTGCAAAGATAGTTAATTAGAAAATGAGTTAATTTGATATTTAGAAAATGCTTTCTGAAAATCACCAATAAAAGCCTTTAGTTAGATAACTTCACCCAATTTAGGGCTAAAACTCTATTAATCTTAAGTAATTAATAGTCCCGATTACGCACAAAAAAACCGATAACTTTTTTAAAGTTATCGGTTTTTATATCTTTAAAAAAACAATTATTTTAACGTTTTCAATGATTCAGTTGCATAATTATTTGTAGGATCTAATGCAAGAGTTTTATTAAAATATTCTTTTGCTTTTAATTTATCTGTATTAGCGAAACTAGCTGCCATGTTATTATAACATTCAATCAATTTAGTTTTTACTGCTGGTTTAGCTAATTCTTCAGCACCTTTTTCAGTAACAACTGCGATATAAGCTTCATAATACTTAACCATCATGTCATCTTTTTCTAGCAATCTATTAGTTCTAGCTCTAAAGATATAAGCATCTTGAGTAGATGGCGAAGCTTCAATAACATTTCCAAAAGCTACATCCGCTTTTTGAAGTGCAATAGGATCTGGCTTAACAACATCCTTTTTAGTGTTGTCGTAATACAATGAGTTACCTAAATAGAAATTATCAAGCAAGTAATTTCTAGATTCTTTATTCGTAGTTGCTATTTCATAAATCGCAGCTGCTTCTTTGAATAATTTTTGCTCATATAATTTTTTACCAATATCAGCAAGGTTATTAGTGATAGAAATTTCCATTTCAACGGCTTTCTTAACATCTGAAACCCCATTATTAAAAAGAGTAGCATCAACTGTTTTACCGTCTGCACTTATTGCTTTTTTAATTTTAGAAAAACCTAAATATTGATAATCTAAAGCAAGTACTTTATTAGCAGGATTTGCAATAAAACTTTCTAACGATTGAATTGCAACATCAACATTTCCATTTTCATATGCAGCAAAACCTAAATAACGTAAAATTCTAGGATTTACTTTATCTAATTCTTTCATTTTATTAGCTTCAACTTCTAACGTTTTGTAGTCACCTGCTAAGATTAAAAAGTCAGCATGACGCATACGAGAAGCTAACGAATAATCCGTTAATGTCATGTATTTTTCATAATAACCTAAAGCTTTTTGCAAGTAATCTTTACCTTTTGATGGCTCATTTCTTCCCCATAAATAATATGTTTCGGCCAATTCACGGTAAACAGGTCCATAACTTGCATTAGTAGCTATTACGTTATCATATGCTTTCACTGCTTCAGTATAGGCTTTTGCCCCTTTAAGCAAAACACCTAATTGCATTTTAGCTCTAATTAAAGTTGGATCCGCTTGAAAGGCATCACGATAAGCAACATACGCCTCATTCTGATTTTTATCTCCATAAAAAGCATTTCCAAGTTCAAGTAAAACTTGTGCATCTTGAGGATTGTTAATTTTTGCTCTTGTCAAAATAGACAATGCACTTTTATAATCAGGCTTATTAGCCGCCATATATGCTTTTCCAATGTAGATATATTCTTCTACATCTTTCTTTTTCATGTCTTTCGCAGCCAATGCAAAATTCGCTTGAGCAGCAGCTACATTTCCATTATCTAAGTCTAATTGACCTAACCCAATATAATTAAGTTTTGCTCCATCAGAACCAGTTAATCCTTTTTGAAAATAAATTTTAGCACTATCTGCTATGTTTTGAGTAAGATATACATTCCCTAAAAGGAAAGCAGCTCTCCCGTTAGATGGTTTAGAGTTTACAATTGATTTTAAAATCGATTTTGCACTATCAAACTGTTCTGCGTCAATTGCTTTTTTGGCCGGATTCAAATCTTGCGCTTGACTTACGGTTACCGAAGCCAATAAAGCAACACTAAAAATTTTAAATTTATTCATCTTTATTGTAGTTAATTTATTTTTTATCATTTTCAATTTTATTCCTTATTGTAATATTCCTGCCAGGAATACGAACAGGAAGCAAACCAGACTTTAAAATTACTCTTTGTCCAATATCTCCTGCTACAAATGAAGCAAAGCCCATTCCTAAACCTGAATATCCTTGACAATTGATTATATACAAATCGCGTGCCAAAGGGTATTTCCCTTCTGCTATATTATTTTGGGAAGGAGAAAATGAATTATCAGTATTAAGTCCTTTAACACTTAACGTATTTACGTTATCAACATATTTTTGCATCGCAGGCATTGGTTGAGAAAGCCAATTAACTCCTACAATCCCAATCATCCCATCATTTTCAGAAACATATTTAATAACTTCATCATTGGTTTTAAATGAAAAAACACCTTTTTCTGGAATAGCCTTTAAACCTGCAAGAGAATTTATATATCGAACTGTACTTGAGTTTGGATTATCAAAAACTAACCCTTTAATGGATGGAACAGATTTCCCTTGCATATAATCAATAACATCTTTTAACGCTATAATAGTATCCTTATTGTTCTTATTTGAAATCAGCGCAATCGCATCTGTAGCAAATATTGTTACTTTAGGAATAATTTTTCTTTGATCAAAAATCTTCAATTCTTCTGTTGTCAAATTTCTAGCCAAAATAGCTATTGCAGCTTTCTCATTAAACAATGAATTAACCGTTTCAGATTCAGATTTTGAAATAAGTTTTATTTTAGCATCATATCTACTTTCAAATACGGCAACTTGATCCTCAATAATAGGATTCAAAGTTTCATCTACAAAAATTGAAACGGAACCTTTAAGTATGGTTTCATTATCCTTTGAACTTTTAGATTGGTTACAAGCTAAGAAGAATACAATTACTGCAAGAAAAACAAAATACGAAATTTTAGCATAATTTTTCATAATCTAGTTTTTGTTATTATTAATAATTCTGAAGAATCTAATAGAAGCATATACAATCAGTAATACGCCAAAAGCAATCCTGTAATTAGGTTGAATTGCCAAAGGAAAATTCTTCATAAAGATAATAAATAAACCTAAAACAAGGTAAACTAGAAAAAACAAAATTCCTAAAACAAGAAGAAATCGCTCTTTAAGCGATTTCTTCTTAATATTATTTACTATGTTATTTAACATTATTCAGCAGATTGAATAGTAATTGGAAGAGAATAAAGCACCCTTACTTTTTTACCATTTTGCTCTCCTGGATTCCATTTAGGACATTTGTTCAAAACACGGATTGCTTCTTTTCCTGTACCGTAACCAATATCTCTGATTACTTTGATATCAGTTAATGAACCATCTTTTTCTACAACAAAAGTAACATAAACTTTACCTTTTAAACCTTCTTCTTCAGGAGTTTGGTAATTATTACCAACATACTTATAGAATTTCTCCATACCACCTGGAAAATCAGGTTTTACTTCGATACCTGCTGTGTTGTAAATTTGGTTATCTTCTTCAACTACAGCACTAGGTCCGTTTCCAACTGGTTCTACAGATAATTCAGCATCTGGATCCCCTTTAATAGTTTCAGCACCAATTTTCTTGTCTTTAATAGCTTCCATTTTTGGTGGCTCTTCTGTAATCTCTTCTGCTTTAGCCACAACTGGCTTAACAAACTTCACCTGATCTACTTTTGGAGGTGGCGGCGGAGGTGGTGGAAGATCTTTTTTTACTTCTTCTTTCTTAGGTGGCAACTTAATAGTAGTAATCTTAGTATCCAAACTATCAGAACCATCTGAAGAATTAGGAATAAGACTCATGATAAGTGGCGCACTAACAGCAAGAGCGAAAACAATTGCGCCAAGCACAAGAGCTTTAACCGTTGTCTTTGTATTTGTTTTTCTAAGCTCATAAGCACCATAGGCCTTATTACGACCTTCGAATACAATATCAAGCCATTGGTTTGTGAATATATCTAATTTCATTTTTCTTAGTTATTAGGTTATTGAGTAATAAGACAAATCTTACTTACCTTCTAACAATTTTTGTTCTTCCGGAGTAAATTCATTTACTATTGCATAAGCACCGTTTTTACCAACTCCAACAATTGCCATTTCGTCAAGTATATCAACCAAATTACGATAATTTGATTTTTTACTTGGTTTGATAATAACAATCATACCGTCTTTTGGTTTTCCCTTAGCTGTAGAATACTCTAATACTAATTTACTTCTAGAAAAAAGCTCTTTACGAATACCTTCTTTACCATAAGTAAAATCCTTAGGAGCTCCTCCAACAACTGGAGTTGCAAGCAAACCTACATAACGTATTAGTTTATCATTATCTCCTAACAAAATAGTCATTGTACGATTTTCATCAACTTTAATATCATTCTTTTCTTTAGGATCTTTCTCTTTATCTGGCAATGCCAAATCCATCGATTGGGGCTTTGACAACGTAGTAGTAAGCATAAAGAAAGTAATCAATAAGAATGCCAAATCCACCATAGCAGTTAAATCTACTTTTGAATTTGCCTTTTTACTTCTTACTTTTCCACCTTTCTTGCCACCACCGTCGCCGGTATTTAATTCAGCCATTTTAGTGTATTTTTTTAGTTATTTATCTTTTGCTCTCAAACCAGTAACTAGATTGAAACTATTGATTTTTTGCTCTTGTAAAATATCCATAACTTTCAATATAGCTGGATATTCTTCTTTTGCATCTCCTTTTATAGCAAATTGCAATTCTTTGTCATCGACCTCAATGTTTGCAATACGAGCATTGTAAATCCAATCTTTTAATTGATTGTCAAGTGAATCTTTAGGAACTCCCGGCTGAACACCTTCTTTACTTCGCTCTGCAGTTTTCATAGCAATAAGCTGCTTTAAATTTGAAACTGGCACTCCAATTCCTTCCATTAAAGAAAATTTTGATGATTCATCCTCTGTAAATGCTACACCATATTTTTGACCCATTAATTCAAGTGTTCTTTTACGAACCTCTCTACCTTTTAAATCAAAAAACACTTTCCCTTTTCCAATAGTAATTGTAGCCAAGTCCGAATCCGGTAACTTAGTCTGAACTGTTGAGGCTGGCGTATCTACCGGCAATGCTTCTGGAATCTTAGCTGTAGCGGTCAAAATAAAGAACGTAAGCAAAAGAAAAGCCACATCACACATAGCAGTCATGTCAATAGACGCTGCTTTTTTGGACATTTTTATAGCCATTAATATATTTTTTAATATTTATAAGAAAATAGCTCTTTTACAAGATTACTATTTTCTTATAAATTAAATTATTAATTATTTTTGTGTACTTCTGTAGTGTCTGTAAGTATTTACAATTGTATTACCTGCCTCATCAATAGAATAAGTCAAAGTATCAATTTTAGAAGTAAAAAAGTTGTAAGCAACGATTGCTAATGCAGAAGTAGAGATACCCGTTGCAGTGTTAATCAAGGCTTCAGAGATACCATTTGCAAGTGCAGCTTGATCTGGAGTTCCAGCAGAAGCCAAAGCACCAAACGCTTTAATCATCCCTGTTACTGTCCCTAACAAACCTGCAAGAGTTCCTAATGAAACTAATGTAGAAAGAATAGTCATATGTTTTTCTAACATTGGCATTTCTAATGAAGTAGCTTCTTCAATTTCTTTGTGAATTGTTTCAGCAGCAGCTTCGCTATCTAAACCTTCTTTTTTAACATCTTGGTATTTCAATAAAGCAGATTTAATCGCATTTGCAACTGATCCTTTTTGTTTGTCACATAAAGCGATAGCACCATCGATATCACCAGTAGTAATATTTCCTTGTACACTTTTCATGAATTGATCAAGATTTCCTTTACCAGCTGCTTTTGAAATAACTGCAAAACGCTCGAATGAGAACACAATAACCATTAATAAACAACCTAATAAAATAGGTACAATAGGACCTCCTTTATAAACCATTGCCAAGTAATTTCCTGGTAGTGGATGACCTGTATTAATTCCACCCTCGAAATTAGCACCATTACCCATTATAAAATTCCATACTATCCATCCAACAAAAACACATGCTACAATAATGATTCCTGAAATCATTCCTCCACCTTTTGAACCGTTTTCTTTTTTAACGTTTGCCATTTTTTTTAATTTTAATAGTTTTAAATAATTTATTCTTTAGTTATAATAAACTTGTAGTGGAGCAAATTTATATTTTTAGTTTAAATAAAAAAACTTTTTTTAATTTTATTCTCATTAATTTTATTCCGAAAAATAATTTGTTAATTTAAAATTTGCATTTATATCAGAATTCATAAGTAAATCAGTTGTTTTATAAAAAAAAACATATTGTTTTATGACATATTGAGATAATTTTTTAATATCCAGATTGAAATAGCTAAAAAAAATTTTTTTTATTATTAACAATAAAAAAGCAGGAAAACTGCAGTTAACGCTTTATTTACACAAATTACAACAATTAATACCTTGCAAATCATTTAAATCAGGCCCTTATTATGAGCAGAAAAGAAGATTTCACACAACACATTACAAACGGTTATATTTCGAAAGGAGAAAGCATTATTTTAGGTGGGGCAATATTAGACGGCGAGGCTTTGGCGGATGCACATGTAAAAATACCCTTAAAAACAATGAATCGCCATGGCTTAATTGCCGGTGCTACCGGAACAGGAAAAACTAAAACTATTCAGGTCCTTTCAGAACAGTTGTCCTCTTTTGGAATTCCAGTATTGATGATGGATATAAAAGGTGATTTTAGTGGTATTGCAAAAGAAGGGGAGGAAAAGCCTTTTATTACCGAACGCCATGCTAAAATTAACATCCCATACAGTGTATCCAGCTTTCCGGTTGAATTACTGACTTTGTCCGAACAAAATGGAGTACGCCTTCGTGCAACGATATCAGAATTTGGTCCTGTACTATTCTCAAGAATATTAGGATTAAACGATACTCAAGCAGGCGTTATTGCTGTTATATTCAAATACTGTGATGACAATAAAATGCCTTTATTAGATCTTAAAGACATCAAAAAAGTAATCAATTATATAACTGAAGAAGGAAAAGACGAGATTACGGCAGATTATGGTAAAATTTCAACTTCAACCACTGGAATTATTCTTAGAAAAATAATTGAATTAGAGCAACAAGGCGCTCACTTATTTTTTGGAGAAATGTCTTTTGATATTAAGGATTTGATGCGAATTGATGAAAATGGCAAAGGATATGTCAACATCCTTCGTTTGACAGATATTCAAGATAAACCAAAATTATTTTCGACATTTATGCTTAGTTTATTGGCTGAAATATACCAACAAATGCCTGAAAAAGGAGATGCCGATCAACCAGAATTAGTGATTTTTATTGATGAAGCCCATTTAATATTTAATGAAGCCAGCAAAGCATTATTAGAACAAATAGAAACTATCATAAAATTAATACGTTCAAAAGGAATTGGGATTTACTTTATTACTCAAAATCCAATGGATATTCCAAGTGGCGTTTTGGCACAATTAGGTTTAAAAATACAACATGCTTTAAGGGCTTTTACTGCCAATGACCGACAAGCAATAAAACAAACAGCCGATAATTATCCAACATCAGAATATTACAAAACCGACGAAGTGTTGACTAGCCTTGGAATTGGAGAAGCTTTGGTTACCGCTCTGAACGAAAAAGGAATTCCTACTCCGCTTGCAGCTACCATGATGCGTGCACCGATGAGCAGAATGGATATTTTAACTGAAAGTGAGATTCAAGAAATCAACACTAAATCAAAACTGGTAAAGAAATACAGTGAACTTATTGATCGTGAAAGTGCTTACGAAATGCTCAATAAAAAAGTTGCTGTACAAGAACAAGAGAAAACAATTAAAAAAGAAGAAAATAGTGGACCAAGCACTGCGAGTGTCGTTGGAAAATCCGTTTTAAAAGTATTGACTAGTGCAACTTTTATAAGAGGCGCTTTTGGTATTTTAACAAAAATGTTCAAAAAATAGTTTTCAATATCAAAATTCAATGGCAATATCAATAATTAATTGGAAATAATTTTGAGATTGGCATTGCAATTGAATTTTGATATTGTTATTGAATTCTACTGTAGTAATTCCAATATTTTATTCTCAACTAGTTCGCCATTCCAAATATTTTCAATGTTTTCCATTTTTAAAACTTCTTCCATAATGGCGTTTTGATAATCCCCAATTGCCAAAGCTTCGGCATAAGGACGATCACTAAACGTTACTCTACTATAAAGCGGAATCCATTTGTCAGGATGTTTATCCGAGAAGGATTTTTCAATTTTCTTTTGCAATAGGAATTTTTCATCAGCAGTTTTTGAACTCATCTCCATAAAATTACGGTAGGAAAGTTCTGCTATTGCATCCGCATTTGGTTTACGGGATTTTTGATATTCAGAAAAAATAGTTTTCCAATCATCACCATACTTTTCAATCATTTCATATAGCACCGAAATATCTTCAAAACCCGCATTCATTCCCTGCCCATAAAATGGCACAATTGCATGACAGGCATCTCCAATTAAGGCAATTTTATCTTCATAAGTCCAAGGAAAGCATTTCATGGTTACCAATGTACTTGTTGGGTTATTAAAGAAATCTTCTGTCAATTTTGGAATTACATCAATCGTATCTGGTAAATTCTTTTCAAAAAAAGCTTCGACCTCTTTTTGATCTTTTAATGCTGCAAAAGAATTTTCTCCTTCAAAAGGCATAAACAAGGTACACGTAAAACTACCGTCTAAATTAGGCAATGCAATCAACATGTATTCGCCTCGTGGCCAAATATGAAAAGAATTCTTGTCTAATTTATGTGTGGCATCAGTATTTGCAGGAATATTTAATTCTTTATATCCAATAGGCAGAAATTCTTGTGAATAATCAAACATGCTTTGACGTTGCATGCGGTGACGGATTCTAGAAAAAGCCCCATCGGCACCAAAGACCATATCGTATTTTTTTTCTTGCCAAGCTCCTCTTTCAGTTTCTCCAATATGCAGGGTCGCATCATCTAAAGTTACATCCCAAATTTTATGATCAAAAAAGAATTGAGCTCCAGCAGCTTCGGCCAAGTCGATCATTTTTCTATTTAAAGTTCCTCTCGAAATCGAATAAATAGACTCCCCTTCTTGTCCGTAATTTTGAAAATTAAGTTTGTCCACAAGATGAATGGCACGTTTATCCATAGGAATTGCAATCTCACGTACCGCATCACCCACTCCTACTCCATCCAGTGCTTTCCAACCCCGGTTAGACATGGCTAAATTGATGGAACGTCCTGAAAACTGAATTTGTCTAATATCTGGACTTCTATCATAAACATGAACTATATGTCCTACTTTGCGAAGGTAAATAGCTAATAAAGATCCTACTAATCCAGAACCTACAACCGCTATTTTTTTGGGAGTTTGCATTAATTTTTTATAAAAAGTTAGGCAAAATTACTGATTTTATTAGACTAAGGACTTTAAAACTATTAATTTTTATAGGGAACAAAGACCAATTTTGTTGAAGTTCTAACAATCTCATCCTTATTTAGTTTCATTTTTCTAAATTTTCCTGTATTGTAAAGTTCCGCTTGATCACTGTAATGCGAACTCAATGGATTCCCTGATTGTCCTGTTGGCAGAATACTCCAACTGTTTTCTATATCCGAAAAATCAATAATTCTTCTCGTTGAAGGTCCACCTTTTACAACATAATTTGCTTCATCAGTATAATCAAAAAACTGATTATTGATTACCTCATTGGACCCCGGAACCTCAAAAGGCCCTACATTGAAAATTCTTCGTAATGCAGCCACTTTGCCCAATGGATGCTGATGTTCTAAAATATGCACCTTATTCCAAGTCCAAGCTGGTACTGAATTTCCTAATTGTTTTTCTAATGAAACAATAGCTTCCTTAAACGATTGTGAAAGAATTTGAGATCTAGTTTCTTTTACACTTTTACTGGTAATATTATCCCACCAAAGTGAATTTTCATTAGCCATTTGTTTCGCAACAATTTGCTTCATGATGTGCGTTCCAAGAAATTGTTTGAAATCAGTTTCACCGAGTTCGTCCTCAAAGGTATTTTTCAAATAAAAATAAATCCATTTGTTGTAAATTGTTGGAGCGACGTCATGAAGATTATTAGATCCTTGCCAAGATTTTAAAATAGTAATGGCTTCTTTTTCATTTTTAGAAAGTGTATTATAGTCTACACTCGAAAATAAATTTGACAGAACTTGTGGCGCTGCTAATGAAGTATTATCAAAAATCATTTTACTAACAGACTCCTTATCCCAATTGGATTTTGGATCTAATAACTGGGTGATTCTTTTGGCTCTGTCTTCTGGCAGATAATACCCCGGATATAAAAAACCGTCTATTGGTTCCGGTTGATTGTTCGCAGAATATACATAATTCCAATTTGGATTCACCGCCGAAGGATTTTTGGAGAAATCCAAATATTCGGTAATATCGTCTTTACCACTTGCTCCATCCAGAATAAAATTAGTATTCACCCCCATATTGTGTTTGTATAATTTCCCAGTCGCCCACCAAGCCACATTCCCTTTGGCATCCCCGTACATGATATTCAATCCCGGCGCAGCTATCAAAGCCACCCCTTTTTGGAAATCGGTCCTATTTTTAGCATGAGAAAGTCTGTAAACCGCATCCAGTATCTGTATGGGTTGTTGCGTATAAATCCAGCACATCGCAACAGGTGTCTTTTTATTTAAACCATCAATAAGATCATTCATAATAGGACCGTGACGCGTCACTTTTACATTTAAAACTACGGCTACAGTATCTTTTATTTTTATAGTTTTTTTTCTAATTTCATAGCGACTGAAACCATTTGGCGTTTTGTACGCATTGGCATCTGTTGGATTATTCTCTTCTTGGTACAAATCAATATCGTCATTTTCAAACATGGTCAAACCATAGGCGTATTCGCGATTGTGCCCCAACAAAGGATAAGGAGTTCCTGCTAAATAACAGCCGTATAATTCAAAATCAGGCGTTACCAAATGTGCTTCGTACCAAGTTCCCGGTTGCGAAAACCCTATGTGAGGATCATTGGCAAAAATAACCTTCCCATTTTTAGTTTTCTTTGGTGCTATAACCCAGCTATTACTTCCTACAAATGGAGGAATTGGCGACTGATCTAAAAGCGAAGCTATCGATTTTGCAATTGTGATATATTCCTGTGGTTTTTCTTTGGCATTTTTTATTCGAGTGGTATTAAAAGAGCCGTCAATTCCAAAATCCTTGAGGTACTCCATTCCATATTTATTTCGAATATCGGTCAATAACGGATCTGATTTTTGAGCCATTGCAAAACTAAAAGACATGTATCCAAAGATATTATAAACGTCTTTTAGGGTAAACTTCTCTTTGTTCACTCCAACTAAACTGAACTCTATTGGTGTTTTTCCTTCATCAATATATTGATTAATTCCATCCAAATATGCCATCGTCAATTGGTAACTTGGGCTGTTTTTATCCAATGCTGCAATCGCTTTTGCTGAAGCTTCTTCTATTCCAATTCCTGCAAAGAATTTATCATTTTTCAACGCAACTGAGCCAAATATTTCGGACAAACGTCCTGGAGCAATACGCCGCATCAATTCCATTTGCCACAATCGGTCTTGCGCATGTACATAACCCAAAGCTTCCATAGCATCCTTTGAATTATTGGCATAAATATGAGGTACTCCAAATTCATCAAAATATACTGTTGTTGTTTTTTGAATGTTTTTCAGCTTAACTTTACCTTCATATTGAGGTTTTAGATAAAAACCATAACCAATTAAAGCTAGTATTACAATCACTGTTAACGAAATTAAAACGACAAGGACTTTTTTAAGTATTTTCATTTTTGGATAAATTGGTAAACAAATATATAGGATTTGAAAGTTATTTAAAATTATTTATTTTCATTGCTTTTGAGTTCGAAAACGCTTCTTGTAATTATTTCGTTTAATTTATTTCATATTTTATTAAACAAAAAGTATATTTGTTCTAAATTTAAAAAGACATGAAACACATTTCTAAAGATGCCATTTCCCAAATGGAAAAAATCGAAAGATTAAATTTAATCAATTCTTGCACCGGATATAAATCAGCCAATTTACTTGCTACAAAATCCATTGATGGAAAACCTAATGTGGCAATTTTTAGCAGTATTACTCATTTAGGCAGCAATCCTGCCCTAATTGGATTCATTATGAGACCCACCACTGTTCCAAGAGATACGTACAAAAACATACGGGAAACGGGATATTTTACCGTGAATCACATTACGGTGAATATGATTGAAGCTGCGCATCACACCTCGGCAAATTATGAATTGGGAATTTCTGAATTTGACAAAACGAATCTTGAAGAAGAATATAAAAACGATATTGAAATCCCGTTCGTAAAAGGAAGCCCCGTTCAACTGTATTGCAAATACGTAAATGAATACTATATCAAGGAAAATGATACCATTCACATTATTGCTGCTATCGAAAATTTGTTTTTTGAAGAAGAATTGCAACATAAAGATGGCTGGCTACAAATTGACAAAGGAAATGTTGTGGCACTAAATGGACTCGACGGGTATTGTTTACCCAAATTAGTGGATCGGTTTCAATATGCCCGAAAAGAAATGCCCACTACTTCATTTTTCAAAAAATAGAAAATGAAAAAATTGCGGTTAATACTTGGAGATCAGTTAAATTTTCAACATTCCTGGTTTCAGGAATGTGACAACAACACGATTTATGTCTTGGCAGAAATGCGTCAGGAAACTGATTATGTAAAACATCACATCCAAAAAGTGGCAGCGTTTTTTCTGTCAATGAGGAATTTTTATACAGCACTACAATCACATGGACATCAAGCGGTATATTTTCATATTACCGATGCCGAGAATCCTCAGGATTTAGAAAAAATCATTGCCAGTTGCATCGAAAACTACAAAATAGAAAAATTCGAATACCAGTTACCCGACGAATACCGACTGGATCAACAATTAAAAACAATTTGTTCCAATCTAAAAATTGAGACAGAAGCTTTTGACTCGGAACATTTTTATACCACGCGTCACGAACTCACCGATTTTTTTGAAGGTAAAAAGTTGCTGTTGATGGAAAATTTCTATCGCAACATGCGCAAAAAACACCATCTCTTAATGGACGGATCAACTCCTTTGGGAAACAAATGGAATTTTGATGCCGATAATCGTAAAAAATACAAAGGCGAAGTGCCAGTTCCGCCGGAAAAAAATTTTCATGCAAACGTTTCGGAAGTTGTAACTCAAATAAAAGAAGCCAGCATCATCACTTTTGGAAACATTGATGAAAATAATTTCAGCTGGCCTATTTCCCGTGAGCAATCGCTGGAGGTTTTAGATTATTTCTGTACAAATCTGCTGAAATATTTTGGTGATTATGAAGATGCGATGCATACCGAAGAAAAATTCCTTTTCCATTCTCGTTTGTCTTTTGCCATGAATAGTAAAATGCTTTCGCCAAAAGAGGTAATAGAGACCGTTATTTCTTTTTATCATGCAAATGAAGCTGAAATAACCCTTTCGCAAGTAGAAGGATTTGTGCGTCAAATTCTGGGTTGGCGGGAATACATTCGGGGGATTTATTGGAAAGAAATGCCCAATTATGCTCAAATGAATGTCTTGGAAAACCACAACAAGTTACCGGATTTTTTCTGGACGGGTAAAACCAAAATGAATTGCATGAGTCACGCCATCAATCAAAGTTTAGATGAAGCTTACGCACATCATATTCAACGCCTCATGGTGATAGGAAATTTCACTTTGCTGACACAAATTCATCCTGATGAAGTAGATGCTTGGTATCTTGGCGTATATATAGATGCCATAGAATGGGTAGAAATGCCTAACACTCGCGGTATGTCACAATATGCCGATGGAGGAATTATTGCGACAAAACCCTATGTTTCCTCCGGAAGTTACATCAATAAAATGAGTAATAATTGTGCCAAATGCCATTACAATGTCAAAGAGAAATTTGGGGATAAAGCATGTCCTTTCAATACGTTATACTGGAATTTTCTAGATGAAAAAAAAGAGTATTTCAAAGGAAACCAACGCATGGGAATGATGCTGAATTTATTGAACAAAATGAATCCCGAAGAATTGTATAAAATCAAGGTTAAGGCCAATGCTATTATTGAAAATATGGATTCGTATTAAACGTAAAGACGGCTACAAATAAAAAGAGTGTTTAAATTCAATTAGAACTTAAACACTCTTTTTTGTATAACAATTTTATTTATTATTTTTTGCTTCCGTCAATAATAGCGCCTGTACCCGCTCCAACTCCTGCTCCTGCCAAACCACCAATTATTGCTCCTTGGCCTTTTTTCTTACTGATAATTGCTCCAGTAACGGCTCCAACTCCAGCTCCAATAACGGCTCCTTTTGCAGCTCCGCTCCAACCTTTCTTTTTTGTGGTTGTTGTAGTCGTACTAGCAGCTGCTTGATGATTGACCACAACAACTTCTTTTTGGGTTACTATCTTGGCTTCTTCAACTTTAGCCATTTCAATTTGCATGGAATCGATGACTTTTTGTTTCTCAAATTCCGCAGTCATGGAATCCGCAGTAACTTGCTTCATGGAATCCACAATAGCTAGTTTCGCTTTTTGAATTTCCATCTTCCCTTGATTTTGACAAGAAAAAATAACTAATGACAATGCTATAAGATATATATATTTCATGGTTTTAAATTTTAGAATTTATAATTCTACAAAGAAACATCCAATATATCAAATAAAACTTATATAATTCAAACTATTTCTTATATAATTTCATGGTTTTGTTACCCTAAAATTCCAGCTTTCAATATTTGACCAAAATGATACATATCCTCAAAAGAAGTATATAATGGAACGGGGGCTAATCGAATAACATTAGGTTCGCGCCAATCAGTAATCACACCATGCTCCATTAAATAGTCAAACAAACTACGCCCTTCTCCATGAAGCAACACAGATAATTGTGATGCTCTTTCGGATGGATTTGACGGTGTTATAATTTCGAAGCTACTATCGACTTCTTTATCTATTTCGTGGAGGATAAATTCTAAATAAGACGTGATTGTATCCCTTTTTTGGATTAAAGCGTCCATTCCTATTTCATCAAACATATCAACTGATGCCAGATAAGGCGCTAAAGAAAGCACTGGTAAATTGCTGATTTGCCAACCATCGGCTCCATGAATTGGATCGAAAGTTTGTTCCATTTTGAAACGGCGTTCTTTATTGTGTCCCCACCAACCGGCAAATCTTGGCAACTCGGAATTGTTGTGGTGTTTTTCATGAATAAAACATCCTGAAGCATTTCCAGGTCCTGAATTCATGTATTTATAGCTACACCAAGCAGCAAAATCTACATCCCAATCGTGTAATTCTAATTTAATATTTCCTGCGGCGTGCGCTAAATCCCAACCAACATTAGCACCTACTTTATGACCGGCGGCAGTTATCGTTTTCATGTCAAAAACTTGTCCTGTGTAATAATTCACACCCCCAATTAAAACCAAAGCCAATTCCTCTCCTACTTCTTCAATTTTGGCCAACACATCTTCTAAACGAATATTGTGTTCACCCTCGCGACGCTTGATTTCAAGAATAGCATCTTCGGGTTTTATCCCGTGAAAATGCACTTGACTTTGAAACATATATTGATCTGAAGGAAACGCTTTTTCCTCGCAAATAATTTTATATCTTGTTGTTGTAGGTCTATAAAAAGAAACCATCAGCAAATGAAGATTGACCGTTAATGTATTCATCACAGTAACTTCACTTGGCAAAGCACCCACAATTTTACTCAACGGATTTGCAAATCGTTCTTGGTAATCCCACCACGGTTTCTGAGCATAAAAATGCCCTTCAACGGCAAGGTTTCCCCAGTCATTCATCACCTCATCTACGTATGCTTTGGTGCGTTTAGGCTGTAATCCTAATGAATTTCCTGTAAAATAAATCACTTTTTTTCCATTTATTTGCGGAAAAATAAATTCATCTTGGTATTTATTTAATTGATCTTGTGAATCAAGTTGTTTTGCAAATTCAAGAGTGTTTTCGAAAGTCATTGTTTGTATTTTGTTTGGTAAAAGTAATAAAAAAACACGGATAGATAAAAGACTTTTAGCGGATAAACAGATAGACAATAGTTATAATGAGAAGTATTAAATATTAAAAAACGCGTGTGGGGGATAGCAGCGAAAATCCTTTTTCTCCGCTTCTTTAGCGGGGAAAAGATTACCTCACTTTACTCTTATTTTAATTGGAATTCGGTGAATTTAATTTGTAGCGAATAGCCCGACCCGCTTTTTCAGCGGGACACACCCAAAAAAAAATCTCGCCATTACTGACGAGATTTTATTATTTAGAATCTGAAATAAATTCAGATTATATGATCAACATGGCATCCCCGTAAGAATAGAATTTGTATCCTTCTTTGATTGCTTCTGCATAGGCTCTTTTCATTAAATCATGTCCACAAAATGCGGAAACCATCATTAATAAAGTAGATTTTGGTGTGTGGAAATTTGTGATCATACACGTCGCGATACTAAAATCATGAGGAGGAAATACAAATTTATTTGTCCAACCATCAAAAGGATTTAGCGTACTTTGTGATGAAACTGAACTTTCTACGGCACGCATAGAAGTAGTTCCTACTGCACAAATACGTTTCTTTTTCACTTTGGCATCGTTAACGATATCACACGCTTCCTGAGTGATTTTTAATTCCTCAGAATCCATTTTGTGTTTTGATAAATCTTCAACCTCAACTGGATTAAAAGTCCCCAAACCAACGTGAAGCGTTACTTCGGCAAATTTTATTCCTTTGATTTCCAGTTTTTTCAATAAATGTTTCGAGAAGTGCAATCCTGCAGTTGGTGCCGCAACAGCTCCTTCTTCTTTAGCATAAATAGTTTGGTAACGTTCCGCATCTTCCGGAGTTACGTCTCTTGAAATGTATTTTGGGATTGGAGTCTCTCCAAGTTCCGTTAATTTATTTCTGAATTCTTCGTAAGAACCGTCGTAAAGGAAACGCAATGTTCTACCACGAGAAGTGGTATTGTCGATAACTTCGGCAACTAATGAATCGTCATCTCCAAAGTATAATTTGTTCCCAATTCTGATTTTACGGGCCGGATCAACCAAAACATCCCAAAGTCTTTGCTCAGAGTTTAATTCTCTAAGTAAAAAAACTTCGATTCTTGCTCCTGTTTTTTCCTTGTTTCCATACAAACGTGCTGGAAAAACCTTCGTATTATTCAGAATTAAAACATCACCGTCATCAAAATAATCGATAACATCTTTGAACATTTTGTGTTCTATAGTTTGCTTCTTACGATCAATAACCATTAGACGTGATTCGTCTCTGTTTTCAGCTGGATATTCGGCAAGAAGTTCTTTTGGTAAATCGAATTGAAAATGTGATAATTTCATTTGATAAAGTTATGAGTTATGGATTGTGAATTATGATTTTTGAGGCCATAATTTTAAATCGTGTGCAAATATACGATTGTGAGATAGGCGTTGTCAAGTGTTTTGCTGTTTATTTTCAAAAGCAGCTGATTGACTAGCCTTTAGAACTCTTATTTTCAGAAATTTCGAAGCCTAAACTTTTTAAATCGTTCCAAAAATCAGGATATGATTTTGAAACTACTTCGGCATTTTCGATGATTATTGGCACTTTTAAAGCTAAAGGCGCGAACGCCATTGCCATTCTGTGATCGTTATACGTAGCGATTGGCACATTGTGATTAATCGTATTTGAAGCCACGAGCGTCAAGCTATCATTGGTAACTGTTATGTTAGCCCCAAGTTTTGTCATTTCAATTCGTAGTGCTTCCAGCCTGTCTGTCTCTTTAATTTTCAACGTATGAAGACCGGTAAGATGACAACCAATTCCTAATCCAAGGCAGGTAACGACAATCGTTTGTGCAATATCAGGCGTATTATTAAGCTCAAAATTTACGGTTTGAGGAATAAAGTCCGCTTGTTTAGTAAGCGTTATTTTGTTTTCTTCAAAATGCGTATCAACTCCCATTTGCTTGTAGATTTCAACCAAAGCGGAATCACCTTGCAAACTAGTTTCTTTATAACTCGTCAATGAAATAGCAGCGTTCTCCGCCAAAGCAGCCAAACTGAAAAAGTAAGAAGCAGAACTCCAATCGGATTCTACAGTCATTACTTTCGATTCCACTTCTTGTTTTGGATATACTTTTATTACATTGCCTTCAAAACTGGTTTGAATGTCTAAATCGTTTAGCAAGGCCAAGGTCATTTTGATATAAGGAATGGATGTAATTTCACCCACCAAAGTAATTTCGATGCCGTTTTGCAATTTCGGAGCAATTAATAACAATGCCGAAATGTATTGGCTGCTTACATTTGCCGGAATATTTACCTTAAAAGCAGTTATTTTTTGTCCTTTGATTCGAATAGGCGGATAACCTACTTCATTTTCATAAGAGATTTGCGCACCCAATTGTTGCAATGCTTCCACTAAAACTTTTATTGGACGCTCTGTCATTCTTTGCGAACCAGTCAACACTACTTCACGACCTTCGTTTACCGCAAAATAAGCAGTAAGAAAACGCATTGCTGTTCCTGCGTGATGAATATCTACTATTTCCTCATTTCCTTTCAATGCTTTTTGCATTACTTCACTATCATCTGAGTTCGAAGTATTGGCCAAAGTAATATTCGAAAACAACGCTTGCAACAATAATAATCGGTTCGTTTCACTTTTTGAGCCGGTGACTGCAATTTGTGCTTGTAAATCAGATTGGGAAGTTTGTAACAGTAAATTCATGTTTTTAATTATGAGTTATGAGTTATGAGTTATGAGTTATAGCTTTAGCTTTCTACTCAAATACTTTAGAGGCGCAATTTACCACTCCTCCTTTATAATTCATAATTTATAATTCACAAATTATTTGAGTTTCTCGTTGTTTTTGTGACGGTCTTTGTCGCGAACGGATTTCAGATCCATTTTCTTGTCGAAAGCAGCTTGTAAATCGATTCCCGTTTGGTTTGCCAAACATAAGACTACGAAAACCACATCGGCTAGTTCTTCGCCAAGGTCTTTATTTTTATCACTCTCTTTCTCGGATTGTTCTCCGTAACGACGGGCAATGATTCGGGCTACTTCCCCTACTTCTTCAGTAAGCTGTGCCATATTTGTCAATTCATTAAAGTAACGAACGCCGTGTTCTTTTATCCAAGTGTCAACGTCTAGTTGGGAATTTTTTAAGTTCATCTTATTCTTTATTTTTACTGTCCATTTGTATTGTTACCGGTCCATCATTTAACAAAAGCACCTTCATATCCGCACCAAAAATACCTGTTTGAACTTTCTTGCCCAGCTCCATTTCTAGACGTTTTACAAAATTTTCATACAATGGAATGGCAACTTCTGGTTTTGAAGCTTTAATATAGGAAGGACGATTTCCTTTTTTGGTGGAAGCATGAAGTGTAAACTGACTTACCACAATTATATCACCATCAATATCTTTTACGGATAAATTCATGACCTGATTTTCATCTCCAAAAATACGAAGGTTTACAATTTTACCAACTAACCAATTACTGTCTTCTTGCGTATCGGCGTCTTCTATTCCAACTAGGACCAATAAACCTTTTTGGATATTGGCTACAATTTTTTCATCAATGGTTACAGAGGCTGAGGAAACTCTTTGAATTACAACTTTCAAAATAATTATAAATTATAAATTATAAATTGTGAATTATCATAAATATTCATAGTTACTTTTTTAAGTTATTTTTGGTTGAAATAATTATGGAAGCTAGGATTTTATTAATCTCGATTATGTCAGAATTTAGAGATTTAAACTGAGATTGTTTCAAATATTCAGATTGAAACAATAATTCCAACCAATAATCACTTTCATTAGCTTATTTTTGTGCTATTGCAAGTTTATGAATAAAATCTGGTTTACTTTCAGCGTGTTCTGACTCTCTTACTAACGCACCAATTGAAGTGCCGCTTCGCAATAATTGTTTACTTAAAACAAATCCCTTCTTTTCAGTACTTAAAAATTGATATAATTTTACAATTCGTAAAGTAAAATCAAATGACTTTGTTTTTATAATATTATCTGCCATAATTCATAATTCAGAACTATTCCCTCGTTTTATCACTAATTATTCGGTCTTCATTATGAATATCGGTGCGGTAATGTTCATCATCCCCTTCCAGAATTTTAAGGTAACTTCTATAACGAGACCAAGCAATTTCGTCTTTTTCCAAAGCTGCTTTAATGGCGCAATTCGGCTCGTCTTTATGCAAGCAATTATTAAACTTACACTGGTCTTTCAATTTGAAAAACTCAGGGAAATAACCGCTCACTTCTTCTTTTTCCATATCCACGATTCCAAAACCTTTGATTCCTGGCGTATCAATTATTCTGGCATCAAATGACAAATCATACATCTCTGCAAAAGTTGTTGTATGTTGTCCTTGCTTACTTGCTTCAGAAATCATTTTTGTTTTTAGATGTAAAGAAGGTTCCATAGCATTTACTAAAGTTGATTTCCCCACTCCAGAATGCCCCGAAAACATACTCACTTTACCAATCATCATTTCTTTCAACTCCTCTATTCCTTTCATTTCAGTAGAAGAAACGCGTAAACATTTATATCCAATTTCTTGATATATATGCTGCATATACAATTGCTCATCAAGGGTAGCATCGTCAAAAGTATCTATTTTATTAAAAACCAATATCGTTTCAATTCCGTATGCTTCGGCGGTAACCAGAAAACGGTCAATAAAATTGAATGTCGTTGGTGGATTATTGATGGTAACTAACAAAAAAACCCTATCGATATTCGATGCAATAATATGCATCTGATGCGACAAGTTCACTGATTTCCGAACGATGTAATTCTTCCTGTCGTGAATTTTATAAATGGTTCCGGTAACAGTGTCTGATGTTTCTTCGAGTTCATAATCCACAACATCGCCTACAGCAATAGGATTGGTACTTTTGATTCCTTTAATTCTGAATTTCCCTTTCATACGGCATTCAATAAAATCACCTTGTTCGGATTTTACTGTGTACCAACTTCCTGTAGATTTGTATACGAGTCCTGTCATTTTTTAATTTACAATTTACGAATTCGATTTTTTGATTTAAAACCGTAGACTTTGCAAAGATAAAGGATTTTTGATTGAAGATTAACGATTTTAGATTTCAGATTTAAAATCTAAGACGCTGCAAAGATAAAGGCACTTTGATTTTTGATATAAGAAGACTCTAAAAACAAAAAAATCCCAAAACATAACGTCTTGGGATTTCATAAAATTTAAATTCTGATCACCGAAATCTAAAATCAGAAATCGTTAATCTACAATCCTAAATCATTTTATGCGTTCAACACTTTTTCTTGGTGTCCAATACTTTCTTGGTGAATGTTTTTGAATAATTTAACTATAAATTCTTCTGTCAATCCTTTTTTACCACCTTCCAAAATCATTTTCTCTTGGATTTCGTTCCAACGATTGTTTTGCAATACGGCAACGTTAGCGTCTTTTTTCACTTGACCAATTTCGTCAGCAACTTTCATACGTTTCCCTAACAATTCCAATAAATTAGCATCCAAAACATCGATATTCGCTCTCAATTTTGTCATTTTATTGGTAAATTCATCCGATGCATCGTCATGTTTTCTCACTTTCAAATCTTTGAAAATTTGTTTCAAAGCGTCTGGCGTTACTTGTTGCGCAGCATCACTCCAAGCATTGTCTGGGTCAGTATGCGTTTCGATAATCATACCGTCATAATTCAAGTCCAATGCTTCTTGAGTCACTTCAAGAATCATCTCACGGTTTCCTGTAATATGTGATGGGTCAATGATTAATGGTAAATCAGGAAATTTGCTTTGCAATTCAATCGCAATCTGCCATTCTGGAATGTTTCTGTATTTTGTTTTTTCGTATGTTGAAAAACCTCTATGAATAACTCCTAAATTCTTGATTCCAGCAGCATATAAACGCTCTACTCCACCTAACCATAAAGCCATATCTGGATTTACAGGGTTTTTAATCAATACAATTTTATCAGTACCTTTTAAAGTATCAGCAATCTCTTGAACCGCAAATGGATTTGCAGTTGTACGTGCACCCACCCATAATACATCAATATCATGTTCCAAAGCTAATTTACAATGCGCTGCAGTGGCAACTTCAGTTCCCATTAGTAAACCTGTTTCTGCTTTTGCTTTTTGCAACCATTTCAATCCTATTTCTCCAACACCTTCAAATCCTCCCGGACGCGTTCTTGGTTTCCAAATTCCTGCTCTAAAAACACTCACATCTGAATCTTTCAATTCATGTGCAATTTTCAATACTTGTTCTTCTGTTTCAGCACTACAAGGTCCTGCGATCACAAATGGATGAGTCAAATTGAATTCATTCAACCAATTTCTCATTTCTTTCTTGTTTTCCATCTTTTCTAATTTTTACTTTTTTTTATTTTATTCTGTGTTGTTTTCTTTAACTGTAACCAGCTTCTGAAGCTTCGGTATAAATGCTGATTACTTTTTTATATTTATTCCGTTTAATATTTCTTTTATTTTATTCACACTTTGCATTTCATTATAAATTGCATCGTAATCTTCCTTTTCTAATAATTCCTTAAACTTTGATAAATTAGAAATATACTCATCCAATGTTTTCACCACTTGTTTCCTGTTTTGTTTAAAAATAGGCGTCCACATTGCCGGTGAACTTTTGGCCAAACGAACCGTACTTTCAAAACCAGAACCGGCCATATCAAAAATATCCTGCTCGTCTTTCTCTTTATTGATTACCGTTTTTCCCAGCATAAATGCACTGATATGCGATAAATGCGATACATAAGCAATGTGTTTATCATGCGATTTTGGATCCATATAACGAATTCTCATTCCCATAGCAGTAAAAAGTTGCAATGCTTTTTCCTGTAATTTGAAAGTCGTTTTCTCCACCTCACAAATAATATTCGTCTTCCCTTGAAACAATCCTTTTATCGCCGCCGAAGGTCCTGAAAACTCCGTTCCTGCAATAGGATGCGTTGCAATAAAATGCCGCCTCTTAGAATGATTGGCAACCGCTTCGCAGATAGGCGTCTTTGTCGAACCCACTTCAAAAACAATTGTAGTATCACCAATAACATCCAACACTTTTGGCAAAACAGTCAAAGCAACGTCAACCGGAACAGAAACGATTACAAAATCTGCATCTACTAAAGCATCAAAAGTCGCACCAGCATCAACAACTCCTAAAGCAATTGCTTCCTGCAAATGACTTTCGTTAGTGTCAATTCCATAAATAGTCGCATCCGGATGTAGCGATTTGATGTCCAATACCATCGAACCACCAATTAATCCTATTCCTATTACAAATACTTTCATCGTTTTATTTTTATACCTACAAAAAAATTTAAAACTTGCAGGAAAATCTGAAATCTGAAATCTAGAATCGTTAATCAACAATCTAAAATCTATTTATAGCTTCTTGTACTTTTTCTTCTTTTACACAAAGCGCAAATCGGATGTAACCTTCACCATTACTACCAAAAATTGTTCCCGGCGTAATGAAAATAGATTTATCGTATAAAATTTCATCAATAAATTTCTCTGCCGATGTGATTCCGTCCGGCAATTTTGCCCAAACAAATAATCCAACACCTTCTTTGTATACTTTACAACCCAATTTCTCAGCAAGTTGTTCGGTAAGAATTCTGCGTTTTCTATAAATCGCATTCATCGATTCAAACCAAGTCTTGTCACTTTTCAAAGCTTCAATAGCTCCTTTTTGAATCCCATAAAACATACCGCTATCCATGTTGCTTTTTACTTTTAGTACGGCGTCAATACAAGCTGCATTTCCTAAAACCATTCCAACTCTCCAGCCTGCCATATTGAAAGTCTTACTCAAAGAATTCAATTCTAAAGCCACTTCTTTTGCACCTTCCACTTGCAACAAACTCATCGGATTGTCATTCAAAACAAAACTATACGGATTGTCGTTGACTAATAATATCTGATGTTTTTTGGCGAAAGCCACCAATTTTTCAAATAACTGTAAACTTCCTCTTGCTCCTGTTGGCATGTGCGGATAACCCATCCACATGATTTTCACTTTCGATAAATCTAATTTCTCCAAAGCTTCAAAATCCGGTTCCCAGTTATTTACTTCTTTTAAATCGTAATAAACGGGAACAGCTCCAACAAGATTCGTCACCGAAGTGTAGGTTGGATATCCTGGATTTGGAATCAAAACGTGATCCCCTTCATTCAAGAAAGCTAGTGAAATATGCATAATCCCTTCTTTCGAACCCATCAAAGGTAAAATCTCAGTATTTGGATTCAACTCCACTTGAAAGTTGTTCTGATAAAAATCAGCCATTCCTTTTCTCAATTCCGGCAACCCTTGATAACTTTGGTATTGATGCGCACTTTCTTCTTGCATCGCCAAAACTACCGCATCAACAACTGCTTGTGAAGGTTGTAAATCCGGACTTCCAATTCCCATATTGATAATTGGTTTCCCTTCAGAAGCCAATTGTCTAACCTCTCTCAGTTTTGAGGAGAAATAGTATTCTTCAATTATATCCAGACGTTTTGCTGTAGTAATCATGGTTTTGTGTTTTTATATTCGCCTAAAACTTTAAAGTATTCCGCCATAATGGTCAGCAATGCTTTTGCTTTAGCATAATCGTCGTATTTTTCGAAAGTAACATCCACAAAAAAGGAATATTTCCAAGGCGTTTCTATTTTTGGTAACGATTGTATTTTGGTCAAATTCAATTTACAATCACTCATTACATTCAGAACCGCCGCTAAACTCCCGCGTTTGTGATCCAATTCAAATTTAATGGAAGCTCGGTTTATTTCGTTTTCTTCAACAAATGAATTCTCCTTTTTAATAATAACAAATCGTGTCATGTTATTATTTATCGTCTGAATTTCCGGAGCCAAAATTTCTAATTCATACATTTCAGAAGCTGTTTTACTCGCAATTGCAGCTATTCCTTTCAACTGATTTTGATGTATTCTTCTGGCCGTTTCAGCCGTATCTTTATCTTCAACTAATTTTATGTTTGGATATTTTTTCAAAAATTCCATACACTGTAATAATGCCATTGGATGCGAATGTACCTCTTGAATATCTTCAATTTTTTGCCCCTTCAACGCCATTAAATTTTGATGAATATCCAAATAATGTTCTCCTACGATGTGCAAATTATTTTTGTCGATCAAGGCATAATTCGGAATAATTGGTCCTGCAATAGAATTCTCTATAGCCATAACTGCTTCGTCTGATTTTCCAGACAATAAACTATCCACCAATTCTTCAAAAGACAAGCACTCATCTACTTCAACATTCTGATAGTAATAATCTTGTGCCACCTGATGATGGAAAGAGCCTTTTATACCTTGTATTGCAATCTTAGTTCTCATTCTAAGTTATTATTTATTTTATTTGAAAATGAAATTTACATAAATCATGGTTTGTGTTCCATCAATTCGTCATGCTTATTTCATTTATATTCAAAAAAAAATCCTGATTTTCATCAGGATTGTATATTAGTTTTATTTGTTTGTTGTTTTTCAAATAACCATAGCACAATCCCTTACTTCCTAAAGAAGAAATAATAAGTATTGCTAAAGTAAAAACGGTTATTAGACATTGTATTCTCTGTTTTTTAATAATTTCTATGCAAATGTATAACTTATTTCAAGTCAACCAAAAAAAATATTTATTTTTATGTAACAAAAAAAGAATTCTTTGTTAAAACTGCTTTATATTACAAAATAAATAAAAAAATGTCTCTTTTTTACCGATTTCAAAATGCCTTTTTAACCAATTCCTATTCGGAAAACAAATTAAGTAGCCATTTTCACCAAAATCCATTTTTTTCCTTCCGCAATTCGGGTTACCAGCATCGCCGAAACCAAGTCGCCATTAGCATTCAATAAGGTCGCCATGGGATCTACTAAAGTTCCCACAATCATCGCCGCCGGCAAAGCCTGCTCCATTGGAAATCCATAAACAGTTATCGCCAGAATTTCGCCTATATAACCACCATTTGGGATTCCGCCTTCGACAACTGAAACAATCACCGTAATCCCGATAGCGGTGAGCAAGGTATACGGATCCGTAAAATCTTTACCAAACATCGCAAAAACAACAGCGATTTTTATAATAGACGACATACTGGAACCATCTTTATGCAAAGGCGCACCTAATGGAATAACTACATTCCTTATATGACTTGGAATATTCATACGTTCCGCTCCCTCCAAATTAGCAGGAATTGTTGCAATACTGCTGCAAGTTCCCAATGCAGTTAATGATGGAGTGATATTATTTTTCCAAAACACATTCAATCCCTTTCGTCCTCCAGCAATAAAAGCATACAAACTAAAAAACACGACAAAGTAAAAAGCACAAACTGCATAATACAGCCCTAAAGGTTTTGCATATGCCCCAAATAATTGTGGTCCAAAAATCCCAACCTGATACGCAAAATATGCCCCCAAACCTATTGGAGCTGTTTTCATAATCATATGCAGCAATTGTTTCATCACTTCGTTTCCTGAATTCAAGAACCGACTGAAATCTTTCCCTTTTTCACCCGAATGCAAACTGGCAAATCCTATTAAAAAAGAGAATATGATAAGCGCTAACATATTCTTACGAGATAACAATTCGAAGAAATCATTAGCGGTAAGCAATTGTGTAATTTGTGAACCTGCTGAACTTGCCTGAATCGATTCTAACGGAATTTTTGAAATGATAATATCTTGCTGAATTGGAAATAACAATACACCAATAATCATTAAAATAGCCGAAATCAATACGGTGCTTAAAAACACACCAATTACAATCACAAATAATCGTCCTAGTTTCTCTGACTTTTCTAAACTGGCTATCGAAGATGAAATGGTAAAAAATATCAAAGGAATGATTGCAGTGAACAATAAATTCAGAAATATATCTCCCAAAGGTTTAATCACTTCTACTCCTTTTCCAAAAACTAAACCCAATATACTTCCTACCAGAATCCCTCCAAGTAGCAATAAAATACTTTTGTAGTTTTTTAAGAAACTGCCCGATTGTGTATTTTTTAAATTCATATCCATATAGTTTATCGTAAATATATAAATCTAAAAGAGAATATCATCTTACTGAGGAAACTTTGACGAAGGTCTTTTTACTTATTGACCTACAAAAACAATAAATCAATGATTATTCTGTTTACTTTTGCAACAAATAAAATTCCATGTCAATAGAGGTTAATAACATATCCAAAAGTTATGGTGCTCAAAAAGCACTCGACAACATTTCATTTTCTGTAAATAAAGGAGAAATTGTTGGTTTTTTAGGTCCAAATGGTGCCGGAAAATCGACTTTGATGAAAATATTGACAACGTACATCAATGCCGACGAAGGCTCAGCACTGGTAAATGGGCATGATGTAAACAGCCAACAAAAAGCGGTGCAGCTTTCTATTGGTTATTTACCGGAACACAATCCGTTGTATTTGGATTTGTATGTGCGGGAATATTTAACTTTTAATGCCGATGTCTATAAAGTAGCTAAATCTCGCATTGAAGAAGTAATTCAATTGACTGGCTTAAGCACCGAAAGTCATAAAAAGATAGGACAATTATCTAAAGGATACCGCCAACGTGTAGGACTGGCCAATGCTTTATTACACAACCCCGATGTTTTGATTCTCGACGAACCAACAACTGGTTTAGACCCGAATCAATTAATGGAAATTCGTAATGTCATTAAAAACGTAGGAAAAGACAGAACCGTTTTCCTGTCTACGCACATTATGCAGGAAGTAGAAGCTATTTGCGACCGTGTGATCATCATCAATAACGGAAAAATTGTAGCTGATAAAAAACTGGACAACTTAATTTCTGAAGACAAAGAGCAAGTTATTGAAGTGGAATTTGATTATAAAATCGAAGAACAAGCCATTTCCAAAATCGAAAATCTTGTTTCTTATAAAAATACGCACGATATGATTTGGGAATTAACTTTTAAAGCAGGCAAAGACATGCGTCCCGCTGTTTTTGACTTTGCGAATGCCAATGGCTTAAAAACGTTGCAACTCAATCAGAAGAATAAAAACTTGGAGGCCGTATTTAGAGAGATTACGAAGTAGTTTAAAACTAAAAAAAAGCTCGTTTAAAATTGATTTTAAACGAGCTTTTTTTATGAAATACGATTGGAGAATTAAAAAACCTTACTCGCTATTTGTCGAATATTTTCTGATTTTCCCATAGAATAATAGTGCAACACGGGAACACCGGCCGCTTTCAATTCTAAAGATTGTTGAATCGCCCATTCAATCCCTACTTGTCTGATTTCAGTATTATTTTTGCATTGATCTATTGCATGAATCAAGTCTTCCGGCAAATCGATTCTGAAAATTTGTGGCAATACTTGTAAGTGTCTTTGCACTGCAATAGGTTTAATGCCCGGAATAATAGGAACCGTAATTCCCATTTCTCTAGCTTTGGCAACAAACTCGAAGTATTTTGCATTGTCAAAAAACATCTGAGTCACCACATAATCAGCACCTGCTTCTACCTTTTCTTTCAGTCTTTTTAGATCTGAAATTAAGGAAGGAGATTCCAAATGTTTTTCTGGATACCCTGCAACTCCAATACAAAAATTGGCTTTGTTATCAATATCCATCACATCATGCAAGTATTTTCCGCAATTCAACTCGTTGATTTGTTTAACCAGATCTACGGCAAAATTATTTCCTCCTTCTTTTGGCACAAAAGACTGCTCATGTTTCATCGCATCACCACGCAATGCCATCACATTATCAATTCCTAAATAATGACAATCCACTAACATATACTCGGTTTCTTCTTGGGTAAACCCGCCACAAAGCAAGTGAGGAACAGTATCTACATTGTATTTGTGTTTTATGGAAGCACAAATTCCCAATGTCCCCGGACGCATTCGGGTCAATTTTTTGTCTAATAAACCGTTGCCTTTATCTATATAAATATACTCTTCGCGAGAAGTCGTTACGTCTATAAAAGGCGGTTTGAACTCCATCAACGGATCAATATTATCATATAATTCCTGAATGCTTTTGCCTTTTTGAGGCGGAATAATTTCAAAAGAAAATAATGTTTCTCCTTTGGCGGCTTCTATATGTTGTGTTACTTTCATTTTCTTTAGTTTGAAGTTTAAGGTTTAAGGTTTAAGGTTCTCTCGAACAACTTTAAACTTTAAACTTTAAACAAAATTTCAACTTTAAACATTTTTTTAATCTGCTATATTCGGGTTCAACCATTTCATGGCTACTTCGGTTGGGACACTCCTACGTTTGGCATAATCAATAACTTGGTCGTCTTTTATTTTTCCGAGTCCAAAATACTTGCTTTGCGGATTTCCAAAATAATATCCTGAAACCGAAGAAGCTGGCCACATCGCCATACTTTCGGTTAGCGTCACTCCTATTTCTTTTTCTACATTTAGCAATTTCCAAATCGTTGGTTTTTCTAAATGGTCTGGACAAGCTGGATACCCCGGTGCCGGACGAATTCCTTTGTAATCTTCAGCAATCATTGCCTCAGTACTCAAAGCTTCATCGGATGAATAACCCCAAATTTCTTTACGGATTTTTTCGTGCAAATATTCGGCGAAAGCTTCCGCAAAACGGTCTGCTAATGCTTTAACCATAATTGAATTGTAATCGTCTAAATCTCTTTCGAATTCAGCCGCCCATTCATCCACACCAAAACCGGTGGTTACACAAAATGCACCCATATAATCAGTTTTACCGCTGTCTTTCGGAGCAATAAAATCAGATAAGGCGATATTTGGAGCTCCTTTTGTTTTTTGCGATTGCTGACGTAAAGTCAAGAATGTCTGCAATGGTTTTCCGTTTTCATCACTCAATTCAATATCATCGTCGTTGATTTGATTCGCTGGGAAAATTCCGTAAATTCCTTTAGCGGTTAGTTTCTTTTCTCTCAAAATAACTTCCAACATTTCTTGTGCATCAGCAAAAACAGACGTTGCTTGTTCTCCTACTACCTCGTCCGTTAAAATCGCTGGGTATTTACCAAACAATTCCCATGTTCTAAAAAATGGAGTCCAGTCAATATACGGAACCAAAACATCCAAATCGACTTCGATGGTTTGTTCTCCAATTACATTTGGTTTTACAGGAGTGAAATTATCCCAATCCAACTGTAATTTATTTTTACGTGCTTGCTCAATAGTTAGGAAATTTTTATCACGTGAACGATTTAAAAATGTCTCTCTAAAAGCATCATATTCTGCTCTAATATCGCTTGCGTATATCTTTCTATCCTTGTTTAATAAACTTCCAGCCACCGTCACAGCTCTCGAAGCATCGTTTACGTGAATTACCGTTTCTCTATATTGAGGCGCAATTTTCACGGCAGTATGTGCTCTAGAAGTCGTTGCTCCACCAATCATTACTGGGATTTTCATCCCTCGTTTATCTAATTCTTTGGCGAGATAAACCATTTCGTCCAGTGATGGCGTGATTAATCCGCTTAATCCAATAATATCTACGTTGTGCTCAATGGCAGCTGCAATAATTTTTTCAGGTGGCACCATTACGCCCAAATCTACTATCTCATAATTATTACACGCCAGCACCACGCTAACAATATTTTTACCAATGTCATGTACATCGCCTTTTACGGTTGCCATCAGGATTTTTCCATTTCCTTGCTTGTCACCCGCCTGTTTGCTGGCTTCAATGTAAGGCAACAAATAGGCCACGGCTTTTTTCATTACCCGCGCCGATTTTACTACTTGTGGCAAAAACATTTTACCGGAACCAAACAAATCACCCACAACATTCATTCCTGTCATCAAGTTAATTTCGATAACTTCAATAGGTTTTGTAGCTGCCAATCGGGCTTCTTCAACATCTATTTCTATAAAGGCATCAACCCCTTTTACAAGGGAGTGTGTAATTCGTTCTTGAACGGTTCCCGAACGCCATTCTTGAACCGCTTTTTCATTACTCTTTACATCCCCTTTTACATTCTCTGCAAAATCCAATAATCTTTCGGTTGCATCATCGCGTCTGTTTAGAATAACATCTTCAACATGTTCTAATAAATCCTTTGGAATTTCATCGTAAATGGAAAGCATCTCTGGGTTTACAATTCCCATCGTCATCCCGTTTTGAATCGCATGATATAAAAATACCGAGTGCATCGCTTCCCGAACCGTGTCATTTCCTCTAAACGAAAACGAAACATTACTCACACCACCACTAATATGTGCATGCGGAAGATTTTCTCTAACCCATTTAGTCCCTCTAAAGAAATCCAATGCATTCTCCCGGTGTTCTTCCATTCCTGTCGCAACGGGGAATATATTCAAATCGAAAATAATATCCTGCGGAGGAAAACCAACTTTATCCACCAAAATATCATACGAACGTTGGCAAATTTCTACCCGGCGTTCGTAATTATCAGCTTGTCCCGTTTCGTCAAAAGCCATAATAATTGCCGCAGCACCATAGCGCTTAATCAATTTGGCGTGATGAATAAATTGCTCTTCGCCTTCTTTTAAAGAAATCGAGTTTACGACACTTTTTCCTTGCACCACTTTTAGTCCCGCCTCGATGATATCCCATTTCGAGCTATCAATCATGATTGGAACTCGGGAAATATCAGGTTCTGCAGCGATTAAATTCAGGAATTTTGTCATGGCATATTCGCCATCAAGCATCCCTTCATCCATATTAATATCGATGATTTGCGCGCCACCTTCCACTTGTTCTTTAGCGATACTGAGTGCTTCTTCGTATTTTTCTTCCTTAATTAATCGAAGGAATTTTCTGGAACCGGTAACATTCGTTCGTTCACCAATATTTACAAAAACGCTTTCCGGCGTAATGATTAAAGGTTCTAATCCCGATAATACAAGGTTTCTTCTCTTTTCTGCGTGTGCCATTTTGTTTTATTTAATCCTGCACCGTTTTAGAAACCGTGTAGGTTTAGCTTTTTGTTTACTTCTACATTTTTTAAAACGTGTAGTTCGTTTCGTTTCTTATTATTTTGGGCGTGACCACAAGGGTCGGGCTATTCGTTGCAAGTCTTCGTCAAATTACGCTTTCGCTTCATTTGCCTGTGGGCTTTTCACTACTATCCCTCACGCAAAACCCTGCTTGCTACCACATCAACGGAATAAATTCCGTTGCTACAAAATGGGTCGTTCCTACGGAACTCGTACTTCGCGAGCGCAAGCGTCCCGCTCGTGCCCATTCTAAGTTATATTGTTCAAAATCTTTAACCCGCCTTTGTTTGTGGGCACGAGCTAAAAGCTCGCACTAGCGGGGGTTATTATTTTATTTGGTCTATAAAATTAAATTCTCTTTCGTCCATAAAATTAAGGTCTAAAAGTTTAAAATAATCAGTTCCAATTTGAGTTAATTTCATTATTCCTGGAACAACGTCTGATATATCAAGCAATGTAGTTTCATCATTCCTACATATTAAGCCTTGTCTATCTAACAAAATAAAGTCTTGTAGCAGAAATTCAATATCTGTAGTTACGTTATCATAATCTTCACGAAAATCATTTATTCTTAAAGAATATTTGTTACTTATATTTTGCCCAACCATTGCTAAAATTGTTAACTGCCTATAGCTTAATTGTTGAACTACATTCAAAATTTGATTTGCATTGTCTGGATTTACAGAGCTGTCAAATGCGACATTTTTATAAATATTAGAAATGAATTTAATTTTCTTTTCTTCAAATTCATTCTTACATTTCATTAAAACACCTTCAAAAAGTTCTTCTGCTTTGCTTCGATTAATTTCGTCACTGTCAAAAAAACCATCTTGTCGTAATACTAATCCATTATCTAAATTTTCTTGTACTCCAACTATTGTTAAACCAGCAGAAGCTCCAACCCTTACTTGCTCTCTATTTGATAAAATTCTTTCAGCAAATTCACCAATACCTTTGGATACTGCCACTCCAGCAATATTACCACCAATTGCAAAAACTGGCCCACCAATTAAACCTATTGCACCGGCAATTACTGCACCTACTATCTCGGCGCCAGTCTGAATTAATTTTGTTGTTTTATTTTCGTTTTCCATTAAATATGCTTATCGTTTGGTGTTTGCTTTCCACTAACTCATAAATATATACAATTCATAATTGCAATCTCTACAATTTATTATTGCTTTGCTCTTATCAAATCCCTATTCGTGTTAGACGCGATAAATCGCATCTCTACGTTTTACATCGTCGCTGTTGAAACTCTAGGTTTATACTCTTTGGCGATATCAGCAATTAACCTGATGTGTTCTGGCGTTGTTCCGCAACAACCGCCTATGATATTTACTAAATTATCGTCTAAATATTCTTTGATAAAAGCTTGCATCTGTTCTGGTGTTTCATCATACTCTCCAAAAGCATTTGGTAATCCTGCATTAGGATGTGCCGACACGTTGAAAGAAGTGTTCTGTGATAAGGTTTGCAAATAAGGTTTTAACAAATCGGCTCCTAAAGCACAATTGAAACCAACACTCAACAAAGGAATGTGCGAAACCGAAACTAAAAAAGCTTCCACGGTTTGACCAGAAAGTGTTCTTCCTGATGCATCGGTAATTGTTCCGGAAACCATGATTGGAATATCGATATTACGTTCGTCTTTGACTTCTTCAATGGCGAAAAGTGCTGCTTTAGCATTTAAAGTGTCGAAAATGGTTTCCACCAATAATAAATCACTTCCTCCGTCGATCAAGGCTTCCACTTGTTGTTTGTACGCAATGCGCAAATCATCAAAAGTTACCGCTCTATAACCCGGATCATTTACATCTGGCGACATACTTGCCGTTCTGTTTGTTGGTCCTATTGAACCTGCTACAAAACGAGGTTTGTCTGGATTTTTGGCTGTAAACTCATCGGCTGCTTCACGGGCAATTCGTGCCGATTCGTAGTTGAGTTCATATACCAAATCTTCAAGATGATAATCTGCCATTCCAATAGTGGTACTTGAAAACGTATTGGTTTCAACGATATCAGCTCCCGCTTCAAAATAGGCTGCGTGTACCGCACGAATAGCTTTCGGCTGCGTGATTGACAATAAATCGTTGTTCCCTTTTAAGGAATGTGGAAAATCTTTGAAACGTTCTCCACGAAAGTCTTCTTCCGAAAAATTGTAACGTTGTAACATCGTTCCCATAGCTCCATCGAGTATGAGTATGTTTCTTTTAATGGCTTCTTGAATACTTGACATTTTATTTTTTTATTGTTGTGTTTTGATGGTTGAAATAAAACCAAGAAAACACAAATTTTTACTCTTTAGCCCCGATTGCAGTGTAAATCCTTTCTAGTCCTGAACTAGTTTCAGGATCCTGAAACTAGTTCAGGACTAGAAAGATTGCAAAGAAAAGCGGGAACAATGACGGCAAAAATTGCGCCAATCATTCGCTCCTGATACTGAAATAAATTCAGTAAGTAAATATCGATATGTTTGTCAAGAAAAGGTTTGAGAAATACTGTGGAAGTATTCTTGTGTTATCTATCTTAAATGCTGAATAATCCAGTATAAAGTAGAATGTAGCACCTTCTTTAAAGATAAAGGGTTGCTAAGGTTTCATCGGGTCTTTCCCTCCGCCTTTCGTGATAACTTTCAATAAAAATAGGAACACTGCAAAGTAAAGACATAGCGTTAATACTTGCAAGTATTAACGCTATATTTTTTTACTAGTTATATTATGGCTTTTACTACTGCTTTGGGAGCCTCTTTACGAGTTCCGTCAAATCCGTCAACACCAGAAACTGTTGTATATTTCAATACATATTTCTTACCTGGATTGATGATTTGGTATGCTGCCTGACACATTAAAGTCGCTTCGTGGAATCCACAAAGAATCAATTTTAATTTCCCTGGGTAGGTATTTACGTCACCAATGGCAAAAATTCCCGGAATATTCGTTTGGTAATCCAAGGCATTGTTTACTTTAATAGCATTTTTTTCAATATCCAATCCCCAGTCTCCTATAGGACCTAATTTTGGCGTTAATCCAAAAAGCGGAATAAAATAATCCGTAGGAATGTTTCTATGTGCCCCATTTTCTTCAATATCAATTGATTCTAAATGTTCGGCACCATTCAAACCAACTACTTCCGCTGGTGTGATCATTTTTATTTTTCCAGAATCTTTCAATTCTTGTACTTTCTCCACAGAATCTAAAGCGCCTCTAAATTCATTTCTACGGTGAATCAAAGTCACCTCAGAAGCAATTTTAGACAAAAAAATACTCCAGTCCAAAGCGGAATCACCACCACCGGCAATTACAACTCTTTTGTCTCTGAATTTCTCCGGATTCTTAATGAAATATTTTACTCCTTTATCTTCGTAAAATTCGATGTCTTCGATCAATGGTTTTCTTGGTTCAAAACTTCCTAAACCACCAGCAATAGCAACAACTGGCGCATGGAATTTTTTTCCTTTATTTGAAGTCACGATAAAACTTCCGTCTTCTTGTTTTTCGATAGTTTCAGCACGTTCTCCAAGCGTAAAACCTGGCTCGAATTGTTTGATTTGTTCCATCAAATTATCCACTAAATCACCCGCTAATACTTCTGGAAAACCCGGAATATCATAAATAGGCTTTTTGGGATACAATTCTGAAAGCTGTCCACCCGGTTGTGGCAACGCGTCTAAAATATGACATTTTAATTTCAATAATCCTGCTTCAAAAACTGCAAATAAACCTGTTGGTCCGGCTCCTATTATAAGTATGTCTGTTTTAATCATTTTTTTTTCTTTATGTAATTATTTAATACAAAGTAACGATTGCTTTTTACTGCTTTAAATGATAAATATCATTCGTTCTTTTGCAATGCTTTTATTCTTTATTTTTTAACGACTCGGTGATTTCATTCATTTTTTGGACTTTTTCTTCGAAATTTCCTTTCAGCGTTTTGCGATATTCATTTAGGTTTTCGACCATTTTATTAATATCGTCCGGAATTATTTCTTCGAAAAACTCCCGCAATCTTTTGGCCGTTGTCGGAGATTTCCCGTTTGTTGAAATGGCTATTTTGACATTTCCTTTGGTTACGATTCCGCCCAAATAATAATCACATAATGGCGGTGTATCGGCAATGTTGCAAATCAGGAATCTTTTTCGCGACAAGTCGAACACGCGTTTATTGACTTTCAAATCATCGGTACAGGCAATAACCATGTGCCGTTTCTTCAACATCTTTTTCTTGAACTTGGCTTTCGTCAATTTCACCGAAGGATGCTTTTCTACCAACGCTTCCAGTTCAAGTAAAAATTTTGGTGCTACCACCTCAACATTTGCATTGGGGCTGGATTTTAGCATAAACGATAACTTTTCTAAACCCACATTTCCTCCGCCTACAATAAGTACATTGAGGTTGTGTAATTTTAAAAATATTGGATATAATTCGTTCCTTTCCATTATTATCTTATTTTCCTCTCGCCTCCCGAAACTTCGGGACTCTCCGAAGGAGAGGGAGCCAGAGCTTGAATAATTTATACTTATTTTTTATGCAATGTTACTTAAAATGAATTCTTCGTAAAATCCTTTTAACTTTCTACTTTCTTTTACCACTTCTCCAATGACAATTATCGCTGGTGAACTTAACTTGTTCTTCGCCACAACTTCTTGGATACTGTTAATCGTTCCAACTCCCACTTTTTCTTGTGGAGTAGTTCCGTTTTGAATAATCGCAACTGGAGTTTCTCCTTTGGATTCTTTTTGGAATAAAGAAACAATTTGCGATAGTTTACTCATTCCCATCAAAATCACAACTGTAGCTGATGATTGTGCTGCGAGCGCTACGTCATTTGACAAATTCCTATCGGAAGTTGTGCCTGTTATGACCCAAAAACTTTCGGAAACACCTCTTTTTGTCAAAGAAATTCCTTGATAAGCGGGAACTGCAATCGCTGATGAAATTCCAGGCACCACAAATGTAGGGATTCCAAAACTTTCTGCATATTCTATTTCTTCGCTTCCACGGCCAAAAATAAAGGGATCTCCCCCTTTTAACCGAACCACATTTCCATACGTAAGCGCATTATCTACAATCAACTGATTGATTTGGTCTTGCGAATATTCATGTGCGCCAATTCTTTTACCCACAAATATTTTTATGGCAGTTTTTGGCGCATGCTTCATTATTTCTTCATTGGCCAGCGCATCATACAAAACCACGTTCGCTTCAGCTAGTGCTTTTACTCCTTTCAGAGTAAGCAAATCTGGATCACCTGGACCAGCACCCACTAAAGTTACTTTTGGTTGTATTGTATTATGCATCAGCTAAATCTTTGGCTCTGTATTTTTCTATTTTATCAAAAAAGGCAACTCCTTCTTGAATGTACTTTTGTGCAAATTCTGCAGAAGGCTCATTGGCTTTAATTTGATAAACCAAATCTTTAAAGCTTGAGTCCAATTCTATTTTTTTGCTTTCGACAAAAACAGTATCAAACAAATCGATAATTCCTGCGTGGTGATTTGTTTTTTCGTTTTCAGCCAATAATATTGCTTTCGCTCCGTTTACAAAACCTGCGTAGGCTAAATAAATCGCATCCGACCATTTTTTATCTTCGAAAGCTTCCTGTGCAAAAGTCATTTTATCTTTGGCTTCTAATATTAAAGTAGCCACTAAATCAATTACCACACCTGCACATTCTCCTACTCCAACTGCTTTTACGTAGTTATCAGCATTTCCCCAATCTACAAAATCAGCCTCAGTAAGGTTTGTTATATCTGCTAATGGTTTCAAAAATTCATAGAAATATTTCTCTCCTTTGGCATCGTAATAATTCAAGAATGATTGTCCGTTTCCATTGGCATCAAAATCATTTAGGATAAAACGCAACGCATCTGGTCCTCTTCTACTTGGAATTTTGATTACTTTATCAGAAAATCTTCCGTTTCCGTTTCCTAAATTTCCTCCACCTAATAATACTTGAAGCGCTGGAGCAACTAGTTTTCCTGCATTAATTGACATTCCTTGGAAACCAATTTCGGACATATTGTGCTGTCCACAAGCATTCATACAACCGCTAATTTTTATTGCGATTTGTTGATTGTTGCTGTATTGTGGGTATTCTGTTTTTAATACTCTTTCTAATTCATCCGCAATACCAGTACTACTTGCGATACCTAAATTACACGTATCCGTTCCCGGACAAGCAGTGATATCTCCGATAGTATCATATCCTAAAGCAACAAAATCTAATTTGGCTAATTCTTGGTAAAAGAACGCTAGATTTTCTTCTTTAATATTACGTAAAACGATGTTTTGTCTTAGTGAAAAACGCAATTCATTAGCACCATAATTTTTAATCAAATCAGCTAATAATCTTGCTTTATCTGTATAAAAATCTCCTAAAAGCACTTTGATACCAATCGCAACATAACCCGTTTGTTTTTGCGCAATCACATTTGATTTTTTCCAAGCTTCAAAAGCTTCCACATCCTCAATTGTTACTGATGGTACTGCCAACAAAGGTTCTGTAATTGGTCCTTCAAAAGCGGTAGTATCTATTTCGTAAGTATGAAACGGAAGAGCTTTTTTCTCTTCGTCAACCAAACGCAAAAACTCTTCACGACCCAAGTCCTTGATTAAAAACTTCATACGTGCTTTCAAACGTTTTGCTCTTTCCCCGTAACGGTCAAAAACTCTAATTATACCTTCGGCAGTTGGAATAATTTGGTTCACCGGTACAAATTCTGAAAGCAATTCAGCGTGACTTGGTTGAGAACCTAAACCACCGGCAAACATTATTTTGAACCCTTTTTCGCCATTTACAATTTTTGGAATAAATCCTAAATCGTGTAAATAACTCAAAGCGGTATCTTTATCCGAAGAAGAGAATGATATTTTGAACTTACGTCCCATTTCCTGACAAATTGGGTTACGCAATAAATATTGAAACAAACCGTGTGCATAAGGCGACACGTCAAAAGGTTCGTCAACATCTACACCCGCTAATTCGCTTCCGGTAATATTACGCACCGTGTTTCCACACGCTTCTCTCAAAGTGATATCATCTTTGGCCAACTCAGACCAAAGCTCAGGTGTTCTGTCTAAACTCACATAGTGAATTTGAATATCCTGACGGGTTGTAATGTGTAAACGACCTGTAGAATATTTATCAGACACTTCCGTAATACGCTTCAATTGCTCGCTAGTCACTTTTCCGTATGGTAATTTAATACGGATCATTTGCACGCCTTCTTGACGTTGACCGTAAATACCACGTGCCAAACGAAGACTGCGAAAACGCTCATCATCAATTTGTCCACTTCGGAAGGAATGAATTTTTTTCTCTAAATCGATAATCTCTTTTTGGACAATCGGATCTTCTATTTCGGTTCTAAAACTTTGCATCTTTAGTTATGTTTATCCTCCCCCCAGCCCCCTCCGAAGGAGGGGGAGCCAAAACGGGGAATGTTATATTATATTTTTAATCAATTATTATTATATTCTTACCCTTACTACTGGAAACTTTTATCCAGTATGTCTCCCTCCCCTTCGGGGAGGGCTGGGGTGGGGACTATTTTATAAAACCAACTCCAGCTGTTGTGTTGGTTGCAGCATCTATTAAGATGAACGCTCCGTTAGATTTATTATCCGTGTAAGCATCAAAATAAATGGCTTTGCTCAATTTAATAGTTACTTCTCCAATTTCATTTATCGCTAATTGAGTCGCTGGAGTTGTTCCAGAATAATCCGTAGCGATTACGTTTTTTACACTATCAATTTTTGCCAAAACTCTATTGCTGTTGTGTTGCACATAATATTTTGCACCTGCCACTAATTTTTTAGTGTCCATCCAACAAACAGTTGTTGTGATGTCTTTTTCAATTTTAGGAAGTTCATTCGATTTTACAATCATATCGCCTCTGGTTACATTGATATCATTATCTAATTCGATAGTGATCGAAGAACCAGCCGCAGCTTCATCAAATTGTTTATCAAAAAAGTGAATATTCGTTACGGTAGATTCTGTCAAAGAAGGAAGCACCGTTACAGCATCTCCAACTTTAATAGTGTTCCCGTATAATTTTCCTGCATATCCTCTAAAATCGTGGTATTCCTCCGTTTTTGGTCGAATTACTGTTTGAACAGGAAAACGTGCGATCCCATTTTCATAGATATCATTTGGTTCCAATGATTCCAAATGTTCCAAAACCGTCTGTCCGGTGTACCAAGGCATATTCTCCGATTTATCGGCAACATTACCCCCATTGATTGCACTTAACGGAATGTAACTTACATTTTGTTCTTTGAAAGCACTTTTTGCATTTAATGCCTGAAAGTCTGCTTTGATTTTGTTGTATACTTCTTCTGAATAATCAACTAAATCCATTTTGTTTACCGCAACAATCACATCTTTTACTCTCAATAAATTATTGATAAAAAAGTGACGGTAGGTTTGCTCAATAACTCCTTTACGAGCATCAATCAAAATAATTGAAACTTGTGAAGTCGAAGCTCCGGTAACCATGTTACGTGTATATTCTACGTGACCTGGAGTATCGGCAATAATGTAACTTTTTTTCGCTGTCGAAAAATAAATATGCGCCACATCAATCGTGATCCCCTGTTCCCTCTCAGCAACTAAACCATCAGTAGCCAATGAAAAATCTAAATAATCGTATCCTTTTTGCTTGCTGCTTTTTTCTATTGCTTCAATCTTATCGGTAGTTAACGATTTTGTATCGTACAACAATCTTCCGATTAAAGTACTTTTTCCGTCATCTACACTTCCTGCTGTTGCTATTTTTAAAACTTCCATTCCTTGTTTTTTGTTTGAAGTTTAAAAGTTAAAGGTTTTCAAAACACCTTATATAAACTTCTAAATTTGATTTTTTTATTTTAAATGTTGAATTCTAAATTTTAAATGTCTCGGAACAATTCATAATTTAGAATTCATAACTTATAATTATTTTCTAAAAATACCCTTGTTGTTTTCTTTTTTCCATCGCGGCTTCAGAACGTTTGTCATCAATTCTGGCCCCTCTTTCGGAAATAGTTGAAGATCTAATCTCACCAACCACTTCTTGAATAGTTGCTGCATAAGAATCAACAGCTGCGGTACAACTCATATCTCCAACTGTTCTAAAACGAACAATTCTTTCTTCGATTTCCTCATCTTCTTCTTGATACACAAATGGAGAATGCGACCAAATCATACCGTCTCTCAAGAATACTTTTCGTTTGTGTGAAAAGTAAATCGATGGAATTTCGATTTGCTCTTGTTCGATATAACTCCATACATCAAGTTCGGTCCAGTTTGAAATTGGAAAAACACGTACGTTTTGACCGTTTTCAATTTTTCCGTTCAATAAATCAAACAATTCAGGACGTTGGTTTTTCTCATCCCATTGACCAAAATCATCACGAACAGAGAAAATACGTTCCTTAGCTCTTGCTTTTTCCTCGTCTCTACGAGCACCACCAATACAAGCGTCAAATTTAAATTCTTCGATAGCATCCAGTAATGTAGTCGTTTGCAAACTGTTTCTGCTCGAATATTTCCCAGATTCTTCCACCACTTTTCCTTCGTCAATAGCATCCTGAACATTACGAACGATTAATTCCAATCCTAATTCAGCAACCAATTTGTCTCTAAAAGCAATCGTTTCAGGAAAATTATGTCCTGTATCTACGTGTAACAATGGAAAAGGAATTTTCGCAGGAAAAAAAGCTTTCTGTGCTAAACGTACCAATGTAATGGAATCTTTTCCACCAGAGAAAAGCAAAACCGGCTTGTCAAATTGAGAAATAACTTCTCTAAAAATGTATATCGCTTCGCTTTCTAAAGCGTTTGTTTTTAATATGGTACTCATTTTTTTAATTTAAAGATTTAAATGATTTGAAAAATTCTAACAATCATTTATAATTTATAATTCATAATTTAAAATCACTTCTGGTGTAAACCACATTCTTTATGACTCGATTCCCATGACCATCTTCCAGCCCTGATATCTTCTCCTTCAGCAATGGCTCTCGTACAAGGTGCGCAACCAATGCTTACAAATCCTTTTTTGTGCAATGTGTTTTGCGGTACATTATTATCATCAATATATTTTTGAACTTCGGCCAAAGTCCATTTCAATAAGGGATTGAATTTTATAAGTTTAAAATTAGCATCGTATTCAAAGGCTGCCAAATCATTTCTATTTTCTGATTGTTCCGCACGCAAACCGGTAATCCAGATTTCATTTCCTTTTAATGCTTTAGTCAACGGAGCCACTTTTCGAATAAAACAACATTCTTTTCTATTCTCAACTGATTCGTAGAAACTGTTTGGACCTTTTTTATTCAATAATGCTTCTACTGCGGTGGTTTCCGGGAAATAGGTTTTAATGTCTATTTTATATTTTTTCAATGTCTTATGAAAAACATCATATGTTTCTTGAAATAATCTTCCTGTGTCCAACGTAAAAATGGTAATCGGTAAATTATTTTTTGCAATTAAAGCCGTTATCACTTGATCTTCCTGCCCAAAAGAAGTTGAAAAAACCACTTTGTCTTTGTATTCATTAGCCAAAAAAGCCAAAGTCTCTTCAATCGAGAAATTTGCTGTTTTTTCTAATAAAGTATTTACTATTACTGCGCTCATTTTATCTTTGTTTTCCTCACCAACCCTCTCCGAAAGAAAAGGAGAAAAGTGGAATTGATTTTTATTTAAATCTATTACCCTATCGGTTTAGTAGATTAATTATGCAAAAGTACTACTTAGTTTCTAAATAACAAAACTATATTTGGGTTTTTTACCTTAAAAAACAATAGCATCCTACACATTTAAAGACGTTTAAAAAAAATATTGGATTTAACACCGCAAATCATCTTTGAATTGCACACCAAGTTTACCCTTATAACAAGTCCAACTTTAGTTTTTTAAAATATATTTCATAAAGTCTACCATTTCTATAGGATAATAATAAAATAGTTTTTATTTTTGTAAAAAATATTTTATGGATTTTCAATTAGGTTTAATAGTTGCAGGTTTAATAGTTGGTTGCATCGTTGGGTTGACAGGTGTGGGAGGCGGATCTTTGATGACTCCAATTTTATTATGGTTTGGTATTCCACCAACAACTGCCGTTGGAACCGATTTATTGTATGCGGCTTTTACAAAAATGGGTGGCGTGTTTGTACATCATAAAAAAGGCAATATAAATTGGTCTATCACCGGTTGGCTTACTTTAGGCAGTGTTCCTGCGGCTTTACTAACTTTATGGATATTAAATAGTATTAAAACAGACATTTCAACTATAAATGCCGTAATAAAATACAGTTTGGGTTGGGCGCTACTTTTTACTTCTATAGCCATTTTGTTCAAAAAGAAACTCTTAGTTTTTTCTCAAAAACATGCTGGTGATAAATTCCATAGTCAGAGCACTACACAAAATGTATTAACTGTCGCTATCGGTGTAATGCTGGGAGCAACTGTGACCCTGACTTCGATAGGAGCGGGCGCTTTAGGCACCGTTACTTTATTTTTCTTGTACCCGCTTTTGCCAACTCCGAGATTGGTTGGAACGGAGATTGCTCATGCTGTTCCTTTAACTCTTGTTGCAGGAATAGGGCACGCCTCAATGGGAAATTTAGATTTAGGGCTACTAGGACAGTTATTAATAGGATCACTTCCTGGGATTTTTATAGGAAGTATGTTGAGTGGAAAAGTACCTGATTTGTTCCTTCGAAATGCCATTGCAATAATGTTATTTTTCGTGGGGTATAAATTGGTTTTTTAGGTTTTATGACGAAATATTTTAATTGAAATTGATATAAAAATGGTCCAATAATCCATTTTTAGCCACCTTAATCTTTTATAAAAAAAGACCATTTCATTGAATTAACCCAATGAAATGGTCTTTTTTATGCTATTTTATTTGACAGAATAGACTAAAAAGTAATATCAGCTAATGAATTGTTTTCCAATATCATTAAGGTATTGTCACGCACTTCAGTCATTAGCTTATGAACGGAACAATTTACCTCATCAATACAATCATCACATTTTTCATAAAAGTTATGACTTACACAAGGCAATAGCGCTATAGGCCCTTCAAGAATGCGGTATACATGAGCCATATTAATATCTTTTGGTTCTTTAATCAGGTAATAACCTCCACCTTTTCCTTTTTTTGCTCCCAAAAAACCAGAATAGCGTAAAAGCAATAAAATACTTTCCAAAAACTTAATAGAAATATTTTCACTTTTTGCAATATCCGAAATTGGAACCGGGGTTTGGTTCTCTTGCCGAGCCAAAAATGACAAAGCTTTTATTCCGTATTTTGTTTTTTTTGAAAGCATATTGAAGTGAATTAAGATTGTTGATTAACAATTGTTGATTTCAAATTTTAAAGTAATCCGAAATCTACATGTCTTTTATTGTAACAACAAAAATATACTTTTTGATTTAAGAATGGCGAATGGAGATTAACGATTTTTGACAGGTACTAAATCTACAATCAAAAATTGTTAATCATCATTCTAAAATCCCTATGAAAGTGCTTGCTCTAAATCAGCAATGACATCTTTTACTGTTTCTAAACCTACTGAAACACGGACCAAACCATCCGTTATACTTACTGCCAAACGTTCTTCCACAGACAATTTACTGTGTGTTGTAGAGGCTGGATGCGTTACAATGGTTCTCGTATCACCTAAATTGGGAGACAACGAACATAATTTTATTTTATCCAAGAATGTTCTTCCTGCTTCAAGGCCACCTTTAATTTCGAAAGCAACAATGTTTCCTCCCAATTTCATTTGCTTTTGAGCAATGGCATATTGAGGATGTGATTTCAAGAACGGATATTTCACCTTATTAACTTTCGGATGCTGTTCTAAAAACTCAGCTACTTTCAAGGCATTTTCGCAATGTCTGTCTAAACGAATTGCCAAAGTTTCTAAACTTTTCGACAATACCCAAGCATTAAACGGCGATAAAGAAGGCCCCGTAAGTCGCGAAAATAAATAGATTTTTTGGATCAATTCGGCATCACCAACAGTTATTCCGCCCAGAACTCTACCTTGACCGTCCATTAATTTTGTAGCTGAATGAACGACCAAATGTGCGCCCCACTTTATAGGTTGTTGCAAATAAGGTGTTGCAAAGCAGTTATCAATAATTAACACCAGATTGTGTTTTTTGGCAATGGCACCTAACAATTCAAGATCTATGATATCTACAGCTGGATTTGTAGGCGATTCAGCAAAAAGAATTTTAGTGTTTGGTTTAATAAAACTTTCAATCGTTTCGGGTTTGTTAATATCAAAATACGTAGTTTCAATCCCCCATTTTGGAAAATAATTAACAAACAAAGAGTGCGTTGCGCCAAAAATACTACCTGCCGAAACCACGTGATCACCAGAGTTTAACAAAGCCGCCAAGGTAGAATATACTGCAGCCATTCCAGAAGCGAAAGCAAAACCAGCCGCTGCGCCTTCCATTTGGCAAACTTTATCCACAAACTCGTTGGTATTTGGATTGCTATACCGACTGTAAATATTTCTATCTTTCTCCTCGGCAAATGAGGCACGCATATCTTCGGCATCTTCGAATACAAAACTAGAGGTTAAGTACAAAGGCACTGAATGCTCTAAATATTGAGTGCGTTCTAATTGGGTGCGTATCGCTTGGGTTTCAAAACCAAATTCTTGTTCGTTCATTTTTTTTAATTTTTAACACGAATTGCACAAATTTGCACGAATTCAAATTGTTTTTAATTGTATGCCTAGGGCAAATTTAGATTTTGGCTAATTCTACTCCATTCAAAACTACTTTATAATGTATCGTTGCATTTGGTTCCAATGTTTTAGAAACCGAGCAATATTTATCAAAAGACAATTGAGCCGCTTTTGCAGCTTTATCTTCTTTAATATTCCCTTTAAGTGAAAAAACCACATAAATATCTTTGAACGGTTTTGCCTCGCCTACTTGTACACGCTCACCTTCTACCTCAGCTTTGAAAGAAGTGATTTCTTGACGTTGTTTTTTCAAAATCGAAATCATATCAATTGCGCTGCAACCTGCTACACCCATCAATATTAACTCCATTGGGCTTGGCCCCATATCATTGCCTCCAAAATCAGGTCTGGCATCTACATTTACTATATGTCCACGTTCGTTTTTTAATTCGAAGTGGAAGTTTTCGTTTACTCTGTCTAATGTTATTTTCATATTATTCCCCTCCCCAACCCTCCCCGAAGAGAAAGAAGCCAAGACTGGAGGCAGTCCCTTTTTTACTAATTATATTTGTTCAGACGCGGATAAAACGGTTTTCAAACTCAGATTTTACTTTTATATATCTTAAATCAAAAATCGTAACCCGAGAGCTTGCTCGAACTGGCGAAGCAATCTGAAATCTTAAATCCTTATCCCTTATCCGACAATCTCAAAATATCTCCAAAAACCCCTCTCGCCGTTACTGCAGATCCAGCTCCAGCCCCTTGAATTACAATTGGTCTGTCACCATACGATTCCGTGTAAATTTCGAAGAAAGAATCAGAACCTTTTAATCCACCCAAAGCCGTATCAGAAGGTACCGAAACTAACTTCACTTCTAGATTCCCTTTGTCATTTTGCAAATCACCTGATAATTCACCTATGTATCGCAACACGTGATTTGGTTTTTGCTCCGCTTTTATTTTGGCATAAATTGGATCAAATTCCGTCAGTTTATTTAAAAAATTAGAAGCATCGCCTTCGCGTAAATGTTCTGGAATTAAATTCTGGATTTCAATTTCTTCAAACTCATTTTGCAAGTCTAATTCTCTTGCTAAAATCAATAATTTTCTACCTACGTCATTTCCACACAAATCTTCTCTTGGATCTGGTTCCGTATATCCATTATCGATAGCTTCTTTTAAAACTTCACTAAACGGAACGTCCTTCGCAGAGAAATTATTAAACAAATAACTCAAAGTACCGGAGAAAACTCCTTTAATCTTTGTGATATTTTCTCCTGAAAGATGCAATAATTTTATTGTGTCTATTAATGGCAATCCAGCTCCAACATTGGTTTCATACAAATAACTCTTTTGATTATCCGTCAACACTTTTCGCAGTTTTTTATAAAAGCTATAACTTAAAGTATTTGCTACTTTATTGGACGAAATCAAATCGAAACCACTTTCTACCAAAGAAATATAATTTTCTACAAAAGCAGGACTTGCTGTATTATCAATAGCAATTAAATTTTCTAAATGATGTTCATTTGCGTATGCAATTATATCATCAATTGTGTAGGAGAAACCATTATTTTGAATTTCATTTCTCCAATTTGGAGTAACGCCATTTTTATTTAAAAGAACATTTTTAGAATTTGCAATTGCAAAAACATTCAGTTTTATATCTTTTCTTTTCTCAATCGTCGCTGCTGATTCCAGGATTTGATTAATCAAAGTTCCGCCTACTAATCCATGTCCAAAAATGGCAATATTAATTTTCTTAGAAACTCCAAAAATCTCCCCGTGAATCACATTCAACGCTTTGTGAAGTTGCGATTTTTTAACTACCAAACTCACGTTTTTACCCGTAACCGTGTTATTGAAAAGTATAGGGACAATTTTATTTTTTATCAATGCCGTATATGGCTTATGAAACGTACTTAAATCCTGCCCAATGATAGAAATCACCGAAACATTATCAGTAACCGTAATTTTATTCACATCCTTCGAGTAGAAATCATTTTCAAATTCTTTCTCCAGTTCAATCATTGCTTTTGTAGCTTTATCGGCATCAACTACCAACCCAATTCCTCTTTCAGAAGAACCTTGAGAAATAATACTTACACTGATATCATTATCGCCCATCACTCTAAAAATACGGGCATCAACTCCTGTTTTACCAAGTAATCCTCTTCCTTCCAGATTTACCAACGACACATTTTCAAGAACTGAAAGCGTTTTAATTCCTTCTTTGTTAGAATTAGAAGTAATTAATGTCCCCTTATTTTCGTGATTGAAAGTATTTAAAATCCGAAGCGGAATGTTTTTTTCCAATAAAGGAATGATCGTTTTGGCATGAAGAATCGTTGCTCCAAAATTAGCCAATTCATTCGCTTCGTTAAAAGTCAAATGGTCTATTTTTTTGGCATCAGGAACTAAATCCGGGTTAGCGGTATAAATTCCGTCAACATGCGTGTAATTCTGTAGTTCTTCGGCATCAATATAATTCGCAATTAATGAAGCGGTATAATTACTGCCGTTTCTTCCTAAAGTCGTGGTGTCGTTCTTGCTATTTGAACCAATAAATCCAGTAACAATATTCACGGTTGTTCCGTTATTTTGCTTGAAATAATTGATTACGTTTTTCTTCGAAAGTTGTTCCAAAGGTTGTGCGTCTCCAAATTTCGAATCCGTTTTAATCAATTCTCGTGAATCAGCAAAACGTGCGTTAACTCCATTTTTGATTAAAATAGCCGTCAGTAATTTTGCAGAAAGCAACTCTCCTTTAGAAAGTACTTGATCTTTAATTTTATTACTGTAATCACCAATTAAACTTACACCTTCAAAAAGTTTTTCAAGAACATTGAATTCTTCTGACAAATCAACTTCATCATAGTCGTCTTGTTGGTATTTTTTAAAGTCTTCAAATAATTCTTTATAATTACCATTTTTAGAAGCAACTCCTAAAATTTCTTCCAGTTCATCTGTAGCATTTCCTCTTGCCGAAACTACTATAGCAATTTTTTCTCCTTGATTTACTTTATCAGTAATAATAGCGACTACTTTGTTGATTCCCTCGCCATTCGATAAAGATTTACCTCCAAATTTTAATATTTTCATTGTGCATGTTTTTATGGTGTCGCCCCTAAAAAATGGAGGCCAGCAAATTGTCTAATTGTTTGTATTCTATCAAAAAAGCATCATGTCCGTGAATGGAAACAATTTCTTGATAGGTAATATTATTTTTATATTTTTTTAATTCCTGATAAGTTGCTCTGTTTTCACTTACCGTAAAAAACAAGTCTGAATCGATTCCGATAATGTGAATATCGGCTTCAATTTTCGATACAATTGCTTCAAATGACCCACTGTTTCGGGTGATATCTATTGTTTTGAGCAATTGATTCATCATTTTATAAGACGAAATTTGGAAACGCTTTTGAAGTTTTTCACCGTGATGACACAACCAACTTTCTACGTTAAAAACCGCTAATTCGGCATTGGTAGTTCGCTGAAATTTTGCAGCAAAAGATTCTGGCGTTCTATAACAAAGCATCGCATGAATCCTTGCATCTTCAATAGGTTTCGAAGAATTATTAAGAATTTGCTCCTGCAAAAAGCAATTGGCAATCAACCAATCTGTCGATTTCCAATCGGTTGCGATAGGAATTAAATGTTGTGTGATTTTTGGTTCCAAAGCCGCTATTTCCCAAGCAATTCCACCTCCTATTGAACCGCCAATAATCGCGTACAGTTGTTTGATTTTCAGTAAATTAACCCCTTTTATGAAAATTCTAGCAATATCTCTGGCGTTAAAATCCAAGTAGTTTTCAATGATGGCGTCATCAAAACCATTTCCGGGAACATTAAAAGCCAGTATCGTGTATTTATTTGTATCTATGGTTTTGTTTTCACCAATTAAATCATTCCACCAACCGCCATCTCCCATAACCTGGGAATTTCCAGTCAATGCATGATTTACCAAAACTATTGGAGCGGTATGTAAAGCTGGACCAAAAACTTGAAAACTTAAGTTTAAGGTAGCATAAAAAGCCCCACTTTCGGTGGTGAAATTTTGTAATGTAATAGATGTTGGTTTATTTTCCAATTTCAAATCTTTTATGATTTTTGATTTGTGTCTGGAAATATTAGAAAGAAAGCTAGAAGTAAACTAGAAGAATTCTTTGTGTTATCTTTCCTTTAGCTTCTGAAAAAAATCAGAACAAAGGTAGAATGCAGCACCTTCTTCGATTTACCGAAGGGTTGCTAAGGCTTCATCGGGTCTAATCCCTCTGCCTTTCTTTATAACATTTCAATACGTTTTTGAACTTAAAGGCACAAATTAACTACTATTTTTTTTAACAACCAAATTTTATGTGAATTGATTCTAATTCTTTCATTGAAAAACAATCTAGAAAAAGCAACTCACAATTGTCTTTTCGACGAAGGAAGAATCCCATTAAGTGGATTTTACCCTTCGCCGAAACAACAACTTTTAGTACGAATATCAGGCAAATCAAAACTGCGATTCAAATTCGATTTTTTAAATAAAAAGTGCTTCATTTTCTTTTGAATACATTAAAAAAAGCAAAGAATTGGACACTTTTTTTTGCGTTAGAGAATCATTTTTTGATATTTCAAATCTCGGATGAATCAATTCGTTTCTTGAATCGGTACCGTTTTCTGTTTTGTTGCTGAAATTAATTTTCTTTAGCAACCGAAAGGTTCTTGGGAAATATTTTGCTGTGCTCATAATTGAAAGATATTAGATGATATTTTTTTATTTTAATTAATTATAGACTCTGAAACAATTCAGACTAAATGAAAAAACCCTTTTAGATTCATATCCAAAAGGGTTTTAAGTTGTGTTATAAACTTATACTTTTGGAATCAACAGACGTGAATACACATAATGGCATTAGCACAAAATCTGTTTTTGACCTTGAAATTATTTATTTTCTGTTGCTTTGATGTATTCATTCTATTCTTGTTTTTTTATGTTTAAAAAATTACGACCGATGCATTTCAAAAAAAAAAGCCTCCCGTTGTGCGGGAGGCTTTTGCTATATAAATTTTTAATTTAAATTTAAGCAATAAGCGACCCGCAGGATACTTCCTGAATGGCTTTTGACATATTGCACACATTAAATTTCATCGTTGTCTTTTTTTCTTGTAACAAATATGCTAATTGTTTTTGAATTATCCAAATAAATTTTAAAAAAAAATTAATCAAATTGGAATTGGTATTATTTAGAAAACGCAATGCAACATTCTTCTTTAAAAGTATTGCTGAATTTCCATAAGCTGCTGTAATGACTCCGTTTATTAAGCGTTGACGTAATTTGGCTGTTTGTGATTGCTTAAAATGGGGTTTAAAATATCGGACAATTGATTGAATTCTATTAAAAAAGCATCGTGCCCATGAATCGATTGGATTTGGTGGTAAAAAACATTTTGTTTTATATTTTTCAATCCAAAGTAGGTTTTGCGGCTTTCATCGACAATAAACAAGTAATCCGAATCAATTGCAACCAAATGAATATTCGCTTGAATGGTATTGGCTACAGCCAAAAAATCTTTCCTATTGCGGGTAATATCATTCGTTTTCAGCAAATGATTCATCAATTTATAAGCTGCTAATCGATACCGGTCTTTTAATTTTAACCCATGATCGAGCAGCCAATTTTCGATTTGGAGAATAGAGGAGCTGTCAAGTTTATTTCTTTGAAACCTTTGATTTACATATTCTGGGGTTCTATACAATAATGTAGCATGCAATCGAGCGTCAACAATGGGATCATCAGAGTGATTCAGTATTTGATCTTGAATCAAAACATTAGCAATTACCCAGTCCGTAGCTTTCCAATCTGTAGCAATAGGAATTAGATTTTCAATTTTATCAGGTTGTAAAACTGCCATTTCCCATGCAATTGCCCCTCCCAGACTTCCACCGATAACGGCAAAAAGTTTTTCTATTTTCAAAAAAGACAATCCTTCCCAAAAAATCCTAGCCATGTCCCGCACGGTGAAATCCCGGTAATTATCGATAAGATTCTCTAGGACATCATCATATCCATTTCCAGGAATATTGAAAGTGATAACTGTAAAATAATTAGTATCAATGGCTTTGTTTTTCCCTATTATGCCATTCCACCAACCTTTTTCACCACTAACATTTGAATTTCCGGTTAAAGAATGATTCACTACAATAATTGGATAACTGCCAATAGGCTGACCAAAAACTTGATACGATAAAGAAATGTATGGCTTCTGCTTCCCTATTTCTAAATCGAAATTAAAGAGATCTATTTTTTCTATATTTTTCATTTTAAATAATTTTTAAGATTGAATGGATTAAAATTTGATTTTGACGGTGACAAATTCATGCTACACATTTCTTTTTTAAGAAAAACTTCCTTTGGCCTGACCAAGAACCGAAGACAGTTTAACCACCAAAAAACAAATTTTTATACCAATTGAGATTTTTTTATAGTTTCGAAAACGGCTTTCAAATCCCCTTTCAAATCTTCTATGTCTTCTAAACCAACAGAAAGTCGGATTAAATCTTTAGAAACTCCTGTTGCAATTTGTTCCTCGTCAGATAATTGTTGGTGCGTGGTACTGGCAGGATGGATAATCAGTGATTTTGTATCGCCAATATTCGCCAGAAGAGAGAATATTTTAGTTCCATCGGCTACTTTTTTGGCAGCTTCAAATCCTCCTTTTAATCCAAAAGTGACTACTCCGCTTTGCCCTTTCGGCAAATATTCCTGACCTAGAAGATAATATTTACTCGATTTTAATCCTGGATAATTCACCCAAGCCACTTCTTGCTGACTTTCTAACCATTGGGCTAAAGCCAAAGCATTGTCACTGTGTCTTTGAACCCGAATAGGCAACGTTTCTAATCCCTGAATAATCTGGAAGGCATTGAACGGACTCAAAGCAGCGCCATAATCCCGTAACCCTTCGATACGAACTTTAGCAATGAAAGCGGCATTTCCAAGGGCTTCGTGATACACTAATCCGTGATACCCCGCAGAAGGCTCAGTGAATTCCGGGAATTTACCATTGGTCCAATCAAAATTTCCGGCATCAATGATAACACCTCCCAGCGAAGTTCCGTTACCTGTTATGTATTTCGTCAAAGAGTGAATGACAATATCGGCTCCGTATTGAATTGGGTTCAGTAAATACGGAGACGCAACCGTATTATCCACAATAAAAGGTACTTTAAATGCTTTGGCTTCAGCCGAAATAGCTTTCAAATCCAACACGTCTAATTTGGGGTTTCCTAAAGATTCCACAAAGAATGCTCTGGTATTTTCCTTCACAGCATTTTTAAAATTACCCGGATCAGATGGATCTACAAATGTGGCAGTGATACCTAATCTTGGCAACGTAACTTTTAATAAATTATACGTTCCGCCATACAAGCTGTTTGAAGCCACGATATGATCTCCGGCTTTTAGCAATACTAATAATGTTGTCGCAATTGCGGCAGTTCCTGATGCGGTAATTACTGCTCCAATCCCGCCTTCTAAAGTCGCCAACCGTTGTTCCAGAATGTCATTCGTAGGATTATTTAATCTGGTATAAATAAATCCGGGTTCTGCAAGACCAAAAAGATTGGCGGCATGTTCCGAGTTATTGAAAACATAAGAACTGGTTTGATAAATAGGAACGGCTCTGGTTCCTGCGTTTTTTGTTACGTCGTGTCCTGCGTGTAATGCATTTGTTGCAAATTTTTTTGTGCTCATGATGTTTAGATTTTAATATTAATTTATTTTGTTATTAATTTTTAGATTGTGATACTTATTGTATTTTCAGATTATTGAGTAAAAAAAAAGTCCTTTTGGATGGCTTACCAAAAGGACTTATAGTTGGAACTATAACAAAGATTATATCTTTCACTTTTGGCAATAGCAAATTGGGATGCATATACGCATCATACAACACACCATCATTTTATTTACTACTGTTTTAATCATTGGATTTTATTTATCAGTTTGACAAAATTGAATTTATCTTTCTTTTATTTCTTCAAATTTTCAAATCATGGATTCAACATAAAATAAAAAAACCTCTGCGGTTAGCAGAGGTCTTACTTATATATTTTTAAAATTTAAAACTATACAATAGTACGCTCTGCGGAAGATTCCGGCATCATGCAACACATATTGATAGTAACTAATTTCATTTTTTCCTTATTTGATGAAGCAAAATTGCAAACTTTTTTTGAATCTACCAAACAAAAATCAATTTATTTTATAAACTCTATAGAAATAGTAGAATATGTTAAATTTCTTCATTTAAATTAAAAAAAACAAAAGATTAATTTGCAATTCAAAATGGTTTCATACATTTGCACCCGAATACAAGAGGAAAAATTTGAACTGATTGCAACCTCTTCATAATGAAACGAATTCATTATGAATGCTGAAAATTTTTCAGTAGAAAAAATGCTAAAGCAGAAACTCTTCTTTAGTCTTTTTCAGCAATTATTTTTTCTCGCTTAATTTTAAACTAATAATTATTATGGCCTATTTATTTACGTCAGAATCTGTAAGCGAAGGACATCCAGACAAAATTGCAGATCAAATTTCGGATGCGTTAATCGATAACTTTTTAGCATTTGATGCTGACTCAAAAGTAGCTTGCGAAACTTTAGTAACTACTGGTCAAGTAATTTTGGCTGGTGAAGTAAAATCTAACACCTATTTAGACGTACAACAAATCGCTCGTGACGTAATCAAGAAAATTGGTTACACAAAAAGCGAATACATGTTTGAAGCCAATTCTTGTGGAATCCTTTCTGCTATTCACGAACAATCTGCTGACATCAATCAAGGGGTTGACAGAAAAAATCCTGAAGAACAAGGAGCTGGTGACCAAGGAATGATGTTTGGTTATGCCACTAATGAAACAGAAAATTACATGCCATTGGCACTTGATTTATCACATAAATTATTGCAGGAATTAGCTATTTTAAGACGCGAAAACAACGAAATTACTTATTTACGTCCTGATGCAAAATCCCAAGTAACTTTAGAATATAGTGATGATAATAAGCCAACTCGTATTGATGCTGTTGTAATCTCAACACAACACGATGATTTTGACGAAGAAGCTACAATGTTAGCAAAAATCAAAAAAGACATCGTTGAAATTTTGATTCCAAGGATTATTGCTAAAAATCCTGCGCATGCTCATTTATTCAATGATTCAATCCAATACCATATTAATCCAACAGGGAAATTCGTAATTGGAGGACCACACGGAGATACTGGACTTACAGGAAGAAAAATTATTGTGGACACTTACGGTGGAAAAGGAGCTCATGGTGGTGGTGCATTCTCTGGAAAAGACCCAAGTAAAGTAGACAGAAGTGCTGCTTATGCAACCCGTCATATCGCTAAAAACTTAGTTGCGGCAGGTGTTGCTGACGAGATTTTAGTACAGGTTTCTTACGCCATTGGTGTTGCAAAACCAATGGGTATTTTTATCGATACGTACGGAACATCAAAAGTGAATTTGACCAATGGCGAAATTGCCAAGAAAGTAGAAGCAATTTTTGATATGCGTCCTTACTTTATCGAGCAACGTTTGAAATTAAGAAATCCTATTTACAGTGAAACTGCAGCTTACGGACATATGGGTCGTACACCAGAAACGGTAACTAAAACTTTTTCTGCTCCAGGAGGAAACGTAAAAACCGTTACTGTTGAATTATTTACTTGGGAAAAATTAGATTTTGTTGACCAAGTTAAAACAGCTTTCGGATTGTAATTATCTGAAATTATTAATACCTAGAAAACCATTCGACACGTGCGAATGGTTTTTTGGGTTTATGAACTTTTTCGAATCAGGTAACATCAATCTTTTTTTTTATAATTTGCTTACATTATGAAAAACCTTATTATAGTATTTTTTTTGGCCTTGTCCTCAGCTGCATATAGCCAAAAACTATTTGCTTCGAAGATAAATCAGGTAACTATTGATGCTGATCAATTTTTAGGATACGATCAATTTGGATATTATTACACTGTTAAGAACAATGTTTTTTCTAAAATAAAAGATAACGAAACTTTAGAATATAAAAATATTTCTTTGGGCAAAATCACGAAAGTAGATCTACTGAATCCATTAAAAATTGTTTTGTTTTACGAAAATTTCAATACCGTTATCTTACTTGACAATCAACTGAATGAAACTCAAAAAATAAATTTTTCAGAAAACATAATCCCAATACTTGTGAACGCTATAGGAATAGCTTCTCAAAACCAATTGTGGGTTTACAACAGTTTGAATCAGCAAATTGGACTTTATGATTATTTAAAAAATGACTATAAAATAATTTCCACTTCATTCCCGGAAAGCATAAAATACTATCAATCAAATTTCAATGCTTTTTATTGGATAGATGATAAAAACAATTGGTTCTCCTGTGACATTTTTGGAAAAATAACAAAGAAGGGAAAAATATCCGATTTTGATTCGATAGAAATCATCAACGACTATCAATTTATCATTTCCAAGAACTCCATTCTTACTATTGAAGACATTGTAAAGAATCAAAAATTCGAAATTGAAATTTTAGAAAAAACGTTTAAAAAATTCAACTACAAAGACCAAATTTTATCTATTTTTACATCAGAAGGAATTACAAATTATAAAATCACAATACCGTAATGCACATAGCAGTAGCAGGAAACATTGGTTCAGGAAAAACAACTTTAACACGATTATTGGCTAAACATTTTAAGTGGGAACCCCATTTTGAGGATGTAGTTGACAATCCATATCTGGATGATTTCTATCATCAAATGGAGCGTTGGTCTTTTAATCTACAAATTTATTTCTTGAATAGTCGTTTTCGCCAAATAATGCAAATTCGGGAGAGTGGTAAAAAAATCATTCAGGACAGAACGATTTATGAAGATGCACATATTTTTGCTCCCAATCTATACTCTATGGGTTTAATGACAAATCGTGATTTTCAAAACTATTCTTCTCTTTTCGAATTAATGGAATCAACTGTTAAAGCTCCCGATTTATTAATTTATTTGAGAAGCTCTATCCCAAATCTTGTTGGGCAAATTCACAAACGTGGTCGTGAATACGAATCTACCATTTCTATTGATTATTTAAGCCGATTGAATGAGCGTTATGAAGCCTGGATTCACACTTACGATAGAGGTAAATTATTAATTATTGATGTTGATAATATTAACTTTGTTGACAATCCTGAAGATTTAGGACACATTTTTAATCGTATCGATGCGGAACTAAATGGGTTATTTTAGATCAACAAAACAATAAGACAAAAAAAATACTTCATAAATTGTGAGGTATTTTTTATTTTCAAACCTTTATAAATCAACACGTTAATATTAATACAAATTAAACTAATTTCTTTTCCTCCCTTAGTTTACCACATAAAAACATTAATCAACTGATTTTCCTGATTATTAATTTAAATCTAAAAATCATGAGACACACCAACTTAAAGAACAAAACTGTCTGTTTTCTATTTTTTATTGCACTTAGTCTGCAAAGTTGCGTTGTTTATCAAAAAGCGCCTGTAACTTTAGATGAGGCAGTAGTTCCAAATAGAAAAATTTTAGTTGTAAAAACGGACAATACTAAACTAAAGCTCATTGACATTGAAAAAATTGACGGCAATTATTACGGCTATATAAAGACTAAACATAAAATTGAAAAAAGACCGTTGACTGAAAGTGATTTAAAAACAATTCGTATTTTAGACCGAACAAAAACCACAATAGGAAATGTGGTCATTGTTGTAGGTCCATTAGGGATTGTTTTTTTAGTTGTCGCAGCTATAGAACTTTCTAATTGGGATACTACCGATTGGGGCACATTGAATCTTTAGAAAACACCTATTTGCACAACAATTCATCGTTTGATAAAAAGCAAAATGCCCTGTGAAAACAGGGCATTTTAACTATCAAATAATAAATTATTTTATTTCAAAGCATCGATTTTCGCCTGAACTTCTTTTTCAGTTCCCTCGAAAACTTGCGTATCCACTTTACCATTTATGGTGGTCGTTACTGTAGCCACAACCACACCATTGGTACTAGTTTTTTGAATTGAAACTTCTTTAGAAATCATATGAGTCGACATCGTTCCTGCATTCATATGTTCACAGGTTGGATTTGTACAGCCTTTTGCTTTACATTCTTCCGCTGACATTGAGGTGCATTTTCCTGAAGCCACGCAACAAGACGCTTTATTAGAAATAGTATGACTTCCGTTACCTAAAATTGGTGCAATTACAAGACCAATCAAACACGTCAATTTGATTAATATATTCATCGACGGCCCCGAAGTATCTTTGAATGGATCTCCAACCGTATCTCCAGTTACCGCAGCTTTATGCGCATCTGAACCTTTGTATGTCATTTCTCCATTTATCATAACTCCTGCTTCGAAAGATTTTTTAGCATTATCCCAAGCACCACCCGCATTGTTTTGGAAAACAGCCCAAAGTACACCAGACACAGTAACTCCAGCCATATATCCGCCTAACATTTCAGCAATTAACTGGTTGTTGTCTCCATAAACTAATTTACCAAGTAAAACGATTGCTATTGGGAAACCGATAGTCAAAATTCCCGGCAACATCATTTCGCGTAAAGCGGCTTTGGTTGAAATATCGACACATTTAGCATATTCCGGTTTTCCGGTTCCTTCCATAATTCCTGGAATTTCTCTAAACTGACGACGTACTTCATACACCATATCCATAGCTGCTTTTCCAACAGAATTCATCGCTAAAGCAGAGAAAACTACGGGTATCATTCCCCCAACAAATAACATCGCTAAAACAGGCGCTTTGAAAATATTGATTCCGTCTATTCCTGTAAACGTTACATACGCCGCAAATAAAGCCAATGAAGTCAATGCAGCCGAGGCGATCGCAAAACCTTTTCCGGTTGCAGCAGTTGTGTTTCCAACAGAATCCAAAATATCCGTTCTAGTACGCACTTCTTTTGGTAATTCACTCATTTCAGCAATTCCTCCTGCGTTATCCGAAATGGGTCCAAAAGCATCGATTGCTAATTGCATCGCCGTTGTTGCCATCATCGCTGAAGCCGCTAAAGCCACCCCATAAAATCCTGCTAAAGCGTAAGAAATCCAAATGGCAGCAGCAAATAATAAAACAGTTGGAAATGTAGAAATCATTCCGGTGGCCAAACCTGCAATTACGTTTGTTCCGGCTCCAGTACTCGATTTTTGTACAATTGCCATTACTGGTTTAGTCCCTAATCCCGTGTAATATTCTGTAACAGATGAAATTGTAGCTCCAACCACTAATCCTACGATAGTCGCATAGAAAACTCTCATAGATGAGATATTTTGTATTCCTTCTCCAAAAAATTCCATTTTCATGGTTGGAGGCAACATATATTGAACTAAAAAGAAACAAGCAATTGCCGTTAAAGCTATAGAAACCCAGTTTCCAATATTTAATGCTTTTTGGACTTGTTTTTCTTTGGCATTAGTATCTGTAATTTTTACCAACATGGTTCCGATGATCGAAAATAATATTCCGAAACCAGCAATTGCCATTGGCAATAAAATAGGTCCGATTCCGCCAAAAGCATCCTCGATTTTTCCGCCCATATCTTTGATAACATAATTACCCAGCACCATGGCTGCCAAAACTGTCGCTACATAAGAACCAAATAAATCGGCACCCATTCCGGCAACGTCACCCACATTATCGCCCACATTATCCGCAATTGTAGCAGGATTACGAGGGTCATCTTCTGGAATTCCGGCTTCTACTTTACCCACTAAATCAGCACCAACATCGGCAGCTTTAGTGTAAATTCCACCGCCAACACGCGCAAACAAAGCGATAGATTCCGCTCCAAGAGAGAATCCTGCTAATGTTTCCAACACTTTGGTCATGTCTTCAGAAGAAGTCCATACGCCATTCATAAAAAAATGGAAAAAGAAAATAAAGAAAGAGGTTAAACCAAGAACGGCTAAACCAGCAACACCCAATCCCATTACTGTTCCACCACCAAAAGAAACTTTAAGGGCTTGTGGCAAACTGGTACGGGCGGCTTGCGTGGTTCTAACATTGGTTTTTGTCGCAATTTTCATTCCCATGTTTCCAGCCAAAGCCGAGAAAAATGCTCCGAAAACAAAAGCGACCACTATTAATATATGTGTTGTAGGAACTACAAATGACACTCCGGCCAAAACGATACTTGCTCCCAATACAAAGAAAGCCAATAACCTATATTCTGCTTTAAGGAACGCCAAGGCACCTTCGTAAATATAATCTGAAATCTCTTTCATTTTACCATCTCCAGCGTCTTGTTTTAACACCCAAGCTCTTTTGATCCACATGTACAGAAGTCCTACAATTGCCATAACTATTGGCAAGTAAATCATTATTGTATTCATAAATTTCTTTTGGTTTTTGGTTAGTATTGATAATGTTCCAAAACGAATTTAAACAAAAAAGCAATACTCCTAACGGAATATTGCTTTTTTTGTAAAAAATATAGGTGAAAATTATTTAATACTAAATAATCCTTCTGGTTTGTTTTCAATTTGATTAAAACGATCCGTACATTCTTTGATAATCGCTTTTGCTTCGCTCAAATCTCCCCAACCTTCTACATCCACTTGTTTGTTTTCAAGGTCTTTGTATACTTGGAAGAAATGCTCAATTTCTTTTAATAAGTGTGGATTGATATCTGACAAATCGTTTAATGAATTCCAAATTGGATCAGAAACCGGTACACAAATAATTTTCTCATCCGGTCCTTTATCATCTGCCATGTGGAAAACCCCAATTGGTTTCACTTCTATAACACATCCGGGAAAAGTTGGTTCATTTATCAATACCAAAACATCCAATGGATCTCCATCTAAAGCTAAAGTTTCCGGAATAAATCCATAATCAGCCGGATACATCATGGAAGAGAATAACATTCTATCAAAACGCATTCTTTTGATTTCGAAATCATATTCGTATTTATTTCTACTTCCTCTTGGAATTTCGATAAGAACATCGAAAGTGTTTATTTTGTCTGCAGTCATTTTAGTTTTCTTTTCTATATTTATGGCTGCAAAAATAAGTAAAGAATCCCTTTCAACAATGAAAAAATTAGGTTATCTGTGGATTAAATTGTAACAAACAGCACTTTAGTAAACCACCGTTCGATTTCTTTTGTTCAAATAATGATGCCACAAAAGATAGGTAGCCACGGAACGATGCGGACTCCATCTTATAGTATGGACTTCCATATCTTTTTTATTATGAATATCCAGTAATTCTTTTATTGTGTTTACGACCGCAATATCTCCCAACGGCAACAAATCTGGCTCTTGAAGACAAAACATTAAATAGATATCAATGGTCCAGTTTCCTATTCCTTTGATCTTAATGAGTTCTTCTCGAACTTGCTCCGCTGTTTTGGTTGGTAAACTTTCCAAATTAATATCTTTATTCAGTATTGCCGTTGACAACGCTTTGATATAAGACGTTTTTTGACGGCTTACGCCAAGATTCCTAAATTCTTCATCTGATAAATCAAGAAGTGCCACAGGGACAAAGTTCTTTTCTTTGGCCTTTAACTTTAAAAAAGTCGCTTTTGCTGAATCTATAGATACTTGTTGTTCTAAAATTAACAACACTAAAGTTTCAAATCCTTGGGGTCTTATGGGAATAGTTGGCATCCCATATTGTTCAATGATTGACTTGAAAATGATGTCTTTTTCTAAAAGATATTCAATAGCTTTTTGCATAATCTCATTTTTTTTAGCCCGGATGGAAACGGCATCCTTTTTATAAGGCGATTTTTCTTCGCCTTATAAAAAGATATAGTGCACAGCTGGAAATGGCTTCAAATAAAAAATAGTATAAACAGAATCTGAAACAAGTTCAGATTAAAAATAGAATCCAAACGATCCTTTTACTGAAAATTTTTGTGTATCCGGTGTATTCAAATAATTTCCTCTCCAAGCAAAATCGATACGAAATACCTTGAAGATATTACCAATTCCTGCACTGTATTCCCAATACACTTTTTCGGGTGCATTGTATATTAAACCAGAAGCGTTAATGGCTTTATTAGCATCCGAAATAGTTCCATAAACTCCTTTGACACCAATAATTTCTCTCCAATTGAGCTTTCGCATAAATGGAATTCTGGAAAAAATTCTTCCGTTGAAGTTATGGTTCCATTCTAAAGTTGCGTATTGATCGCTTACAAATTCATAAAAATTAAGATTGCTAAAAGTATTCTCAATTGTAAAATACGTTTGATTTCCAGGAATCACACTCATTAATCCCAAAGGAACTTTTCCAAAAGTTTTACCTAATTCCATAATTATATTCGTACGTCCTAATGGCCCAATAATGATAGGTTGCTTATAATACAATTGTACTTTTTCATATTGAAAATCGCTATCCAAAAGTCCTTTGAAACCGTGACTATAGTTAACAAAAAAGCGACTATAAGGACTGTCTACATTCTCTCTTTCTACTGCAAACCCTATGGTCTTTCTCTTAGGCGTGTATTCAATTTGTAAATTCACCTCTGATTGTTTCACATCACTTTTTGTTATTGTATGTGCCGCATCAGTGTAATAATCTAAACTAAAAGTCTTAGATGCCGATTGTAATGTTCGATACGAAAATCCGGTTTGAAAGGTTAGATTTTTAACCGGCTCTATTTCTACACTAATATTACTCAAATTTATATTAGTTAGTTTTCCATTGCTACCCGTTGAAAAAACAGATGACGAAGCAAAGCTTCTGCCCAAAACATCGCTTGTAGAAGTCAAACTTGCGCCTATCTGTTCCACATCTCGCCTGTTTCCTCCTGACAAAATAACTCTGTTTTTTTTATCGACCATCCACTTTCCAGAAAATCCATATTTAAATTTATCATCCTTAAAACCATAAGCAGTATACCCTTGTATTCGCCAAGCATCATTAGGACCAAAATAGGTTCTTCCTCCTGCTCTCAAACGAACGCCTTCTACTTCATTATAACCAAACGATGAAAAAATAGGACCATAATCAAAATGCCCAATGGGTAGATAACCGCTGCCAAGTATTTGGACTAAACTATATAATTGTTTAAATTTCTTTACTGTTTGCAAAGTATCCAGCATTTTATAAACGCCTAATTCATCTTTGCTCAAATTTTCAAATCGGTTTTCATGCCAATAATCGTCTGATTTATTATAGACGTCATTATCCATATAATTGACCTCATCTTTATAAAAAGCGACAGGTTTTTCTTTATTGAATTCATGGTTTCTATAAAAAGAGGTTCGCTTTCCATAGACTCCTCTTGACTTCTCTTTTTTATTTAATGCAAAATCTGACATCAGATAATCACGAGTCAACAAGAAAACAGAATCGTTCATCACTTCAAATTCTTGCTCTAGATAAATATCCTTAACCCAGTTAATATTAGCACTTTTTGTGACTGCCATATTAATTTTTTTGATCGCATAGGTAGAATCATTCACCCAAAAATCACCTTTGAAAGTCAATTCATTTTTTCGTCTTGGATAAAAAATAATATTGTAACACCATTTTTTATCAATGACTGCACTATCCTTTAAAACATAATTATAGACATCAATTCCTGTTTTAGACAGTGGGCTGGTGAAACTTTTATCAAAAAAAGTAAGATGATTGTCATAAATATTATAATCTGAATACAAGTCTTTTACAAAAGATAAAATTTGTTGATTCCCATTAAAACCAGAAGTTTTACTGGCTTTTATTTTCTCTTTTAGTTTCTTCAGTTTATTGTCTCCATACACATCATACAATGATTCATTGATAAAAATAGGCAAATACGTTTTTCCAGTAATCTTAGAAGTATCTACTTGCTTGAAAATAAATTCCATTCCTTTGAACAGCTTATTTTTCATAAAAGCACTATCAATGGTATTCATGTCAAACTCTATTTTTTCATACTTCTCCATTTGGTATTGAGCAAATAAATTTAATCCATTTTTACGCTTGTGCTCCCAAATTTTTCTAAGAATATCAAGTGCTGGATTGTTCTTTTTAGAAGTTTTACCCGTAAAAATGACAACTTCCTTTAAACTTTCGGCTTCGTTTAATTGAATTTTAAAATTGTAATTCACTGGTTTATTTAAAGTAATTTCTTTTTCAGAAAATCCTACCGATGAAATTATTATAGCTGTATAGGTTTTAGCTGATTCAATGTAAAAACGTCCGTCTTCATTAGAAACGACACCTTCATTGGAATCTTTAAAAACAACATTGGCAAATGGAATAGGCTGATTTGTTTTGTCCAAAACTATACCACTAACTTTAGTTTGCGCAAAAAGGAAGTTTGCGCTAATCAGCAAAAAAAACAGGCTAAATAAGAGAGGTTTTTTCATAATCATTCAAAAAAAAACTTCATCAAATAAACAATTGATGAAGTTTCAAATATAGGTATTTAGAAATCTAGATTATTCTATAATTCACTGTTGAATGTTAAATTTTCATTTAAAAATCAAATTCTTCAAAAATCTATTTTTTATACAATACTTTTTTAACTGCTTTTACAACATCACCAGCGTTTGGCAACCATTCTTTAAGCAATACAGGAGAGTAAGGTGCCGGAGTATCTGCTGTAGTGATACGTTGGATCGGTGCATCCAGAAAATCGAAAGCACGCTCTTGAACCAAATAAGTAATCTCAGAAGAAACACTTGCAAAAGGCCACGCTTCTTCAAGAATCACCAATCGGTTTGTTTTTTTCACAGAAGTCAAAATCGTTTCGAAATCCAAAGGACGAACCGTTCTTAAATCGATAATTTCACAGGAAATTCCTTCTTTTGCTAACTCATCGGCAGCGATATACGCTTCTTTGATGATTTTCCCAAAAGACACAATCGTTACGTCCGTTCCTTCACGTTTGATATCAGCAACACCAATTGGAATCGTATACTCACCATCTGGAACTTCCCCTTTGTCACCATACATTTGTTCTGATTCCATGAAAATCACAGGATCATTATCACGAATAGCTGATTTCAATAATCCTTTCGCATCATAAACATTAGATGGAACAACTACTTTAAGACCTGGAGTGTTAGCAAACCAGTTTTCAAGTGCTTGTGAGTGTGTCGCTCCTAATTGTCCTGCCGAAGCCGTTGGACCACGAAAAACGATAGGCACATTGAATTGTCCTCCAGTCATTTGACGCATTTTAGCAGCATTATTTATTATTTGATCAATCCCCACTAAACAGAAATTGAAAGTCATATATTCCACAATTGGTCTACACCCGTTCATTGCTGAACCTACTGCAATACCAGTAAAACCAAGTTCCGCAATCGGAGTATCGATAACTCTTTTTTCGCCAAATTCAGCAAGCATTCCTTTTGATGCTTTGTAGGCACCATTGTATTCTGCAACTTCTTCACCCATTAAGTATATGGACTCATCGCGACGCATTTCTTCACTCATAGCTTCGCAAATGGCCTCTCTAAATTGTATAGTTCTCATAGTTGTATGTTGTATGTGTGTAATTTTCGAAAAGCAAAAATAAATATTTTAAACCACTTAAAAGCATAAATCACTTTAAAATAATCAGGAGCTATTTCCGGCTATACGCTATATCTTCCTGTGGTTAAAGGAACCACAGGAAGGATACCGCTGCTATCCGGGCTACGAAATCGATGTAATATTGGGAATTTGCACATTTCAAGCAACTTCCCTCCTTAATTTAGACATTAAATAGAGAAGCTGAAAGCAACAATTTGATTGCTTTTTGTTTAATTTTTTTCATTAATTCATTCAAATCTATAAGCAACCTTTCTCTTATGAAAAAAAAATCCCACTTTTATTACAAAATTGCGAAATCGTAATAGTATCTAAAAATATTATGCGCGCATAGTAAATTATTCAAAATATTATTCTAATTTTGTAAAAGAAATTTAGAATAATAAAAAACATACTTATGAAAATATTAGTTTGCATCAGTCACGTTCCTGATACTACTTCAAAGATTAACTTCGTCAATGGTGATTCTGAATTCGACACTAATGGCGTACAATACGTAATCAATCCAAATGATGAATTTGGTTTGACACGTGCTATTTGGTTCCAAGAACAACAAGGCGCAACTGTTACAGTTGTCAATGTAGGAGGACCAGAAACCGAACCAACTTTAAGAAAAGCATTGGCAATAGGCGCAAACGAAGCCATTCGTGTAAACGCAACTCCTACAGACGGATTTTTTGTTGCCAAACAACTTGCCGAAGTAATTAAAAATGGCGCATACGATATTATCATAGCCGGAAAAGAATCGCTTGATTATAATGGCGGAATGGTTCCTGGAATGATTGCCGGAATTCTAGGTTATAACTTCCTAAATTCTTGCACAAGCCTTACTGTTGATGGAACTAATGTAAAAGCAGTTCGTGAGATTGATGGTGGAAAAGAAACAGTAAGCACTTCTTTACCTTTAATCATTGGTGGACAAAAAGGATTAGTGGAAGAAAAGGACTTGCGTATTCCAAACATGAGAGGAATTATGACTGCAAGGACTAAAGTATTGACCATACTGGAACCTGTTGAATCTCCAGTAAACACTAAAGCGGTGAAATTTGAAAAACCAGCGCCTAAATCAGCAGTGAAATTAATTTCACCTGACAATTTAGATGAATTAATCAATTTACTACACAACGAAGCAAAGGTGATTTAAGATTGAAGAATTCAGATTTAAGATTGCAGAACGCATTATTTAAATCTAAAATTCAACATTTGATTCACATCAAAAATCTAAAATCGTTAATCTAAAATCTAAAATTATTATGTCAATATTAATATATGCAGAATACGCAGAAGGAAAATTCAAGAAAGTAGCTTTCGAATTAGCTTCTTATGCAAAAAAAGTAGCCGAATCATTAGGAACAACTGTTACAGCCGTAACCGTAAACGCTGGTGATGTTTCCGAATTATCAAAATACGGAGTAGACAAAGTTTTAAAAGTAAACAATGATAAATTATCCGGGTTTACTGCAAAAGCGTATGCTGATGTCATCAAACAAGCTGCTCAAAAAGAAAGTGCTAAATTAATTTTGCTTTCATCTACAACAGACAGTATTTACCTTTCATCACTTGTGGCAGTAGCTCTGGAAGCTGGATTTGCTTCAAATGTGGTAGGTTTACCAGTAAGCACAGCTCCTTTTCAAGTAAAAAGAAATGCTTTTTCAAACAAAGCTTTCAATATCACTGAAATTGCGACTGATATAAAAGTACTTGGTCTTGCGAAAAACTCTTATGGAGTTTTTGAAAACGCATCCACTCTAACCGAAGAAAATTTCAATCCAACAATTGGAGATAATGATTTTGGCGTAAAAGTAGAATCCGTAGAAAAAGGTTCTGGAAAAGTTTCTATTGCCGATGCTGACATCGTAGTCTCAGGTGGACGTGGTTTGAAAGGACCTGAAAACTGGGGAATGATTGAAGAATTAGCTTCGGTACTTGGTGCTGCAACAGCTTGTTCAAAACCAGTTTCAGATTTAGGTTGGAGACCTCATAGTGAGCACGTAGGACAAACAGGAAAACCAGTTGCAACTAACTTGTATATTGCAATAGGAATTTCGGGAGCTATCCAGCACATTGCAGGGATCAACTCTTCTAAAGTAAAAGTAGTCATCAATAGCGACCCGGAAGCACCGTTCTTCAAAGTAGCTGATTACGGAATTGTAGGAGATGCTTTTGAAATTGTACCAAAATTGATTGAGAAATTTAAAGCTTTTAAAGCTCAGCACTCATAATTCAACAAATCTATATAAATTGCTACCTAAAAAATAAGATATTTGTATCTTTGCTTTTAGGTAGCATTTTTTTGTAAAAAAATGCTGCTGATTTTTATTAAAAAAACAAGTACAGCGTACTTTCCCATTTTCACAACTATGAGCTTAGTTAAATTATCTATAAAAGGAATTTCATATAGTCAAACCCAAAACGGAGCTTATGCTCTAATTTTGAATGAGGTTGATGGAGAAAGAAAACTACCTATAGTAATCGGAGCATTTGAAGCCCAATCTATCGCTATAGCTTTAGAAAAAGAGATCAAACCACCTCGCCCTTTGACACATGATTTATTCAAGAATTTTGCTGAGCGTTTCGATATCGTTGTAAAACAAGTCATTATCCATAAATTAGTTGATGGTGTTTTTTACTCCAGTATCATTTGTGAAAGAGATAAAATTGAAGAAATTATAGACGCAAGAACATCCGATGCAATTGCTTTGGCACTACGTTTTAATGCGCCAATTTTTACCTATAAAAACATCTTGGATAAAGCTGGAATTTATTTGAAGGCAAATCCGCTTGAAGCCAATAAAGATTCTCAAGAAATTGACGATGTCCTTTCTAATCCAGACACTTTTGGCCATGAAGAAGAAAGCAATAAATCTGGTGAAACCTATTCTAAACATAGTTTACAAGAATTGAACGAATTACTGGACCAAGCTGTATCGCATGAAGATTATGAAAAAGCCGCTAAAATTAGAGATGAAATTTCAAAAAGAGAATCGTAATTTGTTTAATTGTTAATCCAGCATCCGTTTCACGATTAAACTAAAACCGATTAACCGATTAATCCCCAAATAAAATGAAGCAATATTTAGATTTAGTGCAACACGTTATGGAAAACGGTTGCCAAAAAGGAGATCGTACCGGAACAGGAACTAAAAGTGTATTTGGTTATCAAATGCGTTTTGATTTAAGTGAAGGTTTCCCAATGGTTACCACCAAAAAACTACATCTAAAATCTATTATTTATGAATTGCTCTGGTTCCTCAAAGGAGACACTAACATTAAGTATCTTCAAGAAAACGGCGTAAAAATATGGGATGCTTGGGCTGATGCCAATGGGGATTTAGGCCCTGTTTATGGTCATCAGTGGCGCAACTGGAATAGCGAAGAAATAGATCAGATTACCGAACTAATTACGGAACTAAAAACCAATCCAAACAGCCGTAGAATGCTTGTTTCAGCTTGGAATCCTTCTGTACTTCCAGACACAAAAAAATCATTTGACGAAAATGTAGCCAATAACAAAGCGGCGTTACCGCCATGCCATGCTTTTTTTCAGTTCTATGTTTCCGACGGCAAATTATCCTGTCAATTATACCAAAGAAGCGCCGATATTTTCTTGGGCGTTCCTTTTAATATTGCTTCTTATGCATTATTGACCATGATGATTGCACAAGTTTGTGAATTAGAAATCGGTGAATTTATTCACACTTTTGGAGACGCACACATTTACAACAATCATTTTGAACAACTGGAATTACAATTATCACGCGAGCCAAGACCATTACCAAAAATGATTTTGAATCCAGCAATAAAAAATATATTCGATTTTGATTTTGACGATTTTACATTAGAAGGCTATGAGCCACATGCCCTAATAAAAGGAACTGTTGCAGTATAAAACAGCATCTGTTTAAAATTCAATTACCGATAAAACAAAATAAAAAATCCGCTTTACAGCGAATTTTTTAATACTAGTTTAGACAGATAAAACACCGTTTTCAGCACCAGCGAAGTCATTCCATATAAATGAATCTGCTTCAGGCTCATTAACAAACTCTCCATCAATTACATATTTAAACTCATAAGAGGCATCTTTATTCAAGTCGTATGTAGCTTTGAAAGTACCATTTTTCAATTTACTTAAAGCTCCTTCGGCTAAATTCCAGTTATTGAAATCACCAACCACAGACGCTGCTTTAGCTTGCTTTGCTTCTACCGAAAATGTAACTTTACAAACCGGTTTTGTTTTTACAAATTGTTTCTTTATTGACATAACTATTTCATTTTTAGAATTATGTGACAAAGAAAATAAATTCAATTGAAGTTTCGACAAAGCACATGAAGTTTTAGCATAAAGCTACAAACTATGTTAATTTTTAAACAAATTGCTAATTTAACAAGTTTATAATTTTATTTCCAAAATAAGAAAACGTTTTCTTACTAAATAATCCCGAATCAAAATTGTGCCTTTTCAAAATAAAATTTATCTTTATAAACAAAATTTAACCTATGGAAAAAGAACAACACCAACAATATGAGTATGCTAGAAGACGAATTAAGCAAAAAAAGAGGTTGTATTTCCATTTTGTTTTATTCCTTTTAGGAAGTTTTTTTTTATTTGTAGCCAATAAATTTTTTGGTATTGATGTAGAAGCTGATTGGTACATTTGGGGAATTACAATCTGGTTTTTTATATTCATATTACATTTTATAAAAGTTTACATTACAGACCGTTTTATGAATAAAAATTGGGAAAGAGAACAAATAGATAGACTTGTAACTTTACAGCAAAAAAAAATAACTCAATTACAAACAAAGATTAACGAAGAATCCTCTACATAAAATTTAAAGAACTATGATAGTAATGATTGCGGCAGTTGCCGAAAATAATGCTCTTGGAAAAAATAATGAATTAGTTTGGCATCTTCCTAATGATTTCAAAAGATTCAAAACACTGACATCAGGACATCATATCATAATGGGACGCAAAACATTTGAAAGTTTCCCTAAACCACTACCAAACAGAATCCACATTGTTATTTCAAGACAAGAAGGATACCAACCGGAAGGCTGTATTGTAGTTCATAGTATGCAAAAGGCATTAGAAATTTGCCCTATAAATGAAACATCATACATTATAGGAGGCGGAGAAATTTATAACTTGGGCCTTACTTTTACAGATAAAATTGAAATCACGAGAGTTCATCATAATTTTGAAGCTGACGCTTTTTTTCCTGAAATTAATCTTGATGAATGGGAAATCATAGCATCTGAATTTAATCAAAAAGATGAAAAGCATCTTTACGATTATACATATCAAACTTTTTCCAGAAAATAAAAAACATCCCATATGGGATGTTTTTTTTTAATCAATGATAAGAGAATGACCTATTCTTGAAACAGTATTTGATAACATAAAATAAAAATCACAAACACTAATAATACTCCAGAAATGAAGATAATAGTATTTGATGATTTTTGAGAATACATCTCAAAAAAGCCTTTAATACCAAATACCACGAAGGTACTAAAGACAAAGAAAATTAAAATTTCCAAAAACAAATTTAATCCTAAGAACGTATGTTGCGCTTTAAATACAATACTACTTTGTAAAATAGTACTTTCAACACAGCTTACAAGAACAAATGATAAAGTTAACGCAAGAAACAACCATTTGATTTGGGTCATTGAATCCCTTTTAATCATTGAAAAAATAATTTAAAAATATTAATTCAAAATTGAACAATTAAAAACGTTGATACAATACCCACTTTTAGTGATATTTTGAATTTATAGCTTTTTTCCAAAAAGAGTACTCTTTATCTTATTATAAATAAAGTTTCGACCTAATACTCAAACCCATTTTTAGTTTGTGTAGTTTGTATTATATTTGTGGAAATTAAAAAAATGTCAAAAAATATAACACCCTATAAAGATTCCACTTTAGGCAAGAAGGAACAAGTTGCAAAAATGTTTGACACCATATCTGGAAATTATGACAATCTTAATCGTGTCATTTCTTTTGGTATAGATATTAAATGGCGTAAAAAAGTTTTAGGAATTGTTGCTAAATCTAATCCAAAAATAATTCTGGATATCGCAACTGGCACAGGAGATTTAGCTATTCTATTAGCACAAACTAATGCTGAAAAAATCATCGGGTTAGATATTTCTGCTGGTATGCTTGAAGTAGGTGTAAAAAAAATTGCATCTAAAAATTTATCTAATATTATTGAGATGCTTTTGGCAGACTCTGAGAATATGCCTTTTGAAGACAATTATTTTGACGCCATAACAGTCGCTTTTGGAGTTAGAAACTTTGAAACGCTTGAAAAAGGTTTGGCAGAAATTTTAAGAGTTTTAAAGCCAAACGGTGTCTTTGTAATTCTGGAAACCTCTGTTCCTGAAAAAACACCTTATAAACAAGGCTATAATTTTTACAGCAAAAACATCCTTCCTATTATAGGCAAATTATTTTCTAAAGATAATGTTGCTTATGGCTATTTATCCGAATCCTCAGCAGCATTTCCTTATGGAGAAAAACTGAACAATATTTTGAGAAAAATTGGGTTTATAGATGTTATAGCAATGCCACAAACATTTGGCGTAGCCACCATTTATTCTGCTTCTAAAAAATAAGATGAAAAAAATAGTTGTTTTAATTTTATTAACCTTCACTCTGAACGGATTCTCACAGTTTACTAAAAGTATGTTTAGTAAGGATCCGATTATTAACTTGGAAAATTTTCAAAATAAAAGACTTTATTTTGGATATTATCTAGGTTTCAATTCTTTTGATTTTAAAATTGACTATAAAACAGTTGGCCCTGATATTCAGGTAAAAAAAACAACAGGTTTCAATGTTGGAATTGTAGGTGATTTAAAACTTCATGAATACATTAACTTGCGATTTGAGCCAGGATTATACTACACAAAAAGAGATTTATACTATCCTGGTTTTACAAAAAAAATAGACGAGCTAAGAGAAGTAAACAGTACTTATATTCATTTCCCTTTACTATTGAAATTCTCTTCACTTAGAACCGGTAATGTACGTCCATATATTGAAGGAGGATTATCGACAACTTTAAATTTATCGAGCAATTCAAAATCTATAGACGATAATTTAGAACAACGTTTTAGAGTAAAACCTTGGACAACAAATTACGAATTAGGTTTTGGAATTGATTTATTTTCAGAATATTTTATATTCTCCCCTTCTATAAGAGGTGTCTTTGGCCTTAAAGATGAATTAATTAGAGACAAAGATCCAAATAGTCCTTGGACAAGTAATATCGAATCAATAAAGTCACGAGCCGTTTTTATCAATTTCACCTTCCATTAAAAAACAGTTATTACGCTTTATTTTATAGCGAATTTCTTCTAAACTCACTAAGAATAATAGCCGTTGCAGTAGCAACATTCAAACTTTCCGTTTTTTGAATTTCTCCAAAACGAGGAATCGTAAGTCTGTTTTGAACTAGTCTTTCAATTTCTGATGAAATGCCATTAGCTTCATTTCCCATAATAATTATTCCTTCCTGCGGCAAAGTCGTTTTATAAATATTCTCTCCATCCATAAAAGCACCAAAAACTGGTAATTTAGTTTGTAAAATAAAAGCATTTAAGTCAACGTAAGAAACATTCACCCTTGCAATGGAGCCCATTGTAGCCTGCACCACTTTTGGATTATAAATATCAACGGTTTCCTTTGAGCATACTAATTGATGAATCCCAAACCAGTCGCATAATCGCAATATGGTTCCTAGATTTCCGGGATCACGAATGCTATCAAGAGCTAGAATCAATCCGGATTCAATCATTTCTTTTTCAATTGGCATCTTAAAAACTGCTAAACAAGAATTAGGCGAGGAAAGAGCACTTATTTTTTTTAAATCACCGTCATCAATCAACGTCTTTTTTCCGTTTAAAACTTCTTCAAAATCGTTTTGTGTCGTATACAAATGATCCAGTTCAAAATTTGACTGTAATAATTCCTGAATTACTTTCACGCCTTCGGCAAAAAATAATTTATTGGTGAACCTATATTTTTTTTGCTGTAAACTCGTTATAAGTTTTATTTGGTTTTTACTAACCATAAAATAATGTACTTTTGAATTAAATATTTTATAACACTTGAAAAAGATTTCTACAAAAATAGCAGCATTTATTCTAATTGCAATATTTATATGTGCATGTAACGCTGTAAAAAGAGTTCCAGAGGGCAAACATTTACTTACTAAAAATGAAATTTCAGTAAATAACAAAGCCACAAAAGAAGAAATCATCTTCAATCAATTGTATCAAAAACCAAATAGCACCTTTCTAGGGTATCGTTTGCGATTGAATTTATACAATTTAGCCAATCTAAATCCAGACTCTACCTATCAAGCAAAGTTTACCAATAATCCCGAAAAATATGAAAGGCAATCAAGATTGCTTTCAGCAAAACAAGTAGACAGACTTGGAAAATCTTTTTTTTACCACGGCATTCATGATTTCCTAAAAAAAACAGGGGAACCACCTATAATTATTGATAAAACTAAAACTGACAAATCGATATTACGATTGAAGTATTATTACTTTAATAATGGATTTTTCAATGTTAAAGCTACCTATACCATAGATACTTTAAAAACAAAGAAGGCTAAAATAAAATATGCAATAACTACACTTGAGCCATATTTATTGGATTCATTAAGAACTTCCATTTCGACTCCTGTATTGGATTCAATGTACGAAGCTACCAAAAATAAAACCCTTATTAAATCTGGAAACCAGTATAAAACATCTGATTTTGAAGATGAAAAAAACCGAATAACTACACACTTTAGAAACAACGGAGTTTATTATTTCCAACCTAATTACATCTCTTTTGACTTGGACACGATTAAAAAAGTCAATAAAGCAAATGTAAATTTAGTCATCAATAATTATTCGTATCAACAACAAGACTCCAGTAAAACGGAACCTTTCAAAATGTACAAAATAAGTGATGTAAATATATATACTGATTATTCCCCTAATGGCAATAACAGACAAATCACTGATAGCATCACCTACAACAACTTTAATTTGTATGGTTACGAAAAAATAAGATATAAACCTCGGGCAATAACGAATGCCATTTTCATTACAAAAGGAACATTGTTTGCTGATTCTAAAACTGTTTTAACTACTCGCTATTTGAATAATTTGAAAATTTTCAATTATCCGTCTATACAATACGAAATAGACAAAAGAGACTCAACTGCACATTCTTTAATTGCAAAAGTATACCTGACACCACGAAAAAAATACAGTTTCGGTACCACGTTTGATGTGACACATTCTAATATCCAAGATATTGGTATTGGGTTAAGCGCTTCAGAAACCATACGAAACGTATTTAATGGCGCTGAAACGTTAGAAATAGCTGCTCGTGGAAATATAGGATCTTCTAAAGATTTAGCAAATCCTAATAATAACTTTTTTAATGTTTCAGAATACGGAGTAGATTTAAAATTAAATTTTCCAAGAATTTTCATCCCTTTTGGAACTGAAAAAATCATTCCAAAAAGCATGATTCCTTCGACCCTTATTACTGTTGGTTTTGCAAAACAAAGGAATATCGGTTTGGATAAAGAGAATTTTACCGGAGCGTTATCCTATAATTGGACTCCAAAGAAAAATAATACAGCTCGTTTTGATTTATTCAATGCACAATTTGTGCGCAATCTAAATCCACAAAATTATTTCAATGTGTATAGATCATCCTATAATGCTTTGAATGCTATAGGAAAAGTATACAATACAAACTCATCATATTATAATAATTCCAAAGATAAAGATTTAATAATCGAAGACGGGACATTAGGATTCACTAATGATGTTTTGACTGGAAACACTTCATTGGTCCCAACTGATAAAAATTATGAAAACGTAAAAAGTATTGAAGAACGAAGAGTTAGACTTACCGAGAATGATTTTATCCTGGCTACAAGTTATAGTTTTTCCAAAACCACTAAAACTGACTTACTGGATAATAATTTTTATCTCTTTAGAACAAAAATTGAATCTGCCGGAACTTTATTATCCTTACTTTCGAAAGCAACAAATTTGCCTAAAAATTCAGATAACAATTATCAAATATTTAATTTAGAATACTCCGAATATATAAAAACGGAGTTCGATTATATTAAACATTGGGATCTGACAAAAGAAAAAGTATTTGCCGTTAGAACTTTCTTTGGGATAGCCATACCGTTTGGTAATTCAAATAACGTTCCATTTTCAAGAAGTTATTTTTCAGGTGGTTCTAATGACAACAGAGCATGGCAACCCTATAGCCTTGGTCCCGGAAGCAGCGGTGCTTCAAATGATTTTAATGAAGCAAACATGAAAATTGCCTTTAGCGGTGAATTTAGATTTAAAGTATTAGGCAGTTTAAAAGGAGCTCTTTTTGCAGATGCAGGAAACATATGGAATGTACTCGACAATGTGACTGATGAAAAATCAACTTTTAAAAATTTAAAAAATTTAAAAGATATAGCAATTGGCTCTGGATTTGGGTTGCGATACGATTTAAGTTTTTTTGTAATTCGGTTTGATTTAGGGTTTAAAACCTATAATCCAGCCAATGAAACTAACAAACGATGGTTCCAAGAATACAATTTTGGACACTCTGTTTTAAATTTTGGTATAAATTATCCGTTCTAATGCTAATTAATTCTTATTTTTGCAAACTAAAAACTAAAAAATAACTAAAAGAATTACAATGGCACACAACATAAAACCAGGCGTAGCTACAGGAGATCAGGTTCAGGAAATTTTTAACTATGCTAAAGAGAAAGGATTTGCATTACCGGCAGTAAATGTTACGGGATCAAATACCATCAATGGTGTTCTTGAAACTGCAGCTAAATTAAACGCACCAGTTATCATCCAATTTTCTAATGGAGGAGCACAATTCAACGCTGGAAAAGGACTTTCCAATGCAGGTGAAAAAGCAGCTATCGCTGGTGGAATTGCTGGAGCATTACATATTCACACTTTGGCGGAAGCTTACGGAGCAACTGTAATCTTACATACTGACCATTGTGCAAAAAAATTATTACCTTGGATTGATGGTTTATTAGACGCTTCAGAAGCACATTTTGCTAAAACTGGAAAACCATTATTCTCTTCTCACATGATTGATTTATCTGAAGAGCCTATCGAAGAAAACATCGAAATTTGCAAAGGTTATTTAGAAAGAATGAGCAAAATGGGAATGACATTGGAAATCGAACTTGGAATTACAGGTGGTGAAGAAGATGGTGTTGACAACTCTGATGTTGATAGCTCAAAATTATATACGCAACCAGAAGAAGTTGCTTACGCATACGAAGAACTTTCAAAAGTAAGTCCAAGATTTACAATTGCTGCAGCTTTTGGTAACGTTCACGGTGTTTACAAACCCGGAAATGTAAAATTGACTCCAAAAATCTTAAAAAATTCTCAAGATTTCGTACAAAACAAATTCAACACAGGATCTAATCCAGTAGATTTCGTTTTCCATGGTGGTTCAGGTTCTACATTGGAAGAAATCAGAGAAGGTATTAGCTACGGTGTAATAAAAATGAATATTGACACTGACTTGCAATTTGCATTTACTGAAGGTATTCGTGATTATATGGTGAAAAATATTGACTATTTGAAAACTCAAATTGGAAATCCAGAAGGTTCTGATGCTCCAAACAAAAAATATTACGACCCAAGAAAATGGTTACGTGAAAGTGAAGTTACTTTCAACACAAGACTTGAGCAAGCATTTGCTGACTTAAACAATGTGAATACACTATAATAAAATTAAGTTTAAAGTTTTTGAATCCCGATGTAACCATCGGGATTTGAAATCTAAACCAGAAACTACAGGAACGGATTACTGAACACTGAACACTAGAAAAATGGCTTGGTTTAAAAGAAAAGAAAAAGGGATTACTACTGCTACCGAAGACAAGATGGATATCCCAAAAGGGCTTTGGTACAAATCTCCAACTGGAAAAATTATTGATGCCGATGAACTAGCTCGTAACTTATTTGTAAGTCCCGAGGATGGTTTTCATGTTAGAATTGGAAGTGCAGAATATTTTCAAATTTTATTTGACAACAATGAATTTGTTGAATTAGATAAAAACATGACTTCTAAAGACCCTTTGCATTTTGTTGACACAAAAAAATATGCAGATCGATTAAAAGATGTTATGGAAAAAACCAAACTTAAAGATGCAGTGCGCACTGGAGTTGGAAAATCTAAAGGAAAAGAATTAGTAATTTGCTGTATGGACTTTGCCTTTATTGGTGGTTCTATGGGAGCAGTTGTGGGAGAAAAAATAGCAAGAGGAATCGATCACGCTATTCAAAACAAATTACCATTTGTGATGATTTCTAAATCTGGTGGAGCAAGAATGATGGAAGCAGCTTATTCTTTGATGCAGCTAGCTAAAACATCTGTTAAACTGGCTCAACTTGCTGAAGCAAAATTGCCTTACATTTCGTTATGTACAGATCCAACAACAGGAGGAACAACTGCTTCTTATGCTATGCTAGGAGATATTAATATTTCTGAACCAGGTGCATTAATTGGATTTGCAGGACCAAGAGTAGTAAGAGACACAACCGGTAAAGATTTACCAGAAGGCTTTCAAACCGCTGAATTTGTTCTTGAACATGGTTTCTTAGACTTTATAACACCTAGAAAAGAATTGAAAGACAAGATTAACTTGTACATTGATTTGATTCAAAACAATAATATCAGATAAACGAAAATCCCGAGCAATCGGGATTTTTTATACTTTAAATTTCATCTTTTTAAGATTCAAACAAAAAGGCTTTCAAATAATTTTGAAAGCCTTTTTTATATAAAATTCAGATTCTTTTTCAAAGTCAGTCAGTTTTACATTCCCGTTCTAATTGCCTCTACTGGATCTAATTTTGAAGCGGCAATTGCTGGAAGTATTCCTGAAATCAAACCAATGATAGCAGCAAGTCCAGTTCCTAAAAGAATATTTCCCATGCCTAAAACAAATTCGAAATCCAGTGCGCTGGTTAAAATCACTGAAATTATCCAAACTAATAAAAGTCCAATTATTCCACCAATTACTGAAAGTATTATAGCTTCGAATAAAAACTGAAACAATATAAATTTATTTTTGGCTCCCAATGATTTCTGGATTCCTATTAAATTGGTACGTTCTTTTACTGAAACAAACATAATATTTGCAATTCCAAAACCACCAACAAGCAATGAAAATCCACTGATAATCCACCCTACTACATTCATTTGTCCTATAATACCGTCTATAAAATCCGTAAATCCAGAAAACACATTAACAAAGAAATTATCAATTTCACCTGCTTTCAAACCTCTATAACTTCTTAATTTTTGAGAAATTTCGCCTCTATATGCATCCATATCCACTCCTCTTTCTGGCTTAAAAATGATTACATTAGTCAATGAAGTATTATTATCACCATACAATTGTCGAACAAAATTAACCGGAATAAAAGCAGAAGTATCATTACTATCCCCAAACAATCCTGCTCCTTGTTTTTTCAAAACACCTATAACGGTGAATCTTTTACCATATAAACGTACGTTTTTTCCAATTGGATCAATATTCTCAAATAAGGATTTAGCAATTTCGTCCCCTAAAACAATTACCGTAGCACCAGAATTAGCTTCAGACTCATTATAAAATCTCCCTTCTTCAAATTCTAATCCCTGAATATCAATAAATTCATGGGAAACTGGAACAATATTAACATCACTAACTGTTTTTGAATCGTATTTTATAGATTCTCTTTTGGTAAATATTTGATATCCCATTTGATCCGTATTAGTCATAACCCCTTTCATATAAGTATATTCGTCATACTTTACATTAGGAAACTGTTCTCTTTTCCATTGTGGAATATCCGAAGGCCCGAAAGAAAATTTCATCAAATAGATCGTGTTTTTATCAAGGCTGCTTAAATCTTTGGTGATTTTTCTATCCAATGAATCTACAGCTGCAAGCACGGCTATTATTGAAAATATACCAATAGTAACCCCTAATAAAGAAAGCAAAGTTCTCAATTTGTTGTTTTGCAAAGCATTCATTGCAAAACCAAAACTCTCTTTTAATAACCGAAGATAGACTATCATAAAATCTTTTTTGCGTTAAGGTAAAATTCTACATTATATTTTTCATAAACCTAATAAAAACCCACCTACCAATTGGTATATTTTTTTAAGATAATGTTACATAAATTCATTGAATTTTATAATCAAAAAAAAACTATTTTTGCACTTTATAATTATAACTACACAATGAACACAACAAAAACTATTCAATCTGCATTAATTTCGGTATTCTCAAAAGAAGGTCTTGAACCAATTGTAAGAAAACTGCACGAACAAAATGTTATACTTTACTCTACTGGAGGAACCGAAGATTTTATAAAAAATTTAGGAATCCCTGTAGTTCCTGTTGAAGACGTAACTTCTTATCCTTCCATTCTTGGTGGAAGAGTAAAAACATTACATCCAAAAGTTTTTGGAGGAATCCTAAACCGTCAGGATAATGAAAGTGATGTGCAACAAATGCAAGAGTTCAATATCCCACAAATTGATTTAGTTATAGTTGATTTATATCCATTTGAGAAAACAGTTGCTTCAGGAGCAAGTGAATCAGATATTATTGAGAAAATAGATATTGGTGGAATTTCTTTGATTCGTGCTGCCGCAAAAAACTTTAAAGACACTGTAATTGTAGCTTCTGTTGATGAATACAGTTTACTTTTAGATTTAATCACAGATCAAAACGGAGCTACTACTCTTGCCAACAGAAAATTATTGGCTACAAAAGCATTTCATGTTTCATCACACTACGACACCGCAATTTTCAATTATTTCAATACAGACGAAACCGTTTATAAACAAAGTATTGCTCACGGTCAAGTCTTGAGATATGGAGAAAATCCACATCAAAAAGGATTTTTCTTTGGTGACTTTGACGCTATGTTCAAAAAAGTTCACGGAAAAGAATTGTCTTACAATAATTTATTAGATGTAGATGCTGCCGTAAATTTGATTAATGAATTCAAGAATGACGGCCCTACTTTTGCCATATTAAAACACAATAATGCTTGTGGTTTAGCTACTAGAAAAACTATTAGTGAAGCTTATAATGTAGCATTGGCTTGTGACCCAACTTCAGCTTTTGGGGGTGTTTTAATTTCCAATACTAAAATTGACGTAGCAACTGCAACAGAAATAAACAAATTATTTTGTGAAGTAGTTATTGCTCCGGAATATGACACCGAAGCTGCGGCAATTTTACAAGAGAAGAAAAACAGAATTATATTAATTCAAAACGAAGTAGCTTTACCACAAAAACAGGTACGAACTTGCTTAAACGGAATTTTAGTCCAAGAAAGAAACAATATAACTGACAATAAAGAAGACTTAAGAACCGTTACAACTACAGCACCAACTGAACAAGAAGTTCAAGATTTAATATTTGCTTCTAAAATTTGTAAAAATACAAAATCAAACACGATTGTTTTTGCAAAAAACGGCACACTTATTGCGTCTGGTACAGGGCAAACATCAAGAGTTGATGCCTTATTACAAGCCATTGAAAAAGCAAAAACTTTTGGATTTGATTTACATGGTGCGTCTATGGCAAGCGATGCGTTCTTTCCTTTCCCTGATTGCGTGGAAATAGCTAAAAAAGCAGGAATAACTGCTGTAATTCAACCCGGAGGATCCATTAAAGATGAATTAAGCATCAATTATTGTAATGAAAATAAAGTTGCAATGGTATTTACAGGAACTCGTCATTTTAAACATTAATTTGTTTAACTTTGCCCGTCACAAATTTATAACTTTTTAACCCTTAAAAAACTTATGGGATTTTTTGATTTCATGACCGAGGATATCGCGATAGACCTTGGTACCGCTAATACTTTAATCATACATAATGATAAAGTCGTAATTGACAGTCCCTCAATAGTTGCTCGTGATAGAGTTTCAGGCAAAATCATTGCTGTAGGGAAAGAAGCAAACATGATGCAGGGTAAAACACATGAAAACATTAAGACGATAAGACCATTGAAAGATGGTGTAATTGCTGATTTTGATGCCTCTGAAAAAATGATCAGTATGTTTATAAAAAGCATACCGGCATTAAAGAAAAGAATGTTTACTCCCGCATTAAGAATGGTTGTTTGTATTCCTTCCGGTATCACCGAAGTGGAAATGAGAGCGGTTAAAGAATCTTGTGAAAGAGTTAACGGAAAAGAAGTATATCTAATACACGAACCTATGGCAGCAGCTATTGGTATTGGTATTGACATTATGCAACCTAAAGGAAACATGATTGTTGATATCGGTGGTGGAACAACTGAAATTGCTGTAATTGCATTAGGCGGAATTGTATGTGACAAATCGGTGAAAATTGCCGGTGATGTATTTACAAATGACATCGTATATTACATGCGTACCCAACACAATCTTTTTGTTGGAGAAAGTACTGCAGAGAAAATAAAAATCCAAATTGGAGCCGCAATCGAAGATTTAGAAACTCCTCCAGAAGACATGTCAGTTCAAGGAAGAGATTTACTTACCGGTAAACCAAAACAAGTAGAAGTGTCTTACCGTGAAATTGCTAAAGCATTAGACAAATCGATTCAACGAATTGAAGATGCCGTAATGGAAACTTTATCTCAAACACCTCCAGAATTAGCAGCAGATATTTATAATACTGGTATTTATCTTGCAGGTGGCGGTTCTATGTTAAGAGGTCTTGATAAAAGAATTTCTCAAAAAACAGATTTACCAGTTTATATTGCTGAAGATCCATTAAGAGCTGTAGTTCGAGGAACTGGTATGGCACTGAAAAACATTACAAAATTTAAAAGTATCTTGATAAAATAAGGTTTTTATTGCTAATTTAAATAATATTAGATAATTTAAACCTCGGTTTAGTTTTGTAAGTAGAAATTTAAGATAGAACCTGAAACAAAATAACCAATAGTACATGCAGCAAATATTTAATTTTATATTTAAAAACAGTAATAGATTACTGTTTTTGCTGCTTTTGGGCATTTCACTCGTGCTCACCATTCAATCTCATTCTTTTCACAGAAGTAAAATAATAAGTTCTGCTAACTTTTTAAGTGGCGGAGTTTACGAAAAAGTTAATTCTGTAAATGAGTATTTGAATTTAAAAACTCAAAATGATGCGTTAGCACAAGAAAATGCCGAATTAAAAAGTTTTCTCTTTAATCGCAAAGACACAACTGCCGTACAAAAATTAGATAGCTTAAAAGGTGTAAAAGCAGATGACATCATCGTTTCAAAGGTGATACACAATTCATACAATGTTTATGAAAATTATTTAACATTGAATTCAGGTGAATTACAAGGTGTAAAACCAGATATGGGTGTGATAAATAGCTTAGGAATCGTAGGAATCATTGACAATACTTCTCCACATTATGCGACAGTAATTAGCATTTTAAATAAAAAATCTCAAATTAACGCCAAGATTAAAAAATCAAATCATTTTGGGTCTTTGGTTTGGAATGGAAAAAGTACTGGTTTTGTTCAATTGATAGATGTACCAAGATTAGCGGCTATCAGAAAAGGGGACACAATTGTAACCGGAGGACAATCCGTTATATTTCCTGAGAATATTAATATTGGAACTATTGCTAAAATTTATATTGACAATCAAACCAATTATTATACTCTAGATGTAAAACTGTTTAATGACATGACAAATTTAGGTCATGTTTACATCATAAAAAGTAAAGAACGCGACGAACTTATTAATTTAGAAAAAGGAAAAAAAGATGAATAGCACGTTGTTAGTCAATATTTTCCGTTTTGTTTTGCTATTAGCAGTTCAAATTATTATTTTCAATAATATGAATTTTTTGGGCTATATAAGTCCATTTCCATACCTGCTTTTTATAATATTATATCCCGTAAACGGTAATAAATCTGGATTGTTGATCGCTAGTTTCTTTTTAGGTCTTATTATGGATATGTTCAGTAATTCTGGAGGTATACATACGACTGCATGTATCCTTTTAGCCTATTTCAGACCTTATATCTTTAAATTTTCATTTGGATTAAGCTATGAATATCAAACGGTGCGATTAAATGATGTTTTAACTCCGGAGCGTTTCTCTTTTATATTAATGTCCGTTGTAATTCATCACTTAGTATTATTCGTACTAGAAGCATTTCAATTTAGTTTTATCTTGGACGTTTTACTGCGAACCCTCCTCAGTAGCGTATTTACAATACTAATTTGCATTATAATAATATATCTTATTAAGCCAAACAAAAGATGAGAAAATTATTGCTGCCTTCCTTAATCATTGTTGCAGCATCGTTGCTAGTAATACGGATATTCTATTTACAAATTATAGATGATTCGTTCAAACTAAAATCAGACAATAATGCCATAAAAATAAAATATGACTATCCGGAAAGAGGTTATATTTATGATAGACATGGCAAATTATTAGTTGCCAATCAAGCTTCTTATGACATCATGGTTATCCCAAGAGATGTTAAAAATATTGACACATTGGAATTTTGTCAACTGCTAGATGTAACAAAAGAAGATTTTATAAAAAGAATGGCAAAAGCCAAGGTATATAGTCCCCGATTACCTTCTGTTTTTTTACCACAATTAAATAAAAGCGAATTTGCTGCTTTTCAGGAAAAAATACGAAAATATGAAGGCTTCTACTTTCAAAAACGTTCTTTACGTGATTACGAAGTAGACTATGGCGCTAACGTTTTTGGATTTATCACGCAAGTGAACGAAAAATTAGTTGCCAAAAATCCTTATTACAATAGTGGCGATTTAATTGGAAGACAAGGCGTTGAAGAAAGCTACGAAGATATTTTACGAGGAATAAAAGGAGTAAAATACTTCCAAAAAGATAAATATAATAGAGAAATTGGTTCCTACAAAGAAGGAAAATACGACACTATTGCTGTTCAAGGGGAAGATATAAACCTTACTATTGACGCCGAACTTCAAAAATATGGCGAGCAATTAATGATCAATAAAAGAGGAGGAATTGTAGCTATTGAACCAAAAACTGGAGAGATATTAGCTCTAGTTACAGCTCCATCTTATGACCCAGGAATACTTGTAGGGAGACAGCGTTCTAAAAACTACACGTTACTATATCATGATTCCATTGCAAAACCACTTTATGACAGAGGACTATTAGCTGAATATCCTCCGGGATCTCCATTTAAGATACTGACTGGACTTGTGGCTCTTCAAGAAGGCGTTATAAATGAACAGACTACTTTCATGTGTCATCATGGTTTTAGTTATGCAAGAGGCCGATTTATGAAATGCCATGGTTTTGGCCCTCATCAATTACATAATGGTATTTACAATTCTTGTAATACCTATTTTGCGAGTGCCTACATGTTAACTATTAATAAATACGCCAAACCAGCTTATGCTGTTGATGTTTGGAGCAATCACGTAAAAAGTTTTGGACTAGGACAATTTATGGGTTATGATTTACCTACTGGTAAAAAAGGAAATATTCCAGATTCTAAAACCTACAAAAAAATCTATCCAAATGGCGGTTGGCGTAGCACAACAATCGTATCCAATTCGATCGGTCAAGGAGAAGTTTTAATGACTCCTATACAGCTTGCTAATATGATGGCAACTGTTGCAAATGAAGGATATTATTACACCCCTCATATCATCAAAAAAATTGAAGGTCACAAAATTGATAAAAAATTCACGACCAAGCATGTTACCACAATAGACAAAAAATATTACAAACCCATGATTAGCGGTTTATTTGATGTGTATAATTTTGGGACAGCACATGGATTAAATGTACCCGGAATTGATATTTGTGGTAAAACTGGAACAGCTGAGAATTATGCAAAAATCGATGGAAAAAGAGTAAAACTTGAGGATCACTCCATATTTGTTGCTTTTGCGCCAAAAGACAATCCCAAGATTGCAATAGCAATTTTAGTAGAAAATGGTGGTTTTGGGGCAACAATAGCAGGGCCTATTGCCAGTTTAATGATTGAAAAATATCTTAGAAAAAAAATAACCAGAACTGATTTAGAAAAGAGAATACTTGAAAGAAGTTTACAGGATAGATATGCAAAATTAGGCGGAATGAAAGAAGCTAGTTTAATAGAAACAGTCCCTAAAGATTCTCTTCTAAGTAAAAAAATAGCAAGTCCAATAATTAAAACGGCAGGCCCAATTATTACAATAGATTCTACTAAAGAAAACTAATAAGCAACCTATTTCAAATGAAAAACCAAAGCGTAACGAACAATCTTGACTGGATATGTATCATTATCTATTGTTTATTAGTAATAATGGGTTGGTTAAACATTTATTCCTCTTCCTTATCCTCTATGGAAGGCACTTCCGACAAACAACTCATATTCATCATATTAACTATTCCTTTAATTTTTATTGTACTTTATGTTGATGGTAAATTTTACGAAAAATACGCCAGTATTATTTTTGGAATATCATTATTAACATTAGTTGGTTTATTTGCTTTTGGTAAGACCATAGCGGGACAACGTTGTTGGTATGGTATTGGAAGTTTCACAATACAACCTTCCGAATTTGCTAAAGCAGCTACAGCCTTAGCATTAGCCAAATACTTAAGTGATCCTCAAATAAATTTGAAAGATGTTAACAGGCAAATACAGGCACTTGCCATCGTATTTTTACCTGTTATGCTCATTTTACCACAGCCTGACCCGGGAAGCGCACTTATTTACAGCATTTTCATCATCGTTTTGTATCGTGAAGGACTTCCTTCTTGGTACGTTTGGACAGGATTCATTACCATTCTTTTATTTGTACTAACATTAGTACTACAGCCACAATATGTGATTTTGATTGCATTATTAGTTCTAATCATTATACATTTCAAATCACGCTTATCCGATAGAAATATGCTCCTAAGCGGAATTTTGTTTGCCTTAATTTCAGGATTTGTCTTATCAGTAAATTATGTTTTTGTGCATGTATTTAAACAACACCACAGGGACCGTTTTAATATATTATTAGGAAAATCTGTAGATATGAAAGGGATTGGTTATAACACTAATCAATCCGAAATAGCAATTGGATCTGGAGGTTGGCTAGGCAAAGGCTTTCTTGAAGGCACACAAACCAAAGGAGGTTTTGTACCGGAACAACATACCGATTATATATTTACAACGGTTGGTGAAGAATGGGGATTTATAGGCTCTCTTGTTGTTATCGGACTTTTTGTAGGGTTATTTTTGAGATTAATATATCTTGCCGAAAGACAAAAAACAAAATTCAGTAGAGTATATGGCTATTGTGTAGCCGGTATTTTATTCATTCATTTCTTTGTAAATATCGCAATGGTCATAGGGGTTTTCCCAACAATTGGAGTACCGTTACCTTTCTTTTCTTATGGAGGATCAGGACTTTGGGGGTTTACCATTTTACTTTTTATATTTATTAAAATGGATGCCAATAAAGTAAATGAGTGGTAAATGGAATGTCATATTGGGAGCTAAATCCTGCTATTCATTTCAAGTTTTTCGCCTCGTTAAAGTTTTAATTATTTTTTCAAGAGCTTCCTCCAGTCGCTTTAAAAAAATATAAAAACTAATAAACGAGCCATCAAAAGTTTTTCATTAATATCAAGGCTAATTAAAACTCCAGCTTTTATAATCACTACTTTTTTCCAATTGACTTTCTAACTTATCCTCTAATTTAGAAAAAAAGTCAACTCTGGTCAATTTTTCGATCCTATCAACTGAAACCACAAAATCATACAAAGGTTTATCACTTGCTTCATTTGGAACAAGAAAAGCAATCATTTTGTATTTTCCATTAGATTTATCTAGCAAGACTTTATAAAAATATTTTGGGACTGAAACCTTTTCCCTGCCTATCGTTTTAAGTGAAGACTCTAAAATCCCGCCAGTAACTACATAGATTCCATCGTATTTTGCAGCCCAATAACGAACTTTTTGTTCTAATCTGTTCCAAACTCCATCATTAAAACCATGCAATTGTGGAGAAATATTAGATGTAAAAAAAGTATCATTATAAGCATTTCTAGAAAATTCCATATCTCCTGCCGGACACAAATGCCCTTTATCAAAACCTGATTTCTTGTAATTTCTCCAATCAGCTGATCCCGTTTCCACATTAGGGTCTTCAATAAAAAAAGGGCGCTTAAAACTATTATTGATTAGATAGCTTTTCTTTAATTCATAAACAACCCATTCCGCTTACTCATACTTTTCATTATACGATAAAGTGAAATAATCGTGTTTTACAATTTGATTGGTTGTTGAAGATGGCAAAAAATCAAAAGATACATCTGCCATTTCAAGATGCTTTTGATTCTGCTGTAAGCTATAACTATCAACAGCATTATCGGCATCTAAATTCTTTTTACAGAAAGAAAAAAAGTTCAAACTAAGCAGAATAGCAACTGAATAAAACAACTGGTGATTTCGCATATCTTCTAATTTTATTAATTAACCCTAAATTAAAGAAAAAACAAAACATAATAAAACTAAATACGCTCCAGAAATTCTATTTAGAATAACTGGAGCGCATTAGCAATTAACTATAATGCTAAAAACTTATGACTTAGCTAATTTGTCTTTTTTTAATTTAGCAGGCAAACTCTTTTTTACTATTGATTTCAATTGTAAATCATCTAAAACATTTAACGCTTCTTCAACATAAATATCTTTTGACAATGCTTCATGCCATCTGTCTCTTTTTTCTTTTAAAACTACATCCTTATTAACTTCATCCACCTCATAAGGCAATGATGTAAACTTAAGTGTATTTTTATAATCTGCTAAAGGTTTGTATTTTTTAGCTTTTTCTTCAATTTCATTTTGAGCAGTTTTGAATTTATCAATATTCAAACTATAGTTATTATCTTCACTTCTACTATCAATCCATTTAGCATTTTCCTCAATCAACTGAAATTGTGAACTTTGAGAGATTCTTTTCTTACTATTTGCAATAGCCTGATTAAAATTAGCGTTTTTATTCCAAACAGTATAATCAGCAGGGTCTATTTTATCCCAAGGCATAGCATTGTCTACATCACGCTCCCCCATTTTTAAATAAGCGTATCTGTCTGGCATCACAATATCGCTGCTGACTCCTTCAAGTTGCGTAGAACCACCATTGATTCTGTAGAATTTTTGCGTAGTTGTTTTTACCGCTCCTAAATCACCAACAGCACTATTACGAACAAACTGATTCAAATCAATTACATTTTGCACCGTTCCCTTACCGTAAGTTTGTTTACTACCAATGATAATTCCTCTTTTATAATCTTGAATTGCAGCTGCTAAAATCTCAGATGCAGAAGCTGAAAAACTATTCACCATAATTACTAATGGACCATCCCATTCAATTTTTTTATCTTTATCAAATAAAACTTCTTTCTTTCTTCCGGCCGATTTTATTTGAACTATTGGGCCTTGTTCAATAAACAGACCTGCAATATCTACTACTGTTGATAATGAACCTCCTCCATCATCACGAACATCTAATACAATCCCGTTTACACCAGCACTTTTTAAACGTTCCACTTCTTTAGCAATATCTTTTCCAGCGTCTCTACCGTCTTTATTTTCAAAATCAATATAGAATTTTGGCAAATAAATAACCCCGTATTTCAATCCGTTTTTATTAACGATACTTGATTTAGCATAGGTTTCTTCAATTTCGACAATATCTCTGATTATTGAAATGATTTTAATTGTTCCGTCAACTTTTTTCACGGTAAGACGAACTTCAGTTCCTTTTGGTCCTTTTATTTTCTTAACCACATCATCTAGACGCATCCCAACCACATCTACAGCCTCATCATTTCCTTGAGCAACTTTCATTACTAAATCCCCTGCTTCAAGTTGTTTCCCTCTCCAAGCCGGACCGCCAGAAATAAGTTCAGATATTTCAGTAAAATCATTTTTCTTTTGAAGACGAGCCCCTATTCCTTCCAGTTTTCCGCTAATACTTACATCAAAACGTTCTTTTTCTTCCGGTGCAAAATAACTGGTATGCGGATCAAATCGTGCAGTAATTGAATTGATGTAAACAGAGAACCAATCATTTCTATCTAAATCTTTCATAAATCCAAAATACTCATCTAATGATTTCAAAGCACTACCTCTTGTTTCTTTTTCTAATTCTGCGAAAGTTTTAGGCTTGCTGGTATCAGCAGTTTTATTGCTTTTCTCCTTATCAGGATTAATAATGTCAACTTTGAGCTTCTCTCCTTGTTTCAAAAGATCAGAAGCGGCTTTATCTTCCTGTTCAACAATACCTTTGCTTTTATTTTCTTGAATTTTCAAACGGTCTGTCAATGATGAAAGTGTTGACAGTTTGATTTGTTTACGCCATTTATCAGCGAGCTCTTTTTCATCTTTTGAATAAGGCGCTTTCTCATAATCCGTATTAAAATTCTCATCAACATTATAATCAAATGGTTGACTCAAGACACTCTTGTATATCTTTTTACTTTCTTCCATTCTTTTCATCAAACGATCGTAAGTAAGATTAAAAAAAGTCAAATCTTTATTTAACAATTCATCATCTAATTCAGTCTCATATTTTGAAAATTCATCAATATCTGACTGCAAGAAAAATCGTTTAGAAGGATCTAAAGCCTGGATATAATCTTTGTAAATTCCTTTGGAAAAAGTGTCATCTATAGCTGCGGGATTATAATGTCCTTTTTGAATTACAAACGTTAATAATTCTAATAGCAACTTATCTTTATCTGGATCTTCCTCTTTTGATGCATTAATTTTAAATGCAAACAGTGTTGCTGAGAGACAAACAACAACAAGAAGTATTTTATAATTTCTTTTCATAAAGTCAGTAATAGTATTCATCAATTTTTAAACTAAATTACGGTAAAAACTATGCCAACTATAACAAGGGCTGCATAATTTTTTGTTAAAGATATAAAATTGTTTTTTTTCATCTGGGTTAAATATTCTAAGTTGATAAATTTTATTTTCTTTGTTTATAGAATTTCGTTTTGTGTGAGTACATTTGCTATCTAAATCTTTAATTAGAAATCCTTTCTTAAAACATAAAATGACAAAACACTCCAAGCCACTAATATTAGTTACAAATGACGATGGAATTTCTGCTCCGGGAATTAGAGCATTAATAGCCGTTATGGCAGAAATAGGAGAAGTTGTTGTAGTCGCTCCTGACGCTCCGCAAAGTGCAACAGGCCACGGAATCACAATCAATGACACACTCTATTTAAATAAAATTTCCAAAGAAAACGATCCCATAACCGAATACAGTTGTTCTGGAACTCCAGTAGATTGTGTGAAATTTGCTGTGAGCGAAATTTTGAAAAGAAAACCAGATTTGTGTGTTTCAGGTGTCAATCACGGTTCTAATTCTTCGATAAATGTAATCTATTCCGGAACTATGAGTGCTGCTGTTGAAGCTGGTATCGAAGGAATTCAAGCCATTGGATTTTCTTTGTTAGATTACGACTGGAATGCCAATTTTGAAAACATAAAGTCCTTTATTCGAAAAATAACATTGGAAGTTCTTGAAAATAAACTACCCGAAGGAGTTGTTTTGAATGTAAATTTTCCAAAATTGAAAGAAAAAGAGATCCAAGGAATCAAAATTTGCCGTCAGGCTAAAGCAATTTGGATGGAAAAATTCGACAAACGTAAAACCCCGCAAGGCAGAGATTATTATTGGCTTACCGGAGAATTTGTAAACCAAGACAATGGTGAAGATACTGATGAATGGGCATTAAAAAACGGATATATTTCTATAGTTCCAGTCCAATTTGATTTGACAGCCCATCATGCAACACAACAACTTAACACCTGGAATTGGAATGAATAAAATAGATTTATTAACAGGATTTATAATTGGGATTTTAGCTTCAATATTGGGAAGTTATCTTTTCATCACTTTCTTCACTGACTTCACTTTTATCAACGGTATCCAAATTATGAGATTTGAAGGCAAACTAGGTAAAATAATCACTTTGGGATCTATTCTTGACTTGGTAGCTTTTGGAATTTTACTTAAATTAAACAAAGAGCTCATGGCTCGCGGAGTTGTTTTAGCGGTAATTATCATGACTATTGTGTCACTATTTATTTAAAAAAAAACAATATTCATGCCTTTGTTAAACATAAAATTTTAATATTAAAAACTCCAAATTCGTCACTAATACCAAAAATTAAAAACATGAAATACTACATAATTGCTGGAGAAGCTTCGGGAGATTTGCATGGTTCTAATTTAATGAAAGCGCTTTACAAAGAAGATCCAAATGCTGAGATTCGGTTTTGGGGAGGTGATTTGATGCAAAATGTTGGCGGAACTTTGGTGAAACATTATCGCGAATTGGCTTTTATGGGATTTATTGAAGTAATTTTCAATTTGAAAACTATTTTGAACAATATAAAAATATGCAAAAATGACATTCTGAAATTTCAACCGGATGTTCTTATATTCATCGATTATCCAGGTTTCAATTTACGAATTGCAAAGTGGGCAAAAGGATTAGGTATAAAAACCCATTACTATATTTCACCCCAAATTTGGGCATGGAAGGAAAGCCGCATTACAGAAATCAAACGTGATATAGACAAAATGTATGTGATTTTGCCTTTCGAAAAAAGTTTTTACGAAGACAAACATCATTTTCCTGTTGAATTTGTTGGTCATCCATTGATTGACGCAATCCATAACCAAACACCGATAGATGCATCGATTTTTAGAAAAGAAAATAAATTAGATGGAAAACCTATTATAGCCATTTTACCTGGCAGCCGAAAACAAGAAATCACTAAAATGCTATCGGTAATGTTAAGCGTTGTTAATGATTTCCCTGAATATCAATTTGTCATTGCTGGTGCTCCAAGTCAGGAATATTCATTTTATGAGAATTTTATATCCAATGAAAACATAAAATTCATATCCAATAAAACCTATGCTTTATTGCAAAACGCAACTGCTGCATTAGTTACATCAGGAACAGCAACGCTGGAAACGGCACTTTTTAAAGTTCCGGAAGTGGTTTGTTACAAGGGGAGCTGGGCTTCATACCAAATTGCAAAACGAATCATTACGCTAAAATACATTTCGCTAGTGAATTTAATTATGGATGAAGAAGTAGTCACCGAATTAATTCAGGAAGACTGCACAACAAAACGTATTCGGGAAGAATTGAAAAAAATTCTGGAATCTAGTCATCGCAAACAACTTTTAGAGAAATATAACGTTCTAGAAGCAAAACTTGGCGGAACTGGTGCCAGCGAAAAAACAGCAAAATTGATTGTGGCTGATTTGCATTGACACCAATTCTTATAAAATCTGCAAAAAACAACTCTTTTGAAACACCTACTTTACCTTTTATTGGTTCTTATTTTTTTTACGGCCTGTAAATCAACTTCAGTAATTATTCCTGAAAAAAAAACAGAGGTAGAAACGGATAGAACAAAGCATTTAATAGCGCAATTAATTCATTCCGCGTCTGAAAATCTTGGTATTAAATATAAAAGTGGAGGCACGACTAAAGCAGGTTTTGACTGTTCCGGATTAATTTATTCTGTTTTTAATTCTTATAATATTCAACTTCCACGTTCCTCTTTCGAACAATCAAAATTGGGTTTAATCATTGATAAAGAAAGGGATAATATTAAAAAAGGAGATTTAATATTTTTTAAAACCAATAGAAAATCTCAAATTAATCATGTGGGAATGGTAATCGATGTTGCTGACGATGATGTAAAATTTATTCATTCTTCTACTTCCAAAGGTGTAATAATCTCCTCCACAAAGGAACCCTATTACCAAAGCTCCTTTGCACAAATAAATAGAATTATCAGATAAATACCTGAATCATTTTTTATAAAAAAAATAAAGTTATTCTTACTAAAAAATTGTACTTTAGATAAATGAAAGTGCTGCAATTTCCTTTAGCGAGAATAACATTTGGTTTTATTTTAGGGATTCTATTTCCTTATTGTTTGAAACCTGAACCTAAAATTGTTTTTGCCTTACTATTTATTTCCGTCATCATTTTTATCTTTTTTTATTTTTTATCCAAAAAGAATTCCACACAAAATACTTATTTCGGTATTTCCACTTACGTACTTTCCTTTTTTATTGGAGCAATAACATTAATTGTTCATACTGATTATTACCAAAAAAGTAATTATACCCATTATAATTCTATTTTTAAAAAACCACATCTGATTTCTGTCACGCTACGCGAAAAATTAAAAAATTCTAATTTTAACGATCGTTATATCGCCATAGTAAACCGCATTGATCAAACAGAAAGTTCGGGTAGAATAATCTTAAATATCCGAAAAGACAGCTTGAATCGTCAATTCGAAATTGGAACTCAACTACGAATTAAAGGCACTTTGTATAAAAACAGTCCCCCCAATAATCCCAACCAATTTGATTACAGCAACTATTTGGAGAACAAACAAATCTATGCCCAACTGTATGCAGATACTGATGAGATTAGCATAAGTTCAGAAACAGACAAGAATATTTGGTATTATACCTCTCGATTAAGAACAAAAATTATTCATAACTTAGAGAAAAACAACTTCCACAAAACCGAATTAAATGTAGCTGTTGCGTTGATTATGGGACAACAACAAGACATTTCTCCAGAAATTATTCGGGATTATCAATATGCCGGTGCGGTACATATTCTATCCGTTTCAGGATTGCATATTGGGTTTATATTGCTCTTTGTCACTTTCATTCTCAAACCATTACCCAATACAAAACGTGGCTCTTTCATCAAGCTGATAATCATTCTGGGTTCGTTATCCTTATTTGGATTAATTGCCGGTTTAGCGCCATCTGTGGTTCGTTCGGTGGTTATGTTTTCTTTTGTTGCAATAGGGAGCCATTTGCGAAGAAGTGTAAATATTTACCATACTCTTTTGGTGTCGATGCTACTTATTTTACTTTTCCAACCTTCCTTTTTGTTTGATGTTGGATTTCAGTTGAGTTATATGGCGCTATTTTTCATCATTTGGCTACAACCACTTTTAGCTTCTATCTGGCTACCAAAAAATAAAATTTTAAAATACATTTTGGATATCCTCACCGTTTCTTTTGCGGCACAAATAGGCACTTTGCCGTTGAGTATCTATTATTTTCATCAATTCCCCGGTTTATTCTTTGTGACCAATTTAATTATCATTCCATTACTTAGTATTGTAATGATTTTAGGTGTTTTAGTTATGGCATTGGCTGCTTTCGGATATGTTCCTTTATTTCTTTCCAAACCATTAGAATGGAGCATCTTTTATCTGAATAAAATCATCAATTCCATTGCTTCACTGGAACAATTTATAATTCAGAACATTCCTTTCAATTTCTATTTTTTAATCAGTTTCTATTTGATAATTATAAGTACTGTCCTTTGGTTCAAAAAACCAAGTTTCAACAAACTGGTAATGGTTTTAATTTCAATAATTGTTCTACAAATTTCATATATAAAAAACGGATCTGATGTAAGAAACCAAAAAGAATGGGTCGTTTTCAATTCGAAGAAAAACACACTTATTACAGAACGAAACGGAGAAAAAGTTACGATATATGCTAATGACAGTATTTTGACAACTTGCCGAAAAAACAACATTCTAACCTCCTATTTAGTTGGAAATTTTAGTGCTTTAGAAGCTAAAAGAAGAATTGAAAGCATCGCTTTTTTCAACGGAAAAAAAATTCTGATTTTGGATAGTTTGGGAATTTATCCTAAAAATATAAAACCTGATATTTTATTACTTACACAATCCCCAAAGATAAACTTAGACCGTTTGTTTCAATCCATACAGCCTAAAATAGTTATCGCTGATGCATCAAATTATAAAACAGTACAAAAATATTGGAAAGCCACTTGCAGTAAACAAAAAATCCCTTTTCACGCAACTGGTGAAAAGGGATTTTATAAATTAAATTGATAATTATTTCTTTTTCAGAATTCCATTGGCAACTTCAAGCCAAGCGGTTGGTCCACCTGCTACATATCCTGTACTTCCTAGTCCTTCAAAATTTACTTTTCCTTCTTTATCAGTTCCATTTGCAAAATAAATTGTAGGGAAACCTTGAATTGAAAAAGCTTGTTGTAATTCGTTATTTTGCGCTTTTATTTCAGTTGTTTGTGGTGTTCTTCTTGGATAATCCAATTCCACCAAAACCACATTCTCCTTTGCCCAAACAGCAAATTCTGGCGTTTTCAATACTTCTTTTTGCAATCTGATACACCATCCGCACCAATCGCTACCTGTAAAAAACAGCAATAATGGTTTTTTTTCCTTATTCCCAATGGCAATTGCCTCTTTTACATTTGTATGCCAATTAAGTTCTTGCGCCTGCAAAGAAGCGATCCCTATAAAGAATACTATTATTAAATATATTTTTCTCATAATCGATTTGTTTTAATACAAATTTAAACAAAAATAATACCAGAATTAATGTATTCCATGCATTAATTTTTTTACAACAGGAGTTAAAAGCATAATTAATACACCTATCCCTATTGGGATTAATGTAAAAATTAAGAAAAATGTTGTCATAGAATATTGTGATGTAATTTCGTCAATCATCCCACCCATTGTACCCGCAATTTTATTACCAATTGCAATGGCTAGGTACCAAATTCCAAACATAATACCAATCATTCTGCTTGGTACTAATTTACTTAAATAAGAAAGCCCAACAGGCGATATAAATAATTCACCCATAGTATGAAAAAAATAAGCCAGAACCAACCAAATCAAACTTACTGACGCTACTTTGGCACCAGCAGGAATAGTACTTGATCCAAAAGCCAAAACACCAAAACCAATTCCCAAAAGAATCATTCCTAATCCATTTTTAATTGTCGCTGGCGGGTTGTATTTGCTCTCCCATAATTTAGCCACCAATGGTGAAAATGTAATGATAAATAAAGAATTGAGAATCCCAAACCAAGTAGCAGGAATTTCAGCTTTAACTTGTGAATACTGGTCTTTGAGCATGTAAATTACCAAAAACCAAATAATTGCAAAACCGATCGCTAAAACAACATTTCCTAAAGCATATTTTTTGAACGTTTGCTTATATAATTTCATTAAAACAAAGGTAATAATGGCCATTGGGGTAACCGTCAAAATGGTATTTACAATATTAAAAATAATTTTAGAGTTTCCCACTAAAATTCTATTTGTATAATCACTCGCAAAAATGGTCATTGAACCACCTGCTTGCTCAAACGATGCCCAAAAAAATACGGTTATAAATGCCAAAATTATTACCGCTATCATTCGGTCTCTTAAAACAGGAGTATATTGTGTAATTCTTTTTATTAAAACAAAAACAAAAAGCAATAATGAAAATAGAATTATAAAATTACTTCCAGAAAGGCTTCCTACATTAAAATCAAACAAATTAAAATTGGATATTTTAGATACTGGGTCATTAATAATCCAAGCTAGACCAAGTACCGAAACCAAAACAATTATTGAAAGATCAAAAGCTGAAAACGGGTTTAATTTTGCGATAGATGCATCTTCATTATAGTTTACAATTTCATTTTTAACAGGTTTTAGACCAATATCTCCAAAAATATTTTGAGTAAAATAAAATTGAAGCATCCCAATGAACATAAATATTCCTGCAAGTCCAAAACCGTAACTCCAGCCCCAATTTTCGCTTTCACCAATGTAACCACATAAAAGCATTCCTAAAAATGCTCCCGAGTTTACTCCCATATAAAAAATACTAAAAGCACCATCTTTCTTCTCTATTTTATCTTTATACATGTGAGACAAAATCGAAGTCATATTAGGCTTAAACAAACCGATTCCTAAGACCAAGAAAAACAATCCAAGGTACATAAAAGCATGACTTGCTTCTTCCAAAGCCATTGACAAATGCCCTAAAGTCATTAACAAACAACCATAAATAACTGCCCAACGATATCCAATGATTTTGTCGGCAATATACCCGCCTAAAATAGGCGTTAAATAGGCCAATGCAGTATAAGACCCATAAATAGCCAAGGCATGTTCTCTAGGCCAGCCCCATCCGGGATTGTCACCCATTATTGAAGATGTTAAAAACAAAACCAACAAAGCACGCATTCCGTAGTATGAAAATCGTTCCCACATTTCTGTAAAAAAGATTACAAATAAACCAGCCGGGTGACCTAAAACTGGGTTTCTAAAAAAATCATTTGAATTTGAATCTGACATTTAATTTAGTTTTAATTATTTAACCTCTTGCATTAATTTTTTAATTAATGGCGTCATAACTATTAAAAAAACTCCTGCAACAATCGAATAGATTGCTAATTGATAATAGCCCTCTGTATACGATTGAAGTTTAGAAACTAAAGTTGTTCCTGTATTTGATCTAGACATTTCAGCACCTAATTTTCCTGCCGCCAATTGCCCGAAGGCACTCGCTAAAAACCATAAACCCATCATCATCCCAAACAATCGTTTTGGCGAAAGCTTTGTAATGATAGACATCCCTATTGGACCTAAACATAGTTCCCCAATCGTAGTGACTAAATAAGCAAAAGTAAAAACATTCAAAGACGTAATTCCTTTAGCATTTGCAAAAAAACGAGTATAATAAAAGATATAAAATGATGCACCAAGAAACAAAAATCCAATTCCAAATTTAATTACGGTATTGGGCTCTATTTTCTTTTTTGCCATCCATAACCAAAGTAATCCAATAATTGGACTAAAAACAACTACAAAAAAAGTATTCGAACTATTATTGACAACGTTTGGATCAATATTAAAAAACAACAAACTAGTATTCAAATTATCTTTTGCAAAAAGCGATAATGAACCTCCACTTTGTTCGTAAATAGCATTGAATAAGAAATAGAAAAATATGAACAAAAATGCTGCAATTAACTTTTTTTGAAGATTGATTTGCTTCAAATTAATCACTTCGAAAATGAAATATGAAATTGCAATAATCCCGATGGTGTACATAAAATAATCGGTGTATTCCGTATTCTTTACCATTATAAATATAAGTGGAATACTCAATAGCGAACAGGCATAAACAGAAATTTCTCTAATTTTTCTTTTGCTTGAAGTCAATTTTAGCAAAGGAGAATCGCCTATTGGACCAAGATGTTTTTTTGTGAATAAAAAAGTAAGTAGACCAAAAACCATTACAATTGCCGCAGACAAGAAACATAATTTCCAAGAATAATATTTACCCAAATAAATACACAATGCACCTCCTAAAAGACCACCTATATTGATTCCTGCATAAAACATCCCATAACCTGCATCTCTACGATGATCACTTTCATGATATAATTCCCCAACCATCGAAGAGATATTAGGTTTAAAAAAACCGGTTCCAATAATAGAGAAAGCAATTCCATAATAGAACATGTCTTGAGGAGAAAAAGCGATTAAAAGATTCCCTAATATCATTACAATACCTCCAAAAAAAAGTGATTTTCTGAAACCTAAAATTTTATCAGCAAAAATTCCTCCAATAAAGGTAAAAGCATAAACAAAAGCCTGTATTGCACCATATTGCAAATTAGCCGCCTCATCTTTTAATAAAAGTTGGTCTACCATAAAAAAAGTAAGAACCCCTCTCATGCCATAAAAGCAAAACCGTTCCCACATTTCAACCATAAACAAGTACCATAATTGTTTAGGATACTTCCCTTTAAAATTCTGAATTTGCTCTATAGTTAGCTTTGTATCCATATTTATTTATAAATTTTCTTTTATAAAGTTAGTCTATTTACTATTTGATTGAATGCTGATTTTTATTCTGATAAATTTGAAGATCAATTCGTTTCTTTACTTGGAGCATTTGTATTCCCTAAATTCTCTTTAATAAAATTGGTCATTTTAGTATACAATTGAATTCTAGTTTTTCCGCCTCTAATACTGTGATCTTTATCGGGATAAATCTGCGAATCAAATTGTTTATTGGCTTGAATTAATGCTTCCATCATTTGCATCGAATTTTGGACATGCACATTATCATCCCCAGAACCATGAATTAAAAGAAATTTCCCTTTTAATCTATCTACATAATTTATTGGAGAGTTTTCATCGTAACCGCTTGGATTTTCTTGAGGTGTTTGCATGTAACGCTCGGTGTAAACACTATCATAAAATCTCCAATTCGTTACCGGAGCTACTGCAATTGCCATTTTGAAAACGTCATTCCCTTTCATAATACAATTCGAAGCCATAAATCCTCCAAAGCTCCACCCCCAAATTCCAATTCTGGATTTATCCACAAAAGAATAATTTCCTATAACTTTAGCAGCATCAATTTGGTCTTCCACTTCATATTTTCCTAATTCCTTTTGAGTGCATTTTTTAAATTCAGCTCCTTTATAACCCGTTCCACGCCCGTCAACACATCCAACAATATAACCTTGCTGTGCTAACATCATAGCCCAATAATCATTGGAAGCATTCCATTGATTGGCTCCTGACTGTGATCCAGGTCCAGAATATTGAACCATAAAAACTGGATATTTCTTCGTAGAATCAAAATCTTTCGGCTTCAAAATCCAAGCATTCAGCTCATTTCCTTTTGCAGTTTTCAAAACAAAAAATTCTTTAGCGGGTAAACTGTACGCTTTCAATTTTACTGCTAATGCTTCATTGTTTTCAATAACTTGAACTTGTTTTCCTGTCTTCGCTTCGTTCAAAGAATAAATTGTTGGTTGCGAAGCACTAGAAAACGTATTGATATAGTATTGGAAATTTGGACTAAAAGTAGCGGCACTTGTCCCAACATTTTTAGACAATCGCACTTTATTTTTTCCGTCAAGACCAATTCTATATACATCTCTATTAATCGATCCATTCTCAACTGATTGGTAAAAAACAGTATTGGTTTTCTCATCAAATCCATAATAAGAAGTCACTTCCCAATTTCCTTTGGTCACTTGGTTTTTTAATTTTCCGTTTTTATCATATAAATAAATATGATTGAAACCGTCTTTTTCACTAGTCCAAATAAAACTATTGTCTTTCAAAAAAGTAAGGTTATCAGTATCAGTAAAATCTACGTACGCTTTGTCTTTTTCATTTAAAACCACTTTAGCAGCTCCTGTTGTTCCATCAACAAACAACAAATCCAAATTATCTTGATGACGGTTCAATACTTTCGCGGACAAAACATTGGCGTCATTTGTCCATTCTATTCTTGGAATATAAAAATCAGTGTAGTTTCCAAGATTTACTTTTTTGGTGGAGTTTGCGGTAACATCATAAATATGCAAAGACACTACCGAATTTTTCTCACCTGCTTTTGGATATTTGAATGTTTCAATTTTCGGATATAAATCCTTTCCAAATACAGACATGGAAAATTCCGGAACTTGACTTTCGTCAAAACGGATATAAGCCACTTTTTTACTGTCTTTACTCCAGTCGAATGCTCTTACGAAAGCAAATTCTTCTTCGTAAACCCAATCCGTAATTCCATTGATAGTATTATTTTTCTTTCCGTCTGTAGTAATAGGAGTCGATTTGTTTGTAGCCAAATCATAGACATACAGATTGTTCTCTTTTGCGTAAGCGATCTTTTTACCGTCTGGGGAAAATGTAGGCTCCTGAACCTGAAAATCGAATAATTTAATTAATTTTTTGGTTCCAATATTGTACAAATAATAATCGGCAGTAAAAGAATGACGGAAAATTTTATTGGTATTACACGCTAATAAAATCAGCTTTTCGGAAGTATCAAACGTATAACTGTCAATCCCGTTAGACAAATCCTTTTGCGATTTTGTATCTATAAGTGTAGTTACTTTTTTCAACGTTGCAAAATCATACAAATCAATTTGTGCGCTTCTTGACGTTTGGTCAAAATTCAATACCGTATATTGATTGGTATTTTTCATGGACTCTAATTCATCCATTCCTTTGGCAGTAAAAGCACCATTAAAAATTTCATCAATTGTGATTTTTTGTTGACCAAAAACGGTAAAACACAAGAATAAAAGTAAGACTGTAATTTTGTTCGAATTCATGATATCCATTTAAATATAAAAACCGTCAATTTTAGTGAAAAATTTACAATTATTTCACATTTGATGTGTTAAATGTTAAAAACAATATTAAACGCACCTATTTATTGAGGATAATCTGATAGTAAATAAAACGGCTAAAAGCGTATCTTTGCACGTATACATATTATAATCTATTGAGAATGAATAACGCCGTAGCCGGATTTTCTAAATTATCCAAAGAAGAAAAAATAAACTGGATTGCCAAAGAATACTTTTCAACTCCTTCTGAAGCAATAGCATTACTTAAAAATTACTGGAATTCAGATGAAAAATTACAGAAATTACACGATGAATTCATAGAAAATACGATAACCAATTTCTATATTCCACTAGGAGTCGCTCCAAATTTCCTAATCAACAACAAATACAGTGCCATTCCGATGGCAATTGAGGAAAGTTCCGTGGTCGCTGCGGCCTCAAAAACAGCAAAATTTTGGTCCACTCGAGGAGGTTTTAAAGCTACTGTTATCAACACGGAAAAAATTGGCCAGGTGCATTTTATTTTCAAAGGTGACGTTTCAAAACTAAAATTATTCTTTGTTCAAATCAAAACAAAATTTTTCTCTGAAACAGAATCCATCACAAAAAACATGCAAAAACGGGGTGGTGGAATTCTTGATATTGTCCTAAAAGACAAAACTGACTTATTACCGAATTACTTTCAGCTTCATGCTACATTTGAAACCAAAGATAGTATGGGCGCTAATTTCATCAATTCGTGTTTGGAGCAATTTGCCAAAACATTAAGAGACGAAGCATTAATCAATGATTTATTCACTGAAACCGAGAAAGACATTCAAATAGTCATGAGCATTCTCTCGAATTATGTTCCTAATTGCATCGTACGGGCCGAGGTTTCGTGTCCTGTTGAAGATTTAAAAGAGAAACACATTCCAAATCCTACAGCATTTGCGGAGCGTTTCCTGCAAGCAGTTCAAATTGCCGAAGTGGAACCGTATCGTGCCGTAACACACAACAAAGGAATCATGAACGGTATCGATGCCGTTGTGTTGGCTACGGGTAATGATTTCCGTGCAGTAGAAGCTGGAATTCACGCTTATGCAGCACGAAACGGAAAATATTCCAGTTTATCACATGCCAAAATAGAGAATGGAATATTCACTTTTTGGTTAGAAATACCGTTGGCATTAGGTACAGTTGGCGGACTAACCTCTTTGCATCCATTAGTGAAATTATCATTAGAAATGCTTGAAAACCCATCGGCTAAAGAATTAATGCAAGTGGTCGCTGTAGCAGGTTTAGCACAAAATTTTGCCGCTTTGCGCTCTTTGACAACAACCGGAATTCAAGAAGGCCATATGAAAATGCACTTAAACAACATCATCAATCAGTTTGAAGCCAATGATGATGAACGAATTTTGATACATAAATATTTCAAAAAACATACTATTTCACATAGTGCAGTAGTTGACTTTATTGAAAATTTAAGAAAATAAAATCCTATTTATCAGGAGCTTAATCCCGCTGTACACTATATCTTTTGTGCCGAACCCCGTCACAAAAGATATAGTGTACAGCGGGGCTAAAAAAAACACATGAAACAAACCTTTTACAGTAACGGAAAACTTTTAATCACAGGAGAATACCTTGTTTTAGATGGTGCAAAAGCTTTTGCATTACCCACAAAATTAGGACAAAACCTGATTATAGAAAAAGGAACCAATAAAGAAATCATTTGGAAAAGCTACGATGCTGATGGAAGCATTTGGTTTGAAGATTCCATTTCATTTTCTGATATTTCAAATGATAGCAATTCAGAAAGCGAATCCGTTAAATCTACATTAACAACCATTCTCCACGAAGCTTTTGTGTTAAATCCTAATTTCATTACTAATTCCGAAGGATATACAATTACTACAGAACTTGGATTTCCTAAAAGCTGGGGTTTAGGCACCTCCTCTACTTTAATAAACAATATTGCTCAATGGTTGCAAATTGATGCCTTTACACTGCTTAAAAACAGTTTTGGGGGAAGCGGTTATGATATTGCTTGCGCTCAAAACGACACTCCTATTTTATACCATTTAGAACACGGAAAACCAATTGTTGACAAAGTAGCTTTTAATCCGCTATTTACTGAAAATATTTATTTTGTATATCTCAACAAAAAGCAAAACAGTAAAAGTGCAATAGCTACCTATAACATCAATAAAAAAAATAATCTAACCAGAACTATTGCTTTAAATGACAAAATAACTTTCGAAGTTTTAAAAGCTACAACCGTTAAATCATTTGCCACAGCATTAGAAAAACACGAAACTGAAATGAGTATCATTCTGGAAATGGAAACCGTAAAAGAATCTTTATTTCCTGAATTCAATGGTGTAATCAAAAGTCTTGGCGCTTGGGGAGGCGATTTTGTAATGGCAATTGCAGCTAAAAATCCTAGTGATTATTTTAGCTCAAAAGGATATAAAACGATTATTCCTTATGTCGAAATGATTTTATCTTAATGCTACAATTCAATTTTCATCTTAAATTCTAATCCAGCTTTCAAACAAAAATTATATTAAAAACAAAATCCCGATACACTGAAGTATCGGGATTTTTTATGATGAAAAAATAACTACTTATATACTATTAGTAATTGAATTGTTTTCTGTTGTCTTCAATTTTAGCATTCCCTTTCAATGCAGGAATAACTCTATTTACATCTGAAGCGCTTTGTGCTTTCAATTTAGCTACGTAAGCTTCATGACTTTTCAAAGCTGGAGCTTTTACTGTGCTTACGTTTTTCACTACATAGACACCTGTATTTCCTTCAATTGGAGCTGATAATTTGTTTGCAGTTAATGCAAATGCATTTCCAACAACTTGGGGCTCCTGACCAGCACCAACTAACATTGGATTTTCCATTGTAACTCCTGTAGCTTGTTGTACCGTTGAACCTGTAGCTTTAGCAACTGCTTCAAGCGAAGTTCCTGTCATTTTAGCTTTGATCAATTCCGCTTTTTTCTTGTTTTTAAGAATTGGCTCTACATAAGGTCTTGCCAAAGTAATTGATACTAAACCAGATTTATCGATACTTTTAACTTTAGCGATAACATGACCTAGATTAGCCACTTCAAATCTTTTTACAGCACCAACTTTAGTATCACCTTCAAAAGCCCATCTTACGATTGTTCTTTGATTTCCTAAAGGACCAAAAGTTTCGTCCATTGCTTTTACAGTAACCGGAGCAGCAATTGTCAATTTCATTTCTTTTGCCACTTTCTCAAAATCTTTATCAGTAGCATCCATTTCAAATTTAGTTGCTTGTGTAAATATTTTATCTGAAGTAGCTTCTGAAGCTTCTATTTTTTGTGCTACAGTTGCTAAACGAATTCCGTCTTGTTTATCTGTGATTTTGATGATATGAAATCCGAAAGGTGTTTCAACTAATCCTACTTTACCAATTGAATTATTGAAAACGAAATCGTTAAAAGGTTTCACCATTTGGTTTTGACCAAAATAACCTAAATCGCCACCTTGTTGTGCTGATGAATCATCAGAATTAGTGAAAGCCAACATCAAGAAACTCTCTGGATTTGCATTCACCTGAGCTAATATTGCTTCTGCTTTTGCTTTAGCTTGCTCTTTATTTCTTTTTTCTTTTTGATTAGGTACTTGTGTTCCTTCATAACTAATTAGAATGTGACTTGCTTTTGCATTTACACCTAATTTTTTACCCATAGATTTTGAAATACAGTAGTATTTACCAAACATATAAGGTCCATAAACTTCACCTGGAGCAAGATTAAACAATCTATCTGCATCAACTGCAGGCAAATCTTTCTTAGCAACATAAGTTGAATCATAAGGAACATCAGAATTTGAATTTACAAACTCGATATTATTTGTAGCTGCTCTAAATCCTGGCAAAGTATCATTTTTACCCGTTGCTTGATTGTAAACTACACTTCCGCTTAACAATCCGTTAATTTTAGATTTAACTTCATTTTCATCTGCAGCTGAAGCTTTATCTTCAATCAAAACATATTCTACTTCACGAGATTCATCAGCTTTATATTTTTTTTCATTTTTCTTCATGAAATCTACAATTTCAGTATCCGTAACTTTTACATCACTGTCTTTTATTGTAGAATACAAACCTGCAACGTAAGCAAAATTTACTTTGTTTGCTTCCATTTCATATTTCAACTTTCCTTCACTTTCAGTAGTATAAACTGCCGCTTTTACCAAAGTGTTGTAAATTTGATATTTCGCATTTAGTTCTGCGTCTTTTTCTCTGTCTTTCAAGTATTGTGCTTGAGCTGGATTTGATTTGAAATATTCCTTAAATTTTGCAATATCAAACATTCCTGCTGCATTCAAAAACAATGGGTTTTTTCCAATGTTCTGATCTGCTTTCAAAACTTCCAATAAGTGTTTTTCACCTACTCTTAATCCTAATTTATCAAATTCTGAAGTCAGTAAAGCGATTGAAACCTCTTGATCCCAAACTCTGTTAGCCGCAGCCGTAGAAGTAATTCCTTCTTGACTTTTCTCAACATTACTCACTTTGATTCTAAAATCTTCAAATGCGATATCTTTTCCATCAATACTTCCTACATCTTTGGTATTTTGACCAAGGCCACCTTTACCGATAAGATCTTGTATTATAAATGCAAATAATGCGATAGCAATAGCTGCTATTAATAAGGCGGAACGTTGTCTAATTTTTGCTAAAACTGCCATTTTTATTGTTGTTAATTTTTATATTCAGTTTGCGAAAATACAATTATCTAATTAATAATTATAGTAGTAGCGTTTTATTTTACAAGAAATTTCAATTTTCTAAAAAAAATCAGTCTCTTAACGACATTTTAACTAATTCAATTTTCTTGTTTGTGGCTTCTTCTATAACAAAATGAAAGATTCCTATTGCAATTACATCTCCTTTTTGCGGAATTTCTTTCGTATGATCCACTATGAAACCACCAAGCGTTCCGTAAGAATCGCTTTCCGGAATATGAAGTTTATAGGTCTGATTTAAATACTCTACATCCAGTCGCGTTGAAAAAATATAGGTATCGTCTCCGAGTTCATTTTCAATTAATTCTTCTTCTGAATCGTGTTCATCTTCTATTTCACCAAAAAGCTCTTCTACAATATCTTCTATGGTTATAATTCCAGAAGTTCCGCCATATTCGTCCAAAACAACTGCTACGCTTTTTCTTTTTTTGGTCAACAAATTCATTGCATCTTTAATGTAAATTGTCTCCGGAACAAATTCAACAGAAATTACAATTTCTTTGATAGTATTTGGCTTTTTAAACAAATCGAATGAATGTACATATCCCACAATATCATCCAATGAATTTTCATAAACGACAATTTTAGAATACCCTGTTTCAATAAACAACTTATTCAATTCCTCAATAGAATCATATAAATCAATTGCTACGATTTCAGTCCTGGGACTCATAACATCTCTAGCCTTTACCCCGGAAAATTCTAATGCATTTTGAAACATTAATATTTCAGAATCCACTTCTTCATCATTTTCCACAGTACTCATTTGTTCCGTAATATAATTGCCAAGTTCCACTTTACTAAAATACAGCTGCACTTGATCTCCTTCTGTTTTAAAGAATTTTTTCAATACAAAATCCGAAACCCAGATAAAAAAAGTAGAGATAAAATAAAAAAGGATATAAAAGACATAAGCCGGAATAGCAAAAAACTTTATTAAGGTATTCGCATAAATTTGAAAAAAAACTTTAGGCAAAAACTCTGCAGTTATTAAAACGATCAATGTCGAAAGCAATGTTTGAAGAAACAAATTCAATAAACTTGAAAAATGATATCCGAAGCTATCAATCCAATTCATTAATAATTCGCCCATAAAAAACCCATAAACAACTAACGCTATATTGTTTCCAATAAGCATAGCAGCAATAAATTTAGAAGGTTTTTCGGTAAGTTTTGTAAGTATTTTAGAGACGAAGTTATCTTGTTTTTTTTCTATTTCAAGATAAATTTTATTCGAAGAAATGAAAGCAATTTCCATTCCTGAAAAAAAGGCACATAGTATTAAACACAGTATTATAATACTAATTTCCATGTGCTAGGATTTTTTATTTCGATCTTCAAATTTTTTAGCAAATTTCATTCGGAAGAAAAACATAAAAATTGCTAATCCTGCAATAATAAAACTCAACCAAGGAGTTCCATCAGGTGAATTAAACTTTGTAACGCCATCATAAATGAAGTAGACTCCAAAAACAAGATAAAGATAAGGGGTGTATTTTAAGTAAGTCATAATTTATTTGAATCTATACAATTATTCAGCTGTTTGAATTTCACCAGCTATTCTTTGTGAATTAATTACTTTAAAGTCTTTACTGAAATCAATTCCTTGTCCATTTGAAGCTCCTTTACTATCCGTAAATTTAAACTTTTTTTCTGTAAAAAACCATTCGTTTTTTTGATCGTAGTACAACTGTTCCGTTTCTAGCATCTGACCATTTTCAGATTTAATCTTTACTTTTCCCTGTAAATCAATTATCCCGGTCATTTTATAAGACACCGCATAATTTGAAGTTATAAATGTTTTCTTCGCTTTATTATCATACAAAGTAACATCAATACCTTTTGGAAATTCAGTAAATGGAAAATCTATACTGGAGAAGTCTAACATTTTAGGACTAACCAGAATTGCTTTAATCAATCCCGAATCCGTATATTTCAAGTTGACATCATCAGCATCTCCACTGGGAACAAACTCAGAAAAGTTTATTTTCTGCACCTCTTTAAAATTACTTTCACACCCAAAAAACAGAGTCACAGCTAAAACTGTGACTACTGGAAAGAATATATATTTTTTTAGTAAAGGCATACGCTATACTTAACAAAGTAATGTGGTTATGTGTACTCGATTAGAGTTTTTAGTTGAATTTTCTTTTATCGAACCATTTGTCATTAAGAGAAAAACCAACACTAAAGTTAGCATAATTCTCTTGAACAAGATTTGCATTTGTAGTTCCTCTTTTTCCTAATTCAAAACCTAAATTTATGTTAGAAAAACTACCCGTAATTGGCAAACCTAACCCTAAGGTGAACCCCGTATCATTAATAGATTCTGAATTAATCATCAAACCTGTTTTTTCATATTTGATCCCTCCTCTGTAAACAATTCTTTTGGCGTAACTTGAAAAAGAGTTATAACTTGGAATATAATACCCTCCTAAACTAACGCTTCCGTATTTTCCATAACCCACATTAGAAGCTTTATTATAACTATTTTCCTGACCCGAAGTTTTTTGATACGAAACCATTCCTCCAATAAGCCATTTTTTTGATTCACCTATTCCCGCACCAAATGATATTTTACTTGGCATTTTCAATTTTACTTGCTCATTTTGGTCTGCAAGAACATCAACAACAAGCACATCAAATCCTGAACTATATCTAACACTAGAAATATTCCTAGTATTTTTAGAAGTTAAAGTACTTTCTAAAGCATAATTCAAACTTGTATAAAGACTTAGTTTTTTGGTTATTTTAGCTTGATACATTGTTCCAATATTGAAATTCACACCCGATAAATCAGCTGTATTAAGCTCACGGGTACCAACAGGCACGTTAGTAATAAACTCCAAGCTATTCGTTTCTATTTTACCGAAATTGTAGTGCGCATCTGCACCTATACTAAAATTAGGCGCTATTTTATAACCAACTCCTAAAAAGACTTTATTTAAACCGCCATTCCCTCTTAATCGTCTGTTTACAGCTCCGTCAATTGCTGATAACGACTCTATTTTGTATCCTACCGAAGAATAAGGAATCAATCCAAAACCTGCTCCAAATTTACCCAAAGGCAAACCAACAGCTAAATAATCTAAAGTTGTTCTGCGCGTGTTTGCTGAACCGGCATCGCTTTTCAAGCTTTTAGTTGCATAAGTACCTCCCAAGGAGAACGTAGTTAATTTCAAATTTGAAAAACTGGCTGGATTTTCTAAATTGATATGAATACTATCCTGCTCTACGGCAACACCCGCCATAGACCTATTTTCAAGCGTTCCTTTAAATCTTATGTCACCAATCCCATAAAAAGAGTACGGTGATGAAGTTCCTTCTTGAGCAAAGGATACAAGTGACAAAAGCAAGCAAGCGCTTATTATAAATTTTTTAATCATTTTTGATTTTATATTGAAATGTTTGGCTCAAACTCTCTAAAAGAAAATTTGAATTGGCAAATATGGTATTTTTTAATCGTTTAGCCAAAAATTCTGTGTCTCCACCCGTTAAAATTATTATAAAATTTGAATACTGTCTGCTATATTCATCGATGAAACCGTCAATCTCATAGACTAATCCATTAACTACACCGGAATGAATCGAATCAGAAGTTGAATTCCCTATTAAACCTTTAGGGCTTTCCAACGTAAGTAGCGGTAATTTTGCAGTGTAATTATGCAATGACTCATAGCGCAACCGCAACCCTGGCGTTATTGCCCCTCCCAGATAATTATTATCTTCGTCTATAAAATCAAATGTAACACAAGTTCCCGCATCAATTACCAATCGGTTTTGGTTTGGAAATTGCAGTGTTGCACCTGCAGCAAGAACCATACGATCAATTCCTAAAGTTTTAGGGGTAGCATAACAATTAACGAATGGAAAGATATCCTCATGGGACATAAAATGAACTTTTAAATCATTTTCAAACTCCAAAAACGATTGTTTTTCGACATCTCCAACGCATGAAATGACCAAATCAGCAAACTTATTGTATTTTTTTAAAATATTTTGAATATTTTTTTGCAGTTCATTTTTAACAAAAACGAAATTCTCCACAAGTATATCACCCTCAAAGACAGCGGCTTTAATTCTGGTATTTCCGACATCAACAGCTAGAACCATATTTTATTTTTTGATGTTGCGAAGATACGAATTGATTTTTTTTAAAAATTGTTTTGGATAAACTAAAAATCATTCTATATTTGCACCCGCAATAGCGAGGTACCTTAGCTCAGATGGTAGAGCAATGGACTGAAAATCCATGTGTCCCTGGTTCGATCCCTGGAGGTACCACAAAACCCAAACAGAAATGTTTGGGTTTTTTGTTTTTAATCCTTTCCTGTAATTTATCAAATCGTAAGCATCATCAATTACAAGAAGTTTCAATTCTTTGCTTATTTAACGCAATCTTTTTTGAAGCTTTATTTCCATCGTAAGTCGTCGCCCTAATCCTATTTAAAAAACGCCATAAAACTTAGTCTTTTTTAACAGTAAGGATAGATTTCATTAACTGTATTACCTACTTAAAAATCATAATTTTACTAAACTAAACAAATGTTATTAAATGTAAATTAGAACTATTCCGTACAACAATTTATTAAGAAATAAAATAAATTATCAAAACAGCAAGGGGAGGTAAATCAAAAGCCTTGTAATTTATTTTAGTATTAAAGATTAGTGATTTAATATTAATAAAGAAAGTTATGAAATCATTTATTATAATTTTGTTTTTTGCAGGGTTTGTGACCCTCTCTTATTCCCAAGATAAGAAAAGTAGTGATTCAGAAGAAGGAAGTCTTACATTAGAACAATTACCTGAAGTGGTAATTCGGAGTGCCGGAAAAGATTTCTCTGTTTATTTAACCGACAAAAATCCTGACGCAAGCGTCAGAGGACTATAGCAACAATTTATTAGCTATAATCTGGGCAAAGATTACGAAGGATTTGACAGCTATTTAGTGACCATGGAAACTAAAAACGACTCTTTGGCAGCAACCTATAATGGGAATGGAAAGTTAACACGAGTTGTAGAAAATTATCAAAACGTGCGACTTCCCAGCAAAGTGATTTATTCTATTTACAAAGACTTCCCAGGCTGGCAAATTATCAACGACAAATTTCTATTTTCTCAGGAGAATGGTGATATAATCAAGAAACAATACCATTTAAAAATTAAAAAAAATAATGAAGTTCGTAAATTAGTAGTTCACGCAAACGGGGAAATTCTAAAAGGAGTTGATTAAAACTTGAAATCGTATAAAAAAATTCAATATTAGTAGAATCTAAGGGTTTAGTCTGAAAAAAGCTAGACCCTTTTTATTTCCTGAATCATTAAACCATCTATTAAAGAAATCAACTGTCCGAAAACAGATTTAGTCGAAAAACATTTATTTTTACTCATCGTTATTTGAATTTTGCAACTCTAAATTACGATTCTTTTTAAGAAGCCATTAATTTGGCTTCTTTTTTATCGGAAAACAATGTTTCTGAATAGTAAAAAGGTGTTATCAAAAAGCATTAGTTTAAGACTTTATAAATGTAATAAAGTTCCTAATTGTAAGTTTTCGTTTTTACAAGCCGAAAAATCGATTTCAAAAAACACTTCAACTTCAGAGATATTTATCAATTTTACCAATATAAATGCAGGTTTCGTAAATATTTTTATTTCATATTATGAATTTCTAAAAATAATAATTGCTAAATTAGTATATTTATGCAAAATTTATATACATGGAACTTTTAACCTGCCCGAAATGTCAAAATAATCACATAGTAAAAAGTGGCATAGTCAACAACAAACAAAGGTACCTATGTAAAAATTGTAAGTATTTTTTCACTGTAAACAAAATTGGAAAAAAAATAGACGATTATTACGTTACCAAAGCATTACAACTCTACTTGGAAGGACTAAGTTATCGCGAAATAGAGCGCATTATAGGCGTTTCACATGTCACGGTAAGTAATTGGGTGAAGACATTTAATATCAAAAAACCCTCTCATGCTAATTACCATCCTACTTATAAGATTTTTAACCATTTAGAGCTGGTCGAGTATATAAAAAACAAAGGATTACTTTCAGGAGCCGGCATGATAATAACGGAACTTGGTGATAAATTTATGCTTATAAAATGGGAACGTTTTAAGGATTAACTATATCACTTTACAGATATATATAACTTAATTTTTTTTTAAAACAAAAAATTAGAATTTGGCAGTGTTGAAACTAACCACTTCCCCTAACCAAATCTTATTTACTATGAAAAAATACTGCCTTATCCTTTTGATTGGAATTTCTTCCCTTAAAGGATATTCTCAGACTGTCCCTTCCGCGCCAGCTGAAAAAGATTGGAGTATAAACCTGTATGGATTTGTAAAAACGGATTATATCTTCGATTCTAGAAAATCCGCAACTGTTCGCGAGGACAATTTAAATTTATATCCTTTGGATGTTGCATTAGACGCCAACGGCAAAGATGCAAATGCAGTATCACAATCCAACTTTTTATCGATAACGTCTCGATTTGGAATTAAAGTCAAGGGCCCTGATGTTTGGGGCGCAAAAATGAGTGGAAATATTGAAGGTGACTTTTTCGGAAATACAGATGGAACTATTGGAACTTTGAGATTACGACATGCCTACGTAAATATGGATTGGTCTAAAACATCCTTAACCATGGGACAAACCTGGTACCCAACTTTCATCCCCGAAGTTTTTCCTGGTGTTGCAAACTTTAATACTGGGATTATATTTAATCCTTTCGGATGGGCTACCCAAGTGAAATTAAAACAAGCTTTAACAAAAAAAGTTACTGTAATCGCTACCGCATATAAAGAAAGAGAATTTTTTGCTCTTGGCACCACAGGAACTCAAAATTCAGCCTCAATCAATTCAGCTTTACCTTCTTTGAATGGCCAAATTCAGTACAAAGGAAAAAACTGGTTTTTAGGCGCGGGAATAGAGTACAAGTCAATGCAACCTTTGACAGTTAGCGCAACTAATATTGTAACTACCGAAAACGTAAATAGCTCTTCCGTATTTGGCTATGCTAAATATTCAAATGACAAAATTATTATCAAAGTTTATGGAATTTCAGGTGGCAACTTAAACAATCTGGTGATGCTAGGTGGTTTTACAGGATCTACAACTTCTGGAATTCAGTCTTACGACCCAACAAAAACAACTTCTTTTTGGATTGACATCGCAAGCAACGCAAAAGCGATTGCTCCTGGTTTTTTCTTTGGAACTACCAAAAATAACGGAGCCAATACTGCCGCTGGAAGTACTGCCCAAGTATATGGCAGAGGTATTACGGGACCGAGAGTAGTAGACAATGTTTGGAGAGCTTCGGGAAGAATTGATTTCAAAAGCAACAAATTCAGAGTTACACCAGAATTAGAATACACCACAGCAACTTGGGGTGATACTGATTTATACGCAAAAGCATCCACTAACAAAAAAGACGTTGCTAACCTAAGAGCTATGGTTTCCTGTGTCTATGCCTTTTAAAATAATTAACCAAACCACTATAATATCAATTTTATGAAAGAAAAATCAACAAAAGGAATCTGGAAAGTTATTTCCGCATCCTCCATGGGAACAATGATTGAATGGTATGACTTCTACATTTTTGGAAGTTTGGCCGTTGTAATTTCAACTAAATTTTTCCCGGCAGATAATCCAACCGCAGCCTTCCTGGCAACCCTAGCCACTTTTGCAGTTGGTTTTGTAGTTCGTCCCTTTGGAGCACTTTTCTTCGGGAGATTAGGAGATTTAATTGGACGAAAATATACCTTCATGGTTACCTTGCTACTAATGGGTGGTGCTACCTTCCTGATCGGTTGTATTCCCAGTTATGAAACCATTGGCTTTATGGCGCCATTATTAGTATTAATATTGCGAATGCTTCAAGGTCTGGCACTTGGTGGCGAATATGGTGGAGCCGCAACTTATGTGGCAGAACATGCACCAGTAGGGCAAAGAGGATATTGGACTTCCTGGATTCAAACTACGGCAACGGTTGGTTTGTTTATTTCCTTAATGGTTATTTTAGCCACAAGAAATCTTCTTACTCCTGAACAATTTGACGAATGGGGATGGAGAGTTCCATTCTGGGTTTCTATCATTATGGTTGGAGTTTCCTATTTAATTAGAAAAAACATGGATGAATCTCCGGTTTTTGCCAAAGCGAAATCAGAAGGAAAAACAAGTACTAATCCGTTAAAAGAAAGTTTCGGAAATCGTTACAATTTAAAATTTGTTTTATTGGCTTTATTTGGAGCTACCATGGGACAAGGGGTTGTCTGGTACACCGGTCAATTTTACGCCATGAGTTTCTTAAAAACAGTTATGTCTATTGACTCTTCTCAAGTGGATACTTTGTTGGGAATTGCATTAATATTAGGAACGCCCTTTTTCATTGTATTTGGTTGGTTAAGTGACAAAGTGGGTAGAAAATACATAATGATGGGAGGAATGTTATTGGCCATTTTATTATACAGACCCATTTACAAACAAATGTATGAAACTACCTCTGTAAAAAACAAAACTGAAATTGTCGCTAATACCAAAGTGGTTTCTGAACTGAAAGAGAACAAGAAACAAACTATGGATTCAATTTATACCACTAGCAAAGAGTATACTGACGGGACTAAATTTCTTGAAGTAAAAACGGTATCTTTAGAGAATGGAACAGCGAAGATAGTTGATGGAAAACCAAAAATTGAAACCAAAACCACTATTAATATTAATTGGGATGATAAGTGGGCTTTAATCTTTTTGATATTTATACAAGTGCTATTTGTTACTATGGTCTACGGCCCTATTGCAGCATTCTTGGTAGAAATGTTCCCCGTGAAAATTAGATATACTTCTATGTCGTTGCCCTATCACGTAGGAAACGGAATTTTTGGAGGATTGCTTCCTGCGATCTCCACCTATTTTGTTATAAATGCAAAAGAAGCAGGAAATCCAGAATTTTATCTCGAAGGACTTTGGTATCCAATTGTTATTGCTGCAGTCAGCTTTGTAGTTGGAATGATTTACATTAAAAATAAAGATAAAAACGCTCACATATAAAAAACACAGCTATGAATCAGATAAAAAGAGTTTTAGGATTAGTTTGGATCGCCTTAGCAATTGCGGCAGCATATTTTTGCATCTTTACCTTTGGATTGCCAAAATTCATGTCCGGTAAACAAGAGGATTTAGTATTTGGAATTATCATCTTATTTATACTAACACCATTAATCGTTTTAGGGCTAGGCACCTTTGGTTATTTTTCCTTAATGGGCGATTACGATGAAAAAAAATAATTATTAAATAAATTTCTACTATGCAGTCTCTACATTAATCGGTAGAGATTGCTTATTTTTATTACATATAGTCGCATTTAAAAATGTTGACACCATTTTACGCTGAAAAATAATATTATCTTCAAATGAAAAAAAGACACGAACAAAAGTTAGTTATACTTTCCATGCTAATGCTATTAGCGTTGAACATACCTCTTTTGCTTTTATTTGACAGTTCTAAACCCCTTTTTGGTTTCCCAATCGTGTATATCTATATTTTTTCGGCATGGTTATTTTCAATTGCCATCACCTACCTAATCATAAAAAGATATTATGAGTAGCATAGGACTTTTACTGATTTTAGCACTTTATGTGTCCATTCTTTTTTACATCGCCTATTGGGCTGAAAAAAGAAGCCATTCTAAATGGACGAATAATCCTTATATCTATTCTTTTTCCTTAGCGGTTTATTGCACCGCATGGACCTATTATGGAAGCATTGGTGTTGCAGCAGAATCTGGTTTAAGCTACTTACCAATTTACTTAGGTCCAATAATAATAATCCCCACTTGGATGGTTGTCCTCAAGAGAATTATCCAAATTTCGAGAGTAAATAAAATCTCCAGTATTGCCGATTTTATTTCTTTGAGATACGGAAACAGTAGATTTCTTGGCGCATTAGTAACTATGATTTGTGTTTTTGGAATTGTACCCTACATTTCTTTACAGTTAAAATCGATTTCAGATACATTCCATATTGTCACAAAAACGCAGTCAAGCGATAATATTTTTACGGACACTACTACTTATGTTTGTCTGGCACTGGCTTTATTTGCCTCTTATTACGGAACAAAATACGTTGATGCTTCCGAAAAAAGACGCGGAATCGTTACGGCAGTCGCAATAGAATCAATCTTAAAACTAGTTTTCTTTTTAATCATCGGAATTTATGTAACTTATTTTGTTTACGATGGTTTTGGAGATATTTACACCAAAGCTGCAGTTCTTGAAAATTTCGAAAAGAAGAATTCGATAGGCGACTTAACAAGCGGAATAAATTGGTTTTTTCTTTGCATATTGTCCATGTTTGCAATTTTTCTGTTGCCAAGACAATTCCATACCGCAATTGTTGAAAACAATAAAGAAACCCATATTCGAACAGCCATGTGGCTTTTTCCGTTGTATTTATTGCTGTTCAATATTTTTGTTTTTCCAATTGCTTGGGGAGGAAATATTCTTTTTCAGGGAAAAGGACTCAATTCAGACACCTTCTCATTATTGATTCCTCAATTTTTCAACAATAATTTCTTGACCGTTTTAGTATTTCTTGGTGGATTCTCTGCTGCCATCTCCATGATTATTGTTTCATCGATTGCATTAGCAACCATGTTAAGTAATAATCTGTTGATTCCTTACGGTTTCATTGGTTCACTCAAAAATTCTTCTCAAGAAAAAAACAGTAAACGCATTCTGATTAGCCGAAAAATAGGCATTTTTTCGTTAATTATTTTGGCGTATGCCATCTACCGAATTTTCATTTTAGATTACTCGTTGGTTTCCATTGGCTTGGTTTCATTTGTTGTTATTGGACAACTAGCACCTTCTTTTTTTGGAGCATTATTCTGGAGAAGAGGTTCAAAAAAAGGAGCTATAACAGGAATTATAATGGGCTTTTTGATTTGCTTTTACACCTTATTAATTCCCTACGCCATTGGTATCACAAAATCTTCCAGCCTATTTATTCAGGAAGGGCCTTGGGGAATTGTACTGTTAAAACCGTTTCAGCTTTTTGGATTGGATTACTTAGAACCTATTCCTCATGCTGTTTTTTGGAGTTTATTTTTTAACCTTATCTGTTATGCCGCAATTTCTGTAAGTTTCAAAGGAAATTACAGAGAACGCAATTATGCGGAAATGTTTGTGGATATTGACAAATACATCACCAATCATGAAGATGCATTTGTTTGGAAAGGAACCGCTTATATTTCTGATATTCAAAAAATTTTACAGCGATTTCTTGGAGAAGAAAGAACAAAAAGAGCCATGACCATTTTCAATTTAAAATACAATATTGATAAAAACATCACTACAGCCGATGCACGGTTTATAAAGTTTGCGGAGGATTTATTGACGGGACATATTGGTACGGCTTCCGCCAAAATATTAATATCAAGTGTCGTCAAAGAAGATAAAATCAGCTTGACTGAAGTGTTGCGAATTCTCGAAGAATCCAAAGAGAACATTATTATCAACAAGAAATTAACGGATACTTCCAATGAATTAAAAAAAATATCCGATCAATTAAAAAATGCAAATTTAGAATTAGTAAACAAAGACATTCAAAAAGACGAATTTCTGGACACGGTTACGCATGAGTTACGAACGCCAATAACCGCGATTCGCGCCGCAAGCGAAATCCTTCATGATGACGACGATATTCCAGAAGAATTGAGAAAACAGTTCCTGCAGAATATCATTTCCGAATCGGATCGTTTGAATCGTTTAATAGACAAGATTCTGGATTTAGAAAAATTCGAAACGGGAAAACAAAAAATATATCTTTCGAAAAATAACATTTCTAAAACCGTTGAAAAAACGCTGCTTTCATTGAAGCAATTGATTAAAAATAAAAAAATAAGTATCGAATTCGATGAGGCTGAAAAAGAAATAAAAGCCTTTTATGATGAAGAACGAATCATTCAGGTCATTAACAATTTGTTATCAAACGCTATTAAGTTCAGTTCAGAAACTGATGGAAAAATCAGCATCAAAATAACAGAGAAAAAAGAAGTTGTTGAAGTCTGCATCCATAATAATGGCAAAGGAATTAAAGAAGAAGATTTTGAAGCCATTTTTGATAAATTTTATCAATCTCGAAATCAAAATGTAAAAAAACCAATCGGAAGTGGTTTAGGATTAGCTATTTGCAAACAGATTATTGAACATCATAAAGGAAAGATCTGGGCGGATAACACGGAGACAAACGGAGCGACATTTATTTTCACTTTACCCAATTATAATACTACTGAAAATTATTAAAAAATGAAAAAAATTTTAATTGTAGATGACGAACCAAATATTGTCATGTCACTTGAATACACATTCAAAAAGAACAATTTTGAAGTTTTCATTGCACGCGACGGACAAGAAGCTTTAGAGATTTTGAAGAATCAACTTCCGGATGTCATCATTCTGGACGTAATGATGCCAATGGTTGACGGTTACGCTACATTGGAACAAATTAAAAAAGACGAACGACTAAAACATTGCAAAGTCATTTTCCTAACGGCAAAAAACAAAGAAAAAGATATTGAAAAAGGACTTTCATTAGGTGCAAATTTATATGTACTCAAGCCTTTTTCAGTCAAAAAATTGGTCGAACAGGTACAGGGATTGATATAAACTATTGGGTTTTTGCAGCGATGCAGGGATTTTTTAAACTATAAACAACCAACAACAAATGAATTATAAAGATTTTTATACTCACAGCATTAATCAACCTTAAGCTTTCTGGAAAGAACAGGCGATGGCGATAGAATGGTATAATAAACCGGAAACTATTATATCAAAAGATGAAAATGGATATCCGCTTTGGTACAAAGATGGAGAATTAAACATCTGTTACTTGGCTTTAGACAAGCATATTCAAGATGGTTATGGGGACCAGATAGCTCTCATTTATGATTCGCCAGTCACACAAACGGTAAAAAAATACACTTTTTTTGAAGTAAAAGCGGAAGTAGTAAAACTCGCAGTTCGTCAACAAATTGGTACTGTAGCATCCCTCCGGAATGTTGTAATGGTAGATAGACTACTAAAAACACGTTCCGGGAAAACCCTGAGAAAACTAATGAGAAGTATTTCTGACGGAGAAAATTATCAAATCCCTTCAACGATAGATGATGAATCGATTGTTGATGAAATAAAAGCTGTTTTGAAAAAATATGAAATTGGAGTTTATAATACTAAATAAGAAAATATCACAATTATGAGTCGCTATAAAATTAATACCTTAGAAGAATACTTTAAAGAATATAAAAAATCAGTTCGCGAACCAAAAAAATTCTGGGACAAAATTGCTGCCGAAAATTTTACTTGGTACCAACAATGGGAAAAAGTGATCGATTTTAATATGGCAGAAGCCGAAATAAAATGGTTTGTTGATGCCAAAGTAAACATCACTAAAAACTGCATTGACAGACATCTTGCTAAAAAAGGAGACAAAACGGCGATCATTTTTGAACCGAATGATCCCAATGAAGAAGCGCTACACATTTCGTATAATGAATTGCACCAACGTGTTTGTAAAATGGCAAATGTATTGAGAGAACAAGGTGTAAAAAAAGGAGATCGTGTCTGTATTTATTTACCCATGATTCCTGAATTGGCCATTACTACTTTGGCTTGCGCCAGAATCGGAGCTATCCATTCGGTTGTTTTTGCCGGATTCTCAGCCTCTGCTGTTGCAACAAGAATAAATGACTGCGATTGTAACATGGTCATCACCTCAGATGGTGGTTATCGTGGTAATAAAACGATTGATTTAAAAGGAATAATCGACGATGCATTAACCAGTTGTACCGGAGTTTCGAATGTACTAGTGGTAAAAAGAACGAATACTTCCGTTACTATGAAAGAAGGCCGTGATCAATGGCTGCAACCTCTTTTAGATCGAGCATCAGATAATAATGTTGCAGAAATTATGGATGCCGAAGATCCTCTGTTTATCCTTTATACTTCGGGTTCAACAGGAAAACCGAAAGGAATGGTGCATACTACGGCTGGTTATATGGTTTATACTGCTTATACTTTCAAGAACGTTTTTAGCTATGAAGAAAATGACATTTTCTGGTGTACTGCTGATATTGGTTGGATTACCGGACACTCCTACATTGTTTATGGGCCGTTATTGAACGGAGCCACGACTGTAATTTTTGAAGGAGTTCCCTCTTATCCTGATTTCAGCCGTTTTTGGCAAACGATTGAAAAGCACAAAGTAACTCAGTTTTATACCGCTCCTACTGCCATTAGAGCTTTGGCAAAAGAAAGTATCGAATACGTGCAACGCTACCAATTAACTTCTTTAAAAGTGATTGGTTCCGTAGGAGAGCCTATCAATGAAGAAGCTTGGCACTGGTATAACAATCACGTTGGAGATAAAAAATGTCCGGTAGTTGACACATGGTGGCAAACCGAAACCGGAGGAATTATGATTTCACCAATAGCCTTTGTTACTCCAACAAAACCAACCTACGCTTCACTTCCCTTACCGGGAATTCAGCCTGTTTTAATGGATGAAAGACGGAACGAAATAGAAGGAAATCAGGTTACGGGCAGTTTGTGTATTAAATTTCCTTGGCCTGGAATTGCTAGAACTATTTGGGGAGACCACCAACGATATAAAGACACTTATTTCTCTGCTTTTCCAGGTAAATATTTTACTGGAGACGGAGCTTTGCGTGATGAAGTTGGGTATTACAGAATTACTGGCCGTGTTGATGACGTCGTTATTGTTTCAGGCCATAATCTGGGAACAGCGCCTATTGAAGATGCTATCAATGAACACCCGGCAGTTGCAGAATCTGCTATTGTAGGTTTTCCACATGACATCAAAGGAAATGCCTTGTATGGTTTTGTAATTTTAAAAGAAACCGGAGAATATCGCGATAGAGAAAATCTTAGTAAAGAAATCAACCAACATATATCGGATCACATAGGACCTATTGCGAAACTGGATAAAATCCAGTTTGTTTCTGGTTTACCAAAAACACGTTCCGGTAAAATCATGCGTAGAATTTTACGTAAAATAGCAGAAGGGGATTATTCAAATTTTGGAGACATCTCCACTTTGTTGAATCCAGAAATTGTAGAAGAAATCAAAAATGAAAAAGTATAATTTTTTTTAGTTGTAGTAATTTGTTAAAAACTGCTTCCCTTTGGAAGCAGTTTTTTTTGCGCAAAAAAAAGGCTGTCTTTTTAGGGACAGCCTTTTTAATATTCGAAGTAAATATTACTCTTTTATAAATTTCATTACTTCTGTTTCATTGTTATCATTCAGAACTTTTACAATATAAAGTCCTTTGCTTAAATCACTGATCGCAAAAGGAGTATCTTTAGAATGACTGCCATTAAAGCTTTTTACCATTTGTCCCGTGATTGAGAAAACCTGAACTTTAGTGGTATTAGTATTTAACATAAAATAACTTGAAACAGGATTTGGATACAAATGAACGCTATTGGGTTTTTCATAATTAGCAATTGCTAAGTTTGCCACTTTATTTCCATAAATTAGAAAACCGCCTGCTGGAATACTAATCGGAGCATTCACATCAGTAACCGTAATCGTTGTATTATTCATCAAATTGTACCAAGTTCCAGTATAAGGAAAACCAGTCGTTACATCTTTAGCAGACAAATCAAAATTAGCTAATACCAATACATCTTTAAGTTGCGTTCCCGCCAAAGCGCTATTGGTAATCTTGATATTAGGCGTTAATGAAGCACCACTTGTCATTGTTGCAGTTCCAGAAAAAACGGGTTCCGCAATTTTCATACTAATCATTTTTGCCCAATCCGTGTAGATTTTATTTCTACCGGCATCCCCTAGCCAATTATTTGCCCATTGTGGTTGTGGTTTTTTGTCCAATTTACAGTCTCCTGAAATAGCATCTACAGAGGTATTTACAGAGCCGTCATTGCAGCTAAAAATAGAAATATCCCAACCTAATTCACCAAAATGCCAAATCATTTTTGGTCCCGGTACTAATAAAGAAACCGCTCCTAAAGCTGACATTCTTGACAAAGCAGTTGCCGGCGTTTTTACATTATATCCATTTAGATTGGCACCATATTGTATGTTTTTATACATCAATCGTTCCTCATCATGACTTTCAGCATAACCCATCAATCTGTTTTTATTAAATCCATGGCTGGCACTATTCATTCTCGAGATATCATTGTTAGAATTATACCCCATAGTCAATTGATTATAAGGATCGGTCATCTTACCCCACATCATAATCCCTTTACTTGGTGTTTCGGAAATTCTATAATTTGCCCACTCTTGTTCCTCAGCATCTGTTCCTAAGTGTTCAAAAATTGTATAATGCGTAGGATCCAGACTCCAGGAATAATCCGCATAGTCTTTTAAGATGGTAACTCTGTCCGCTTGATAGGCATTGGTACAAGACTCATCATTCGCCGTACAATTTTGCGTAAACCCTTTAGTCAAATCCCAACGGAAACCGTCAATTTTATATTCTTGAATCCACTGTTTTATTACTCTTTTTACGTAATTTTTCGTCAAGGCCGAAGCATGATTAAAATCGTTCCCTACACTATAACTGTGTTTTGCCACAGTATTGAAATAAGGATTCTCCGTTGAAGGCGAACCCCAACCATCTCCGTCAGGATCATTCATCCACATTCTGACCATTGGATTTCTGTCAAACGCATGGTTTAATGCTACATCCAGAATTACCGCAATACCATTTTGATGACAAACATCTACTAATTCTTTAAATTTACTTGAAGTACCATAAAACTTATCTAAAGCCATATGGAAAGAAGTGTTGTAACCCCAACTTTCATTACCTTCAAATTCCATTACTGGTAATAATTCAATAGCATTTATTTTTAAATTCTTGAAATAATCAATTCTGTCAATTACACTTTGGTAACTTCTGGCGGCATCAAAATCTCTTACTAAAAGTTCGTAAACAACCAATTTTTCCTTTTCAGGTTTTACAAAATTAGTGGTTGCAGTTGTCCATGCATAAGGTATTTGCCCCGTTTGCAAAACCGTCACTTCTCTTTGTTGACCTACCGGATATACTGGCAAATTTGGATAAGATACCGACGGAATATAAGGATCATCGTCAGCCGATAATACTAAAGTAGAATAAGGATCTGCTGTTTTTACCAGAGATGGTGTCCCTGCAATAGGAGTTGCATCAACTACCCAATATTGATATGTATAATTTGTACCTGAAGCTAATCCTGTTAGTTCCAACCAGAATTTTCCTGAAACAGGATCTTTTTTCATGGCATAGTTTGCATCCGGTTGCCAGTTATTAAAACTACCGGCGATGTAAACGAAATCCTTTAACGGAGCATCCAGAACTAAAGTTGCTTTTGTAGCATCAGTAGCATTATAATTTATTCCGTCCAATAAACCTGCAGGCATTACTGCACTAACGGTTCCTGGATTTACAATTACTGTAAATTTTTTGGTTACTGTAGCACTTCCTTGTGTTACCTCCAATGCATAATTTCTATTACCATTAATATTAGTGTCATTAAAAGTATAACTAGCAGTACTTGTATTTGTATTTATACTTGCACCGTTTGCTTTTAAGTTATAGCTGGCGTTTCCATTGGTATTATTGGCTGAAATACTTTGGCTCGAACCAGAAGTTACAATTACAGAGCTGTTTTCCGCTGGAGAAGTAAGGTTTACTTGAAAAGCTCCAACTTCAGCATAAGTATCTTGTGATTTTTTGTCGCCTGTACCATCTTTGGCTTTAACAAGAAAACCAATTCTACCAATTCCATTTCTACTATAAAAAACATTTGGGGTAAACGTAATTCTATAGATATCTGCACCTGCCGTGTAGGTTAATTTATTAGTTTCACTAGAAGCTGTCCACGAGCCATTTGTTGGGCAATCTAGACTGCCAGCATCATTCGTATCATAAGACCAAGCCCACAGATACAAAGAATGGTCAGTAATGCCCCAGGCTGCTTCATCAACACTGCTACCATTAATTGTTATTGTAATAGAGGTTGTCTCTTCAAAAGGATTTGGGCTAATCGTATTCGCTACATTTTGTTGCTGAGCCGAAGCCACTATTGACAAGAAAAGCGATACTAAAAGTATAATTTTTTTCATAGCTTTTGATTTTATAAAAAAAAGGCTATCCATAAGATAGCCCTTTCAAATTTAAAAAATATTAATTTTTTGTAAGCGTATATTTGTAATTTCTAGGAGAACTTAAATCTAACGTAATTGTATAATTTCCAGCAGAAGGAACTTTGATATTGTCACTATTGAAATCTAATATTCCATCAGCACCTTTATCTCCATAATTTACCTTCCAATCATCATTAGCTCTAAATTTTATTTCCGCAGCAGTCAAATTTAAAGTAATAGTCCAAACTTTAGTTGTTGGATTATAAGTCATATCTTGATCTTGCCCTGGAGTTCCATCAGGACCAGCTGGCCAACCTAAAGGAGTTCCAGATCCTGTTACCGACCATGCAGTAAGAGTCGCTTTGTATGTCAATTTTTGAGTATCAGCTTCCATTAAATAATACCCTGCAGTTTTAGGAGCTGGCAAACCAGCATTAGATTCTCCCGTTTGCAAAAGCAAACCAGTATATGTCCCGTCCGGTCCTGTAGCATTCCCATAATCACCATCAAAACTTGTCGCTTGAGGTATGAATTTAAACTGAGCAGAAGTATTATTTATATTAACATATCCTTCAAAATCAGTTTTTCCATATCCAGATGCTGATATAGCAGGTAAAGTTGGAGCATTAATCCAGTCTTCGCCATAACCACTAATTTTTAAAAAATTACCAATAAGATATAATTTAGGATTTTCAGTAGTATAAGGTGTAACAACAATTCCAATTACATTAGAATACATTGGAGCTAAAGTTCCAGCAGTTGCTTTAACTCTTACTTGAAATTCACCAGGAGCAAAAGGTGTTGCTTTTAATGATAATGCAGCTCCATTTATTGCCGCTACTGAAACTGACACTTGGTTTTGAGAAGGTAAAGAACTCCCTATTTCTTTAGGTGTTTTAAAGTCATTCCCTTTTGTATCCATTTCAACAACATAATCCACTTGGACATCCCCTCCAAAATTAGCTAATTTCCATGTAAAACGCTCAGCTTGAGCAGTTGCATTTTCAGGTTTTAATATATAAGCCGCACCTGCAGTTGGAGCAGTCAATACAGGAGCATCAACTCCTTCAATAACGGGTCTGTCCTGAACATCTTCTACGCTACAAGACAAAGCAACTACTGCAAATAAAGCTATTATTGATTTAGTTATATTTTTCATTTTTATAAAATTTTTTAATTATTAATATCCAGTATTTTGTTGCAATTTTTGGTTTGTGGCTAATGCCTTTGCCGGAATAGGAAATAAATCTCTGTACGATTGCGTAGGTGAACCAGATGCTGAACCACCTTTCCAAGGCCAGATATAACTACCTCCAGTAAATTTTCCAAAACGAATTAAATCCGTTCTTCTGTGTCCTTCCCAGTGCAATTCTCTTGCTCTTTCGTCAAGAATAAAATCTAATGTTAAATCTCCTTGAGTTACCGTCGCTCCTTTAGCTCTAGTTCGCAATGCATTTACATAAGTAGTTGCATTTGCAATAGTAGCACCAGCAGCACCTCTCACGGCACATTCAGCATACATCAAATAAGCATCTGCTAGACGAAAAATCGGAAAATCCGCATCAGAGAAGTTACCTGCTTTATCTGAACCTTGCTTACCATTTACATCAACATTTCTAAACTTTTGAATAGCATAACCATCAGTAAAATTACTAATATCCTTAATTTCTTTAGTCTGACCAGCTTTATAGAATTGTCCACGAGTATCAGTAGTATTTGCATCAAATTTATCTACAAAAGCTGCCGTGGTTCTAATACCACCCCATCCACCATTAATTCCAAAGCTTGCCGCATTCATGCTACCTCCAACAGGAGCATGTGTCAAGAAAGTAGTCCCGCCGTATGTTTGAGTATGAAGACCATCAAAAGCTATAGCAAATATAAATTCGTTTTGAGCTCCGTTTTTATCATTATCTGCCAAAAACAATTGATTGTAGTTTGTATGTAAAGAATATGCTGAACCTGTTATTTTTGAAATCAAAGGAACTGCTTCCGCATAATGGTCTGTACCAATATATACTTTAGCGTTCATGTATAATTTAGCTTGTAACATCCAAGCAGCAGCTTGATCCACACGAAAAGCCTCATTTGATTTTGGTGCTTTCAACAATGGAGTAATCGCTGTTAATTCGTCATCAATAAATTTGTACAACTCCGCTCTTGTAGCATATTCCGGATAATAAAAAGTAGTTGGAGAATCCTCCGTTACTAAAGAACTACCACCAAAAGTATCTATTAAATGCCAATACGTTATTGCTCTTAAGAAACGAGCTTCTGCTCTATAAGTAGCTATTTCAGCTTTCAAAGTTGCATCTATTCCCCTAGCGGTTAATTTTTCATCCGTAGTTTGACGCAAAAACTCATTACAGTTTACAATTTGAAAAGAGAAACGAGCGAAAGTTGCATTGATGAAATTATCCGAAGTCGTCCAAGCCTGAGAATGAAAATCCTTAATAGTTCCATCATTCCATCCAATAACCGCTTCATCAGTAGTTAATTCTTGCATCATCCAGTATCCTCTAATGTATTGACTTGTCCCTTCATCAATACCTGAAATGTCAGGTGAACCAGCAGGTCCTTGTTGACCTGAAGTAGCAAAACCAGCATATAATTTGGCTAGATTTTGTTTATAAGATTCTGGTGTGCTAAAAAACTCAGATCCAGAGATAGAAGATCCAGTATCAGGTGATTGATCTAGTTCACTTGTACATGATGGGAATACCATCACCAACAGTAACAAAGAAATGCTCAATAATTTTTTTTGTATATTTTTCATTTTTCTTGTTATTTGAATTAGAAATTAACGTTTAGCCCTAAAGTGAAAGTAATAGGTCTTGGATATAAATTTTTATCTATACCTCCAGAAATCTCAGGATCTAATCCACTATATTTAGTAATGATAAGAACGTTTTGAGCAGCTAAGGTTAATTTAACTAATGAGCTTGAATTTGGTTTTTGATTAAAAGTATACCCAACACTTACATTATCTAACCTGATAAAAGAAGCATTTTGAATATAATAATCAGAATGCAGTTGCAAATCATTTGATTTAGCAAAACCTGTTTCTAAAAGATTAGCAACTCCGTTATTCAAATCTGTATTTCTTGTTAATATATTATTGTAAACTCCTTTATTAGAATCTACATTGTTGTAATTAAAATTACCCCAAGATCCTCTCCAATTCATTCCCATGTCCCAATTTTTATAGGTAACACTTGTATTAAATGCATAAAACACATCGGCTGCCGGCTTATGGAAACGGTATTTATCATCCGCATTCACAACACCATCTTTATTTCTATCTATAAAAATTCCGTCAAGTGGTTTCCCATCTGCTCCATAAGCTTGTTCATAAACTAAAAAAGTATTAGGGGAATATCCTACTTGGTGATTTTGAATATAGTTACCTGTTCCTCCATCTATACCTCCTACGTCAGTAATTCCCGGAGTGTTGTCCTGAGTTGTAGTCAATTTAGTAATTTTAGAGTCTTGGAAAGTAATATTACCACCTATAGTCCATTCTAAATTATCTGTTCTTACAGCCACTACTTCTGCCGCCAATTCAATCCCTTTATTGTCTATTGTACCAATATTATAATTGTCTGCATTTGAGAATCCAAAAAATGCTGGATTATCTGTGAATAACAATAAATCTTTAGTAGTTCTTTGATACGCATCAATTGTACCTGTAATTCTGTTATTAAAAAGTCCAAAATCAACTCCTGCATTAACGGTAGTTGTCTGTTCCCATTTTAGATTACTATTGTATGGTTGCGGTCTATATGTTGTATAGAAAGTATTTCCTAATTGATATTGCGCAGCACTGTTTGAAGCTAAATACAACGGAATAGAAGGATATGGATTCCCAATATTTTGTTGTCCTGTAATACCCCAACCACCCCTAAGTTTTAAACTAGAGATAGTAGTTACATCTTTCAAGAAATTTTCTTCATTCACTTTCCAAGCTACAGCTACTGCAGGGAAATTTGACCAACGATATTCAGGTGTGAATCTTGAAGTTCCATCACGTCTATAAGACATCGTTACTAAATACTTATCCGCAATCGTTATATTAGTTCTTGCAAAAAAAGATTGCAAATTAATACGAGTTGGAGTAAATAATTCTTCTGTTGTTAGGTTATTTTCAAAATTATAACCTGACTTATGTTTAGATTCCTTAAAATCTTGATAAGAATACCCACCAGTTACATCAAATTGTGTAGCGATTGATTCTATTTTTTTGTTGTAGTTTAAATACAAATCCATCAACTTATTGTTTCTGGATTCAATATTTTTATACGAATTATTATATCCAGAACCTTTAAGACCATTACGATAATCAGCTGCTGTATTACCATAACCGGTTCCACTCATTTCGTCGTAACCAAAATTAGCAACTGCTTTCAATTCTGGCAGAAAATGCATTTTGTAATCTACTTGCACATTTCCTAGACTTCTATAAAAACCACCATAATTATTTTGTTGCTCAATTTGAGAAACTGGATTCACACCCGCTAATTGATTAATCTCTGTAGGCGAAGTCAACCATTGAAAGTAAGTACCATCTGCATTTCTTACAGGCTGAGTTGGATCAAAACCAACAGCACCGCCTATAGCACCACTATTACTGTAATTACTGTTTATTAAAGAAGTATTATTATTAAACTCAATTTTTAAATGTTTGTCCAAGAAATTACCCGTAACGTTAGCGCCTAAAGTTGTTCTCTCTACATTATCTCTTTTTAAGATACCACTCAAATTAGCATAACCTACAGAAGCTCTATAAACTACGTTATCAGTACCGCCACTTAATGCGATATTATGATCAGTACCAATAGCGGTTCTGTATATTTCTTTCTGCCAATCTGTGTTAGCACTGCCCACTAATGCTTGTTGAGCAGCATTACCATTAGCCGCCACAAAATCTCTGAATTGTGTACTTGATAAAGCATCTACTTTTTTAGTGATTTCAGAAACTTGAAGATTTGCATTATAACTTACTTTCAATTCGCCTGATTTTCCTTTTTTGGTAGTAATAATAATTACTCCATTTGAGGCACGAGAACCATAAATAGCCGTTGCAGAAGCGTCTTTCAATACCGAAATAGATTCTATATTATTTTGATTAATAGTGGCCAATGGATTTCTACCACCTTCTACTCCACCATTTGCAACTGGAATCCCATCAATAACATACAAAGGATCATTATTTGCTGATAAGGAAGACCCACTTCTAATTCTAATAACAGGATCAACACCAGGAGAACCACCTCCATTAATGATTTGCAATCCCGCTACTTTTCCCTGAATCATTTGATCCGCAGAGGTAACCGGTCCTTTATTAAAATCTTTTGATGTCAATACAGTAACTGCTCCTGTTGCATCTTTTTTCTTAACGGTACCGTAACCCACTTGGATTACAACTTCTTTCAGTTGATTTGAATCTTCTTCCAAAGAAACACTTAATGCTTTTTGGGAATCAAAATTAACAACAGTATTTTTGTAACCAATAAAAGAAAAAACGACTTTATCGCCTTTCTTAACATTTGATAACTGATATTTACCATCAAAATCTGTTGAAACACCATTTGTGACGCCTTGAACATTTACATTTACTCCAGGAATGGGCTGTCCTGATACTTTGTCAAGAACAACACCATTAAGAGTATTCTGAGCCAGAATACTAAGAGGCAGTAGTAGTAATAAAAATAACAACTTTTTATAAATTGTTTTCATACTTTTTGTTTAAATTAATTTGAAATTTGGATGTGTTTTTAACTTTTAATTTTACTTCGAATGTTAAATTTATGTAAATTTTGTCACGCCCGACAAACCCCCTTTTTATTTGGTTTACGAAAACGTGATAGTGTTGAAAACTTTCTTTATTTTCTAATTATTTAAGGGATAAATTGCCATTAATAAAAACAAATCATATCTTTATTACGAAAATAATTTTTATCAATTTTACAATTTATGAAAAGGAAGGTAACGCTTAAACAAATCGCTAAAGAACTTGACGTTTCGATTTCTACAGTTTCAAAATCTTTAAGAAATAGTTTAGAAATTGGAGAAGATACCAGACTAAAAGTGCAAGCTTTCGCCAAATTTTACAACTACAAACCCAATAATATTGCCCTGAGTTTAAAGAATCGAAAAACAAAAACCATAGGGATTATCATACCTGAAATTGTTCATCATTTTTTCTCCACTGTTATCAATGGAATAGAACAGGTTGCAAACGAAAATGGATATAGCGTAATCATCTGCCTGTCAGACGATTCTTTTGACAAAGAAGTCCTTAATATGGAAATGCTTGCCAATGGAAGTATCGATGGCTTCATTATGTCCCTTTCTAAAGAAACCCAGTTCAAAGGTGATTTCCACCATATTACCGAAGTAATTGACCAAGGAATGCCAGTCGTAATGTTTGACCGCGTTACCAATGAAATTCTTTGCGATAAGGTTATTATTGACGACAAACTTTCAGCCTATGAAGCAGTTCAAAGCTTGATTGATAAAGGAAGAAAGAAAATTGCGCTGGTTACTACCGTTGATTATGTCAGTGTCGGCAAACTGCGTACGGATGGCTACATAAAAGCATTATTAGACAACAACATCCCTTTTGATGAAAATCTAATTATTAAAATCGAAGACGTTGAAACTTGCGAAATAATCATCGGAAAATTATTGGAAGACAAAGCGATTGATGCCGTTTTTGCCGTTAATGAGCTTTTTGCTGTAATCTGCATTAAAACGGCTAACAAAATTGGACTCAATGTCCCTAAAGACTTAGCTGTTATTGCTTTTACGGATGGAATTATTTCAAAATACTCTACTCCTACCATTACAACCGTTAGTCAAAGTGGTATAAAGATGGGAAATAAAGCAGCAAAAATGCTTATTGAAAGATTGGAAGCAGAACATGAGGATGATGAAGCAGAAAATTATAAAACAGAAGTAATTGAAACTCATTTAATCGAAAGAGAATCTACCTCGTAGAATTTATCAGTTTTCAGTCACAGTTTTCAGTTTTCAGTTTCTTTCTGAAAACTGTGACTGAAAACTGCGACTAATTTTTAAATTAGGTGTATAATATTCATTACTACAACCTTGTAGTTGATAATCTTTTACCTTATTTGTTTCTAAAAAATAAAAGTTTGAAATATATTTTTATATTTACCCCATCAAAGCTTTTACTTTTACTTCGAAAATAAGACAAGTTTTGATAAGCATAGCGCTTATCGTATTAATTTTTAAATTACGATAATGGAGAAGCGTAAATTAAGTTTCTGGCAAATTTGGAACATGAGTTTCGGATTTCTGGGAATTCAAATGGGTTTTGCCTTGCAAAATTCGAATGTCAGTAGAATATTTCAAACTTTAGGTGCTAATATTGACGACATCCCAATTTTATGGGTTGCTGCTCCTTTGACCGGATTAATTATTCAACCAATTATTGGCTATTTTTCAGATCGAACCTGGACAAAATTAGGAAGAAGAAAACCCTACTTTTTAGCAGGTGCAATCTTAGCTTCGGCGGCTTTATTTGCAATGCCTAATTCCCCAGTGCTTTGGATTGCTGCAGGAATGCTTTGGATCATGGATGCGTCTATCAATGTTTCAATGGAACCATTTCGTGCTTTTGTTGGAGACAACCTGCCAGAAAAACAACGTACGATGGGATTTGCTATGCAAAGTTTCTTCATTGGTATTGGTGCTTATTTCGCTTCAAAACTGCCTTTGATTTTTACCCATTTCGGAGTTCAAAACACAGCTCCTCTAGGTATCATTCCAGATTCGGTGAAATATTCCTTTTACTTCGGTGGAATTGTATTTATCATAACGGTACTATGGACAGTTATCACATCCAAAGAATATTCTCCGGAAGAATTAGCCGCTTTTGAAAAACACAAAGAAGACACTTTTATAAAAGAAGAACATTCTGCTGATTGGTTTGCATCTAATGCAAAATCACATCTAACAAAGGGAATTTCATTCCTGATTGTTAGTGTACTATTTTCGTTAGCCATCTATGAATTTGATTTAAAGAAAGATTTATACGTTTTATCACTGGGACTTATTGGTCTTGGCGGATTGGCTATGTTACTTTCCGGATTAATGCAAAAAACAAATAATACTGAAAATGGATTCGTAACTATTATGAATGATTTTCAGTTTATGCCAAAAATCATGAAACAATTGGCATGGGTTCAATTCTTTTCCTGGTTTGCGCTTTTCTCCATGTGGATTTATACCACTCTTGCAGTTACCCAACACATTTATGGAACAACAGACACCACATCTACGGCCTATAATACCGGCGCAAATCAAGTAGGCGAAATGTTTGCTAATTATAATTTAATTGCGGCAATTGCTTCTTTTTTACTGCCATTATTAGCCAAATATACCAGTAGAAAATTCACCCATTTTGCGGCATTAGTTTGTGGTGGTCTTGGTCTTATCTCTATTTATTTTATATCAGAACCAACTGCATTCACTATGGAATGGCTTCCAATGATTGGTGTTGGAATAGCTTGGGCAAGTATTTTATCAATCCCGTATGCTATGTTATCCGGTTCATTACCATCTAACAAAATGGGATATTATATGGGCGTTTTCAACTTCTTTATCGTAATACCACAATTAGTTGCTGCATCCATTTTAGGATTTTTAGTTTCTAAATTTTTTAATAACGAACCTATTTATGCACTTTTGATTGGTGGAGCATCAATGATTCTTGCGGGAATTATTGCTCTTACCATTAATGACGAATCAAAAATTACAATCAATGAATAAAAAAGCATTCATCTTCGACCTCGACGGAGTTATTGTTGACACCGCCAAATACCATTTTTTGGCTTGGCAAAAAATTGCAAAAGAATTAAATATTGATTTCACACTCGAACATAACGAACTTTTGAAAGGAGTTAGCAGAGTGCGTTCATTAGACATAATTTTAGAATTAGGAAATGTTGAAGCTTCACAAGAAGACAAAGACAAATGGTTAATTCAAAAAAACGAGGATTATCTAACCTATTTGGTAGATATGAATGAAAGTGAAATTCTTCCTGGTGTTTTTACAATTTTAAAATTTTTAAAAGAAAAAAATCAACCTATCGCTTTAGGTTCAGCAAGTAAAAATGCCAGACCAATTCTCGAGAAAACTGGAATATTATCTTATTTCAATGTTGTTGTAGATGGAAATGATGTTACCAACGCGAAACCTGATCCGGAAGTTTTCCTGATTGCGGCTAAACTATTAAATATAAGTCCAGAAAACGCTATCGTTTTTGAAGATTCAGTAGCTGGTGTACAAGCCGCCAATATCGGAAAAATGACAAGTGTAGGAATTGGTGAAGCGACTGTTTTACATGAAGCAAAATACATCTTCAAAGACTTTACGGAAATAGATACCGATTTTATAGAAGAATTAATTAAAGAATAAAGAAACAAGATTCAAAAAAGTAAAAAAAGACAAGATTGTGTATAATCAAAAAACAATCCTTGAATTTTTAAATCATTGAATTTTTAAATTAGAAAAAATGAATCAAGATTATATAAAACCTGACAATTGGTCGATCATTGAAGAAGGATTTGATGTAGAGAGCGTAAAATCATCTGAGAGTCTTTTCAGTATTGGTAACGGAGCAATGGGACAACGTGCGAATTTTGAAGAAAATTATAGCGGCGAAACATTTCAAGGAAGTTACATTGCCGGAATATATTATCCTGACAAAACCAAAGTGGGCTGGTGGAAAAATGGATATCCAGAATATTTCGCAAAAGTTCTCAATGCGCCAAATTGGATTGGAATTGAAATCGAAATCAACGGTGAAAAATTAGATTTGAACACCTGTTCAGAGGTCAAAAACTTTCGTCGGGAATTAAATATGAAAGAAGGCTGGTATCACCGTTCTTTTGAGGCAACTTTAAAAAATGGGACTGAAATCTCTGTAAATATCCGTCGATTCCTCTCTATAATTTTAGATGAAGTTGGAATCATAAATTACGAAATCACACCTTTAAATAAGGATGCGAAAATAATTTACAAACCTTATATTGATGCTGGTGTAACCAATGAAGATGCGAACTGGGAAGAAAAATTCTGGGAAATACTTGATGTCAAAAAATCAGGAAACGAAGCTTTTATAACTGCACAGACATTCAAGACGCATTTCAAGGTAACTACTTTTATGCAGAATAGCATTTTGATTAAAGGAGAGAAAACAAGTATTTCTCCTTCCAATATCGAAGCTGTTTCAGATAAAATCAAATTTAGTTATGATGTTGTTGTGGCTCAAGGCCAAAAATCATCAATCCAAAAAATTGGTGGTTACACTGTTTCTTTGAATCATGTAAATACGCAAACTGCTGCCGAAAAAGTGATTCAAACTGCATTAGCAAAAGGATACGACCAAATGTTACAAGATCAAATTGAGGCTTGGGCAAAAATTTGGGAAATGTCGGATATCACGATTGATGGTGACGTGAAAGCGCAACAAGGAATTCGTTTCAATATTTTTCAGTTGAACCAAACCTATTTAGGAAAAGATTCCCGTTTGAATATTGGACCAAAAGGTTTCACAGGAGAAAAATATGGCGGATCTACTTATTGGGACACTGAAGCGTATTGCATCCCATTTTACATGGCAACAAAAGACCAGGAAGTAGCAAGAAACTTATTGACATACCGTTACAATCAATTGGACAAAGCCATTGAAAACGCTGCCAAATTAGGATTTACAAACGGCGCTGCTTTGTATCCAATGGTGACCATGAATGGAGAAGAATGTCATAACGAATGGGAAATTACATTTGAAGAAATTCATAGAAATGGCGCCATTGCATTTGCGATTTATAACTTCTACAGATACACTGGAGATTACAGTTATATTCCTGAAAAAGGACTGGAAGTATTAATAGGAATTGCACGTTTTTGGCATCAAAGAGCTAATTTTTCGACTAATCTTGACAAATATGTTATCCTTGGAGTTACAGGACCAAACGAATATGAAAACAACGTAAACAATAATTTCTATACCAATTATATTGCAAAATGGTGTTTGGATTATACGTACGAACAGATTCAAAAAGTATCATTGGAATATCCATCGGATCACAAAAGAATTTCGGAGAAAGTTAAAATTTCGGATTCTGAATTGCAATCTTGGAAAAAAGTATCTGATAATATGTACTTCCCTTTTTCGGAAGAACATAATGTGTACTTGCAACAAGACGGATTCTTGGACAAAGATTTAGTAAAAGTGGCTGATTTAGACAAAAGCCAAAGACCAATCAACCAAAAATGGTCTTGGGATAGAATTTTGCGTTCGCCTTATATCAAACAAGCCGATGTTTTACAGTGTTTCTATTTCTTTGAAGATCATTTTTCGAAAGAAGAACTGAAAAATAATTTTGAATTTTACGAATCCTTTACAGTTCATGAAAGTTCACTTTCGCCTTGCGTGCACTCGATTCAAGCGGCGCTATTGGACAAAATGGATATGGCGTATACTTTCTATTTAAGAACTTCACGTCTTGATTTAGATGATTATAATAAGGAAGTAGAAGAAGGCTGCCATATAACTTCAATGGCCGGGACTTGGATGAGTATTGTGGAAGGTTTCGGCGGAATGAGAATTAAAGAAGACAAACTTCATTTTTCTCCAAAAATTCCAAAAGAATGGAACGGTTATTCCTTTAAAATAAATTTCAGAAATCAAATTTTGAAAGTGGACATTACTCATGAAGAAACTTCATTTTCAATCGATGGTCAAAAAGATTTATCTATAGTCGTCAACGGAAAAGAAATCGCTGTTTTGGCTAATCAATCAGTATCCGTATAAGTAAATTAATTGTTGGAACTTGTAGTCAATTCTATCATTTAGTAAGAGGCCTCAAAGGCTCACAGACAATCCCAATTTTTATTGGGATTGTTTAATTATCAACAGTTTTTAAAATATAGTTTTCTCCTAACTACAAATTTAATATCACTAAAAAGTACAAAATAATGAATAAAATTGCTACATTCCCTTTCATAAATAGGAGCTTTCTAAAAAAAATAACCTTATTCCTTTTCTTTATGTCTTTATCCTTAAACGCTCAAATTCAAAAGGTCGAACCTCCTTTTTGGTATGCGGGTATGAAAAATCCGGAATTGCAAATTCTCTTTTACGGTAAAAATATAGCGCAATATCAAGTTTCAGTATCTAATGCAATAAAAATCACAAACGTTACCCGAACTGAAAATCCTAACTATATTTTCATCACTATTGACACGAAAAAAGTGCCGGCAACCGATTTGATTTTTACTTTCAAAAATAACAATAGAGAGTCGTTCACACAAAAATATTCTTTAAAGAAAAGAAGAGAAAATTCCGCTCAACGCAAAAGTTACGATTCCTCGGATATGATGTATTTATTGATGCCAGATCGTTTTGCCAATGGAAACAGAAATAATGACAGCGAAAACTCCACCATTGAAAAATACAATCGGGAATTACCCGGAGGCAGACATGGAGGTGACATCGAAGGGATTATAAAAAACTTAGATTACATATCTTCTCTTGGAGCAACGACAATATGGAGCACGCCACTTTGTGAAGATAACGACCCTTCTTTTTCGTATCACACTTACGGTCAATCTGATGTTTATAAAATAGACCCTCGTTACGGAACCAATGAAGATTACGTACGATTATCTTCTGAAATGCATAAAAAAAACATGAAATTGGTTATGGATTATGTAACCAATCATTGGGGAATTAAACATTGGATGATGAAAGATTTACCTACAAAAGGGTGGATCAATCAGTTTGAAAATTACACACAAACCAATCATAAAAGAACGGTTATAAACGATACGCATGCCTCTAAAATTGATACCGAAACATGCCTGAATGGCTGGTTTGCACCATCAATGCCAGATTTAAACTTATCGAATCCTTTGGCATTAAAATACCTGATTCAAAATGCAATTTGGTGGATTGAATATGCAAATTTAGATGGCTTTAGAGTAGATACGTATAATTACTCTGATCCAAAAGGAATAGCTACGTGGACCAAATCCATCACAGATGAATACCCCAATTTCAATATCGTAGGGGAAGTTTGGATGCAAAGCCAAGCTCAAATGGCGTATTGGCAAAAAGACAGTAAAATAGGCCAAATTCAAAATTACAATTCCTATTTGCCAAGCGTAATGGACTTTACATTGTACGAAGCAACAACAAAAGTTTTCAACGAAGATGACGGCTCTTGGGACAAAGGAATGATAAAACTATATGACAATTTTACTAATGACTTTCTGTATCCAAACATCAATAATATGTTGGTTTTTGTTGAAAATCACGATACCAATCGATTCAATCAAACGTACGGAAACGACATTAGAAAATACAAAATGGCAATGAGTTTACTGGCAACCATTCGCGGAATTCCGCAATTGTATTATGGAAGTGAAATTGGAATGATTGGTGATAAAAATAAAGGTGATGCGGATATTCGTCAAGATTTTCCAGGCGGCTGGGAAGGGGATGAAAATAATGCTTTCATTAAAGAAGGAAGAACTCCTGGGCAAAATGAATATTTTGATTTTACTGCCAAGTTATTCAATTGGAGAAAGACCAAATCAGTGGTTCATTTTGGAAAGATGACACATTATATTCCGGAGAATAATGTCTACACCTATTTTAGATACAATGACAAGGAAACGGTTATGGTCTTGATAAATAACAGCAATGAAACGCACAAAATAAACACACATCGTTTTAAAGAAAATATCAAAGATTTTAAAATAGGAAAGGATGTAATTTCGGAATTAACATTTGATATAACAAATGAAATAATAATAGAACCAAAATCGGTTTTGATTTTAGAATTGAAGTAATTTAAATCCTATAAGACATTTAAGAAACCTTAAATGAAACTTATACTTATTATGTTTTTCAAAAAACAACTACCGAAAGACCAATCATTAAATTCAACTAAATGAAAAAATATTTAATGCTAATTTTAATAGCAATAACAACACTTTTTACCAGTTGTAGCAGTACAAAAACGGTTTCTGAAAGCAACAAAAATACAACTAAAACCCCATTTGTTTGGGAAGGAGCCAATCTGTATTTTCTTATGACTGATCGTTTTAATAATGGAGATACCTCAAATGATGTTTCATTCAACAGAACCAAAACTGCAGGAAAACTTCGTGGATTTGAAGGCGGTGACATCAAAGGAATTTCGAAAAAAATTGACGAAGGCTATTTTGATAAACTGGGGATTAATGCCATTTGGTTTACACCGATAGTGGAACAAATCCACGATGGTGTAGATGAAGGAACGGGATTAAGCTATGGCTTTCATGGGTATTGGGCCAGAGACTGGACGAACTTAGACCCTAATTTTGGCACAAAAGAAGATTTAGCTGCATTAGTAGAAAAAGCACATGCACACGGAATTCGAATCGTTCTGGATGGTGTTATCAATCATACCGGACCAGTAACGACTGAGGATACGGTTTGGCCAAATGACTGGGTGAGAACGGGACCAACTTGTGATTATAAATCTTTTGCGAATACAACCGCTTGTACATTAGTCGCGAATCTTCCGGATGTAAAAACAGAGAGCAATCAAAATGTAGACTTACCTCCTTTTCTAATCGAAAAATGGAAAAAAGAAGGTCGTTACGAACAAGAAATGAAAGAATTGGATGCATTTTTTATTCGCACCGGATATCCAAAAGCACCAAAATATTACATCATCAAATGGCTGACCGATTATATTGCTGATTATGGAATTGATGGTTACAGAGGCGATACCGTAAAACACACTGACGAAACTGTTTGGGCTGATTTCAAAACACAATGCAACTATGCTTTTGAAAACTGGAAGAAAAACAACCCTACAAAAGTATTGGATAACAATTCTTTTTACACGATTGCTGAAGTGTATAATTATGGAATCAGCGGCGGACAAACTTTCGATTTTGGAGACAAAAAAGTAAACTATTACAAAAATGGCTTCAATAATATGATCAATTTCGAATTCAAATGGGATGCTCAAAAAGACTATGAATTTATCTTCTCTAAATATTCTGATAAGCTAAATAATGAACTGAAAGGTTACAGTGTTTTGAACTATTTATCTTCCCATGATGATGGTGGCCCTTTTGATGCAAAACGCACCAAAAGTAAAGAAGCGGGAACAAAATTATTACTGAGTCCAGGACTTTCACAAGTATATTACGGAGATGAATCTGCGCGTTCATTAGTAGTTGAAGGAACTCAAGGGGATGCTACACTACGTTCGTTGATGAATTGGGAGGATATTAAGACTAATCCTGAAACACAAAAAACACTTTTACATTGGCAAAAATTAGGTCAATTCAGAAAAAATCATCCTTCTGTTGGAGCAGGAATTCACAAGCAAATTTCACCAAAACCGTACACTTTTAATAGAACTTTCACAAAAGGAAATTATTCAGATGCTGTAGTAATTGGGCTGGATTTACCAATTGGCAAAAAAGAACTTGCCGTTGGTTCCGTTTTTAAAGATGGAGTCAAAGTAAAAGATGCGTATTCTGGAAAAACAGGGATTGTTTCAAATGGGAAAGTGAGTATCGATTCAGAATTCGACATTGTTTTATTAGAATCCTCTCCCCAACCCTCTGCAAAGGAAAGGGAGACGAAACCGAAAAACTAGAGCATACTATTTATCCTGTACCATTTTAAAAACGGTTTAGGTATATTTATTAAGAGAAACGTAATAATCCAAACGCCTTTAGAAATGAAGGCGTTTGGATTATGTTTACCTTTACAAAAAATAAACAACAATGCTTAGAATCGCACATCGCGGCGCCAAAGGTTTTGAACCGGAGAACACCTTAGTTTCGTTCCAAAAAGCATTAGATATGCAGGTGGACGGAATTGAACTCGACGTGCATTTGAGTGCAGATGGTGAATTAATGGTTATCCATGATGAAACCATAGATAGAACGACCAATGGAAAAGGTTTTGTAAATGCATTATCTTTGCGCGAATTGAAAGCCTTTCGAATAAATGGAGAACACAATATCCCAACACTAAGAGATGTTTTTGATTTGGTAAATCAAGACTGTTTTATCAATATTGAACTAAAAAATTATGACACTGCAGAGAAAGTAGTTTCACTTATAGAAAAGTATGTTACTAAAAAAGGGTGGAAATACGACCGTTTTTTAGTTTCCAGTTTTGATTGGAATGCATTGCAACAAGTGGCGTTTTTAAATGATAAAATTCCAATTGGCGTTTTAACGGAAACCAATTTAGACTTGGCTTTGGCTTTCGCCAAATTCATTCAGGCAAAATCAATTCACCCGCATTTTCATTTATTAACAAAAGAGAATACGGAGCAAATGCAGGAAAAAGGATTGCAGGTTTTCCCTTGGACCATCAATGAAGTAGAAGACATTCAAAAAATAAAAACATTCAACGTAAACGGAATTATTACAGATTTCCCAGATAGAATATGAATCAAAATTTCGATATAATAATAGTAGGTGGTGGCGCAGCAGGATTTTTTACGGCAATTAATATTGTAGAAAAAAATCCAAAACTGAAAGTCGCAATTTTAGAACGTGGTACAGAATTTCTGAATAAAGTTCGCATTTCCGGCGGCGGACGATGTAACGTAACACACGCTTGTTTTGAGCCTAACGAATTAGTGAAATTTTATCCGCGTGGCGAAAAAGAATTACGAGGTCCTTTTCATCAGTTTTGCTCTGGCGATACTATTGAATGGTTTGAAAAACATGGCGTAGAATTAAAAATTGAAGCGGACGGACGCATGTTTCCCGTTTCCAATTCGTCTCAAACGATTATTGATTGTTTCCTGAAAGCCACACAAAAACTGGGAATTGCAGTGCTTAGGGGACAAAGCGTACAATCTATTTTCAAGAAAGAAAATGAATGGAAAATAGAAACCCAAACTGAAAACTATCTTGCCGAAAAGCTAATTTTAGCTACAGGAAGCAATCCTAAAGTCTGGGAAATGCTGCAGAATTTTGGTCACGCAGTTGTCAGTCCGGTACCTTCCCTATTCACTTTCAACATCAAAGATTCCAGAATAAAAGAATTACCCGGAGTTGCGGCACAAGTAACCGTAAAAGTAAAAGACACCAAACTTACCTCGACAGGACCATTGTTAATTACCCATTGGGGAATGAGCGGACCAGCAATATTGAAACTCTCCGCTTGGGGCGCCCGAATCTTGCATGAAAAAAATTATCAGTTCACTATTTTCGTGAACTGGTTGAATGATGCTGACAAAGAAGATGTCGAGAAAAAATTAAAAGAATTAAAACAAGAACACGCCAAAAAATCGGTTTCTAAAAAATCACCATTCGAATTAACCAATCGGTTATGGGAAAGTTTGGTACTCGCTTCCGGAATTGAATCAGAAACTAAATGGGCCGATTTATCTAAAATTCAATTGCAAAATCTGGCAAATCAGTTGACAAATGGGACTTTTCAAGTGAATGGAAAAAGCACCTTCAAAGAAGAATTTGTAACTGCAGGCGGAATCGATTTAAAGGAAATCAACTTCAAAACTATGGAAAGCAAACTACACGAAAACCTCTATTTTGCAGGAGAAATCGTGAATATTGATGCTATTACAGGTGGATTCAATTTCCAAAATGCATGGACAAGTGGGTTTATTGTGGCGAACTCAATTTAGTATTCAGTTTTCAGTCTCAAATCGCACCGAAAACTGAGACTGGGCCTGCGAACTATTTATTAAGCCACCAAATACTTCCATTTAAAACGGCAGCAAAACTTACCCAAGCCAAATACGGAAGAAACAGATAACCTGCAATTTTATTGATTTTAGCAAATTGAATATAGGTTTCATAAATCATCAGCCACAAAACAATAATTTCTAAACCTGCCAACATTGGATTGTGCAATCCAAAGAATAAATAGGACCACAATGCATTTAGTGCCAATTGAATCGTAAAGAAAATCAATGCTTTTTTAACCGCTTCTTTTTCAAAATCAATTCGGCTCCACACCAATCCTGCAGCAACGCCCATCATAATATACAACATACTCCAAACAGGTGCAAAAACCCAATTGGGCGGATTAAAGCTTGGCTTGACTAAAGTAGGATACCATGTTGTTATTGCAGAACGAGTGACTATTCCGGAGAAATAACCAATAGCAAGACAAGTAACAACAATTGCTAATATTCGGGTAATCTTATTCATTTTTATGTTTTTAAAAATTTTTGAAACAGGATATTTTTTTTTAAAACCATATAAGACACTAAAGAAAATATAAGTTTAATAAAACAAACCATTAAATGGACGTATATAACTTATATGGTTATTTTTTTATCGGTCAAATTTACTTAAATCTTTCTAACGATTAACCGGATAAACAAATTAACAAAAAAAGTATCTTTACATAAATTTTTAAGTTCATGATTTCAGCAAACGATTTTATTCCATCAAAATATATGTATTCCGTTGAAAAGGGAAATTTCCAATGGAGCGCACCCAGTAATATTGCCCTCGTAAAATATTGGGGCAAAAAGGACAATCAAATTCCGGCCAATCCTTCGGTTAGTTTTACATTGAATAATTGTAAAACCATTACCAAATTGGCTTTCGCCAAAAAACAAAATGATGGTACATTTTCCTTTGATTTACTTTTTGAAGGAAAACCAAAAGAAGATTTCAAACCAAAAATCCAAAAATTCTTGGAACGAATTGAAATCTATTTACCCTTTTTGAAAGACTACCATTTTACAATTGACACGGAGAATACGTTTCCACACAGTTCGGGAATTGCCTCATCTGCATCTGGAATGGCTGCATTAGCAATGAACCTGATGAGTTTAGAAAAAGCATTAAATCCTGAAATGACTTCAGCCTATTTCTATCAAAAAGCTTCTTTATTAGCACGCTTAGGTTCCGGTAGCGCTTGTAGAAGTGTAAAAGGAAGTGTGGTGGTTTGGGGAAATCATGCCAATATCTCAGGAAGTTCTGATTTATTTGGGGTGGAATTTCCAAATCCGATTCATGCTAATTTTAAGGATTATCAGGATACGATTTTATTAGTTGATAAAGGTGAAAAACAGGTTTCGAGTACCGTTGGCCATGACTTAATGCACGAACATCCTTTTGCCGAAAGAAGATTTGCACAGGCTCACGAAAACTTGGATAAACTAATCCCCATTTTTGAAAATGGAAATTTACAGGAATTCATCAAAATTGTAGAAAGCGAAGCCTTGACTTTGCATGCCATGATGATGACTTCAATGCCTTATTTCATATTGATGAAACCCAACACTTTGGAAATCATTAATGCGATTTGGAAATTTAGAAATGACACTAAAATCCCCGTTTGTTTCACACTGGATGCCGGAGCAAATGTGCATGTTTTGTATCCAAATAGGGATAAACCAAAAGTATTACAATTTATTAAGGACGAATTAGTTGGCTATTGTCAAAATGGTCAGTACATTTGTGATCAAATTGGGAATGGAGCTATTGAGATTGAATAATTTTTAATATCTTTATTTTTAAATAGTTGAAGTTATGGATATTCAATCTGAAAAATTAGAATTAATAAAGATGTTGTTAGAAACTGACGACAAAGCTACAATAGAAGCCATAAAAAACATTTTGAAATCAAATAAAAAAGAGGTTTGGGAAAAATTAACTCCTGAGCAACAAGAAGAAATTAACATAGTAATACAAAAGGAAAATCGTGGTGACATAGTCGATTTTTAAATTATTGAAAATTACCAGCCCCAAATTACCTAACTACTGACCATATATGAAAGGACCCTTATTTTATTCAAAAATATTACTCTTTGGAGAATACGGAATTATTCGTGATTCAAAAGGATTGTCCATTCCTTATAATTTCTATAACGGCGCACTTAAAAGAGACGAAAATCCATCTGATGAAGCAATAAAATCAAATGGCAATCTTAAACGTTTTGTTACTTATTTAGCAACATTACAAAGTGAGCAACCCAACTTAGTAACTTTTGATTTAGCGACTTTAAAAAATGATATTGAAACTGGAATGTATTTTGATTCCAGCATTCCTCAAGGTTATGGTGTAGGAAGTAGCGGGGCTCTTGTAGCAGCTATTTACGATAAATATGCACAAAATAAAATCACGGTTCTGGAGAATTTGACTCGTGAAAAATTATTGCAATTAAAAAATATATTTTCTCAAATGGAGAGTTTTTTCCACGGAAAAAGTTCTGGTTTAGATCCTTTAAACAGTTATTTGAGTATTCCAATTCTTATCAATTCTAAAGATAACATTGAAGCTACCGGAATTCCAACACAAAGTTTAGATGGAAAAGGTGCTGTATTTTTGTTAGATTCAGGAATTGTAGGTGAAACGGCTCCTATGGTGAATATTTTCATGGAAAACCTTAAAGACAAAGGATTCCGTGCCATGTTGAAAAATCAATTTGTAAAATACACTGATGCCTGTGTGGAAAATTTCCTTGGTGGCGATATGAAATCCTTGTTCATGAACACCAAAAAATTATCAAAAGTGGTTTTGAATAACTTCAAACCAATGATTCCGGAACAATTTCACGGAATCTGGCAACAAGGAATTGACAGCAATGATTATTACTTAAAATTATGTGGTTCTGGCGGCGGTGGCTACATCTTGGGTTTTACTGAAAATTTAGAGAAAGCCAAAATCTCGTTGAAAGATTACAAACTAGAAGTGGTTTATCAGTTCTAAAAGCTCAAAAATTTAAACTTTAAACTCCCCGAATGTTAGGCAGGCTGTACAAGCATTTTATAATGTGAACTCTGTTTGTTCTCTTTTAACTTACACCACAATTATCATTTTGAAGCAATTTGATTTGTTATGAATACCTACCTAATTATTTATTTTTGGGTACAACTATATACTTTTAAATCATTTTGATAACAATGCAATTTATAGGAATTTCACTTTCTCGATGAGCTACTTAAAAGCAATAATTTACATCATTCTTCCTAAAACTTATTACCAAATAAATTTAAAAAAAATCCTACATTTTTAATAAAAACATCCTATCTTTAAACATCTGCTTTTTTGCACTTCTATTTACAAAAAGAACAATATGTCTGAAAATAAAATTGTTGGAAATTTCAAGCTTCGCAATATATTCATTCCTCTGATTATAGTGATTTTGTCTTGTTCTTCTTTGATTGTCATTAACTATCTAACTATTAAAATTTTATCGGCATCCAGAGCGTATGTAAATGGAGAGTCCCATTATTCTAAAGGACAAAAAGATGCAACCCGCCACCTTATCACCTATCTTTTTACTAAGGACCCAATTCAGTGGAAATTATTCAATGAAGAATTAAGTGTTCCTAAAGGAGATAAAATTGCACGAATCGGCTTGACAAATGATGACACTACTGAGACCATCAAAAATGGATTTAGAGCAGGCAGAAATAATGAGAAAGATCTGGATGATCTAATTTGGTTATTTAGATATTTTCATTCCGTTCCTTTTTTAGCAAAAGCGATTAATGAATGGCAAAAAGGCGATTATTTAATTGCTCAATTAGAATCAATTGGAATTGACTCTCACAAAAAAATAAGTACCAATAATTTAAAACCTGAAGACACGCAAAAATTTTTTCAACGGATCAATATCATTACTGATAAATTAACAAAAAACGAACGTAATTTCTCTGAATCACTTGGGGAAGGCACGCGTTTGATTAAAACCTATCTTCTTTTAACCAATATATTTTTTACTTTGGTGATCATAGGCAGCGTAAGTATTTACTACTCCGTCATGATTAACAGGCTAAGACGCTCGAAAGATGAAACAGACGATAAAAATAAAAATTTAATCATTGCCAATACTGAACTTGACAAGTTTGTGTATAGCGCTTCACACGATTTGCGTTCTCCTATCTTGTCGCTAAAAGGATTAATAGAAATCGTAAGACTAGAGGATGATTTAGATCAAATTAGGTATTATTTAGACTTAATGCATGAAAGCCTTGATAAGCAAGATGAATTTATAAAAGAAATAATAGATTATTCTAGAAATAAAAGAAAAAAAGTAGCCATTGGTCCCGTCAGTTTAACTAAAATCATAGATGAGATCATTACTCAACATCAATATATTAAGGGCACGGATGAAATCGCCATCGTAAAAGAATTATCAATTGATGAATTGCATAGTGATGGTTTGAGATTAAAAATTATTTTAAATAATTTATTGTCAAATGCCATTAAGTATTCTGACGAAAAAAAAGAAAAAAGGTATATTTCAATTAAAACATATACCATGGGAGAATTTTACAAAATAGAAATTGAAGATAATGGCATCGGAATTAATACCGAATATCAGGTCAAAATTTTTGAAATGTTTTTTGTAACTAATAACAATAATAAAGGTTCTGGATTAGGTCTTTACTTGGTAAAAGAAGCTGTTGAAAATCTTAATGGATATATAAAAGTTGATTCGGTAATGAATATTGGAAGTACATTTATAGTAACTATACCGAAAGAATATGAAGTCTAATTATAAAATTTTGATAATTGACGACAATATAATTGATCAAATTATCACCAAACAATTACTAAAAAAAACACTCGGTATAAGTGAAATATGTACTGTTAATAATGGCAAACAAGGAATTGAATGGCTTAACAATTATAAAAGGAATCCTGAAGAATCTCTAATTATTTTATTGGATATAAAAATGCCAGAAATGGATGGATTCGAGTTCCTTTCGGAATATGAAATACTACCTGAAGAATTGAAAAAAGAAATTCAAATTTTCATGCTTTCATCTACATTAGACCCTAATGATATTACACGAGCAAAAAGCAATAAATATGTAAAACATCTTTTAAGCAAACCTTTGCCCGTTAAGGAATTTAGCGAAATGATTTATCCTGACTCATCTTCAAAAACAGCCTAATCAATATTTTGAATCCGATAAAACCAAAATTCTCCCCTATTTACAGCTAAGAAATACTCTTAATTCAGCAAATTTATCAGTAATATCATCTTAGAAGAATTCTCCTGTATTTATTTGTAAAAAAATCAAGTTGATTTTAAAAACAAAATCCTAAATTTGAAAATAAATAAGTTTACCATAATCACAACCTTGTAAAACTTGATAAAAACTTTTAATAAAAAATGTTAAGCAGACAGCACAAGCTTCTTATAATGAAAATTGCAAGTTTGTTCTCTGTGGTTAGAGGGTATAACATTCCAATTATAATTTTGGCGCAATACCTTTCGGCGATATTTATTCTCGCTCCTGAGATAAGAGCTTTGACTATTCTACTTGATTTTCCTTTATTCTTAATTGTCTTTGCTTCCTCGCTTACCATTGCTTCCGGGTATATTATCAATAATTTTTACGACAGCCAAAAAGATTTAATCAATCGCCCCAATAAATCGATGCTCGACCGATTGGTCAGCCAAAAAACTAAACTAAGCGTTTATTTCAGCCTAAATTTTATCGTTGCCCTGATAACGATGTTTGTTTCGTGGCGTGCTTTTTTATTCTTTTCGGTTTATATTTTCCTGATTTGGTTTTATTCTCATAAAATAAAAAAATACCCAATTATTGGCAACCTAATGGCTTCATTGCTGGCAGTTTTACCTTTTTTTGCGATACTATTATATTTTTACACTAAAATTCCTTTCTATGAAATGGAGAGTTACAAAAGTCAATTTGCAGTAATTTTTGCTCATGCCACTTTTTTATTTCTATTACTTCTTATTAGGGAAATGATTAAGGATTTAGAAAATCTAAAAGGTGATTTAGCCAATGATTATAAAACGATTCCGATAGTTTATGGCGAAGAAACATCAAAAAAAACGATTACTATTTTAACTATTCTGACGGTATTACCCGTTTATGTTTTAATCGAAATTTACGATGTAGGGTATATGGATATCTATTTTTATTCCTGTCTTATTGTCTTGATTTTTTTCTTGCTTTATTTGTGGAAATCAAACACCAAATCACAATTTTTGTTACTCCACAATGTCTTGAAATTCCTTATTGTGGCTGGAGTATTTTGTATTGTTCTTATCAATCCAAGCGTTTTGTGGCACGGAAAAAGATTGTTGATGATGATTTAGATTTCTCTTTCGTGAGAATTATAAAAAAGGGGAATCCATTTCCTAAAAAAACTCCCAAATTTCTCCATTAGGTTAGCCCCGATTACAACGGCATCCTTTTTCTTTTTTCTTTAAAAAGAAAAAGATAGAGTGGAAAGCGGGAAATAGCTCCAAAAAAGACTAACTAAAAGATATTAATCAGCTTATTAACTAGATAGTTAGCGTTTTTATAATTGGCTCTTATTGATTGTCAATTATATAAATAGTATCTTTGCACAAATTATTGGAATATTATGAATAACAAGGAAGGCAATAATAAGAAAAGTGGTCCAAGAGCAAATAGCTCAAGACCAAGTTCGAATAAGCCAAAACCTGCCATGCAGAAGCGCGCTCAAGGGCCGAAAAAAGTTAAAGTAAATACTAAAGTTGCCGATATCGCTACTGATAAAGTAGAGAAAAAACCAAATCAAGCACCAAAGAGACCGAAAGTAAAAGACGAGATTCGTTTGAATAAATACATCGCTAATTCGGGTGCGTGCTCGCGTCGTGATGCTGATATTTATATTCAATCCGGAACGGTGAAAGTAAACGGGATTCCTGTTACCGAAATGGGATATATGGTGAAACCTGGAGATGTTGTGAATTTTGACGGTTCAACTTTGACTCCGGAGAAAAAAGTGTACATCTTACTGAACAAGCCTAAAAACTTTACGACTGCCATGGATGAAGGTCAGGAGTATCGTAATGTATTGGAACTGGTAAAAGGTTCTACAACTGCAAAAATTGGTGCTGTTGGAAGAATGGATAAGAATACAACTGGATTATTATTGTTTACGAACGACACGGATATGATTCGTAAGTTTACTTTACCAAGTCAAAAATCATCTAAAATATACCAAGTTTCATTAGATAAAAACTTGAAATATGAAGATTTAGAAAAGATAAATAAAGGATTGACTCTTGATGGACACCGTGTTTTTGTAGAAGATGTAAGTTACATTGATGGTGAAGCGAAAAGTGAAATTGGTTTACAATTAAGATCGTCTAACGTAAAAGTAGTTCGTAACATTTTTGAACACTTCAGCTATGATGTATTGCGTATTGACAGAGTTTCTTTTGCAGGTCTAACTAAAAAGAATTTGCCAAGAGGAAACTGGAGATTGCTTACAGACCAAGAAATTATCAATTTGAAGAACGTTTAATATTTCTTTGAAATTATAAAAATGAAATCCCTTTCGCATAAAGCGAAATGGGATTTTTTTTAATTAAAAATTCAATCCTAAATTAGTATGACGCCAGAAAAATTACAATCAATTGCTTTTAAATGGTTTGAAACTTTTAATAATAAAGAGTTAGAAAAACTATTGTCTTTGTACGATGAAGATGCAGTACATTTTAGTCCAAAACTAAAAATATACAAACCTGACACTAATGGCTTTGTTACTGGTAAAGATGCGTTACGGGAATGGTGGCAAGATGCTTTTGAGCGTTTACCAAGTTTGAACTATAAAGTAAAATCCCTTACCGCAAACGTTGATCGTGTTTTTATGGAATATGTCAGAACCGTGAACGGAGAAGAAGATATGCTTGTTGCAGAAGTATTAGACATAAAGGAAAATAAAATAATTGCTTCCCGAGTGTATCACGGATAAAAACGAACTTTAAATAAAATAGAAATCCCATTTAGCTTTTGGCTAAATGGGATTTTATTTTTATACCATATTGCGTTTAAATAAAAAAAGTTTCTCGATGTGAGAAGCTTTTTTGTTCCAATAAACCCAGAAATATATTAACCACTAATCCATTTTTTTTAGTAAATTAGCTACAACTATTTAACCATCAATCCCTATGAGAAAAATAACCCTTGTTTTAACAGCATTCACTATTTTACTATTGCTGGAAAACTGCAAGTCCAAAGAGAAAAAAGAAGATTTCAGTGCCTTGACAAAAAACTACTTTGACGATAAAAATGCGCTGGATCCTTTGACTGCAACACAAAATGGTCAAAACCAATACAACGATCAGTTGCAATTTGAAATGACGGATAGTTATAGAAAATCCCAAGCTGCATTTTTTGACAAATATGAAAAAGCTTTGCAAACTGTTGATGAAACTAAACTTTCTGAAGAAGAAAAAAATAGCTACGAAATCATTAAATGGGAAGTCGAAATAGGCAAAAATCTGTTAAAGCAACCTACTAATTTAATGCCAGTACACCAATTTTGGGGAACGCACTTGACCATGGGACAATTTGCCGGAGGAACGAATGCACAACCGTTTAAAACAGAGAAAGACTATACTAATTTCTTAAAAAGAATGGATAAATATTCGGTTTGGATTGATTCTGCTATGGTGTATATGAAAAAAGGAATCAAACAAGGTATTGTTATACCAAAAGCATTAACTATACAGTTAATTCCTCAATTTGCAGAAATGGCAAACCCAAAAATAGAAGATAATTTGTTTTATTCGGCTATAAAATTGATGCCCGCCACTTTCTCTGACGCCGTAAAAAAAGAGCTAACGACAAAATATACCGCGATAATCAATGAAAAATTGATTCCACAACACAAAAAAATGGCTGAATTCTTAAAAAACGAATACCTTCCTTCGTCCAGAACAACAAGTGGAATAGGCAGTTTACCTTTTGGCAAAGAATTATATACAACCTACGTAAAACAATGGACCACTACCGAAATGACTCCCGAAGAAATTCATGAATTGGGATTGAAAGAAGTAGCTCGAATAAATGCCGAAATGGAAAAGGTAAAAACTCAAGTGGGGTTCAAAGGCACTTTATTAGAGTTTTTTGAAGAAGTCAGAAATAAAAAGGAATTAAAACCTTTCAAAAAACCCGAAGAAGTTATTGCCAATTTCCAACGTATTTATACCCGTATAAAACCGAATGTGGATAAATTATTCTCGTTGCAACCCAAAACAAAATTTGAAATCAGAAGAACGGAAGCTTTTAGAGAAAAAACAGCCAGTGCAGAATACATGCAAGGTACTGCAGATGGTTCCCGTCCAGGTATTTTTTATGTACCAATACCAGATGTAACTAACTATAATGTTTATGGAGATGATGATTTGTTTCTGCATGAAGCCATTCCTGGGCATCACTTCCAAATTTCCTTGCAACAAGAAAACAATAGTCTTCCAGATTTTAGAAAATTCAATTGGTTTGGCGCTTATGGCGAAGGCTGGGCTTTATACACGGAAAGCTTAGGTAAAGAATTAGGCCTGTACAAGGATCCTTATCAATATTTTGGTATGCTAGGCAACGAAATGCATAGAGCGGTACGACTAGTGGTTGACACCGGCTTACATACAAAAGGGTGGACTAGAGAACAAGCGATTAAATATTCTCTGGAAAATGAAGCCGAAAGTGAAGCAAGTATAATTCCAGAAATCGAACGCTACATGGCAATTCCCGGACAGGCATTATCTTATAAAATTGGACAATTAAAAATAATGGAATTGCGTAAAAAAGCTCAGGATAAAATGGGAACCAAATTCGATATAAAAAAATTCCACGAAAAAGTATTAGAATCCGGAGTAATGCCATTAGCTTTATTAGAAAAGAAAATTAATACTTGGATAAATGAATCTAAATAAAAATGAAAAAAAAACTATTCAACGGCTTATTACTTCTATTTATTATTTCTAGTGTTAATGCACAGCTAATTATTGAAAAAATTGATCCGTACTCAAGTGGAGTTCTCTTTAGAAATCCAAACTTCGACAATCATGATTCAGTCAAAATAGAAGGTTCTCCATACCTAATTGAAGACTTTCAATTAGCAGAAGTTTCGGGTGTCAATAAAAAATTATTAGTACGCTACAATGCTGCAACAGACGCAATTGAAGTTAAAGGTGAAGATACGCAAGGATTTTTACTCACTAAACAAAATCCTTATCACACAATTACTATAATTGGGAAGCAAAATAAAATAAAGCTTTTAAATTTCAGGAATAAGGAGGGCGAAATTTATGGATACTTATCGGAATTACACAATACAAATACTGTCATTTTATATAGAAGAGATCGAATTGTGTTGCAAAAGGCAGTAGAAGCCCGAACTTCTTATCAGGAAGCAATACCAGCGAAACTTGTTAAAGCAAATGAAGAGTATTATTTGAGTCTAAAAAACGAAATTGCGGTAGCAATACCAAGAAATAAAAAAGAACTTCAAGATCTCTTTCCTGCTAAAAAAGAAGAAATTGCGATTTATCTAAAGGATCACAAATACTCCTTAAAAGATGAAAAGAGTATTATTGAAATGGCAAAATTCATTTCTACACTACAATAAAAAAAAAGCTTCTCACTTGAGAAGCTTTTTTTGTGCGGATAATAGGACTCGAACCTACACGCCTTGCGGCACCAGATCCTAAGTCTGGCATGTCTACCAATTTCACCATATCCGCTCAATTGTGGGTGCAAAGATAAACATAAGTTCCAATTTTCAAAGCAATTTATGGAAAAAATATTTATACTATTTTTTGTACTTTTGAAACTATAAAATTTAAATCCATGGAAAATATAAAATCTTATGTTCAACAACATAAAGATCGTTTTATAAACGAATTAATCGAATTATTAAAAATCCCGTCCGTAAGTGCAGATGCCGCTTACTCTCAAGATGTTATCAACACTTCCGAGGCTGTAAAAATAAGCTTAGAAAAAGCAGGATGTGATTTTGTTGAGATTTGCGACACACCAGGATACCCAATCGTTTATGGTGAAAAAATTATCGATCCAGCCTTACCTACGGTTTTAGTTTACGGACATTATGACGTTCAACCGGCAGATCCAATGGAATTATGGACTTCTCCACCCTTTGAACCCGTTATCAAAAAGACAGATATACATCCTGAAGGCGCTATTTTTGCTCGTGGTGCTTGTGATGACAAAGGCCAAATGTACATGCACGTAAAAGCATTGGAATATATGGTTCAAAGCAATACTTTACCTTGCAACGTAAAATTTATGATTGAAGGCGAAGAAGAAGTGGGATCTAAAAGTTTGAGTTGGTTTGTGGAACGCAACCAGGAAAAGCTAAAGAATGACGTAATTCTGATTTCGGATACCGGAATGATTTCAAACCAGCAACCATCCATCACTACTGGATTACGCGGATTAAGCTATGTAGAAGTCGAAGTTACGGGGCCAAACCGTGATTTACATTCTGGTTTATATGGAGGAGCAGTCGCGAATCCTATTAACGTTCTGGCGAAAATGATTGCTTCCCTTCATGACGAAGACAATCACATTACCATTCCCGGTTTTTATGACAATGTACAAGAATTATCTCTTGAAGAAAGAGCCGAAATGGCCAAAGCGCCTTTCAACTTAGAAAATTATAAAAAAGCACTCGACCTTAACGACGTTTATGGCGAAAAAGGATATGTTACTAACGAAAGAAATTCCATTCGTCCTACACTTGACGTGAACGGAATTTGGGGAGGATACACCGGAGAAGGTGCTAAAACAGTTATTGCAAGTAAGGCTTTCGCTAAAATTTCGATGCGTTTGGTTCCAAATCAAGATTGGGAACAAATTACCGAATTATTTACCAAACATTTCATGAGCATTGCCCCTGCCGGCGTTACCGTAAAAGTAAAACCTCATCACGGCGGACAAGGTTATGTAACTCCAATTGACAGCATAGGCTACAAAGCCGCTAATATGGCCTATACAGAAACCTTTGGTGTTCCTGCCATTCCGGTGCGTTCAGGAGGAAGTATTCCTATTGTTGCCTTATTCGAAAAAGAACTGAAAAGCAAAACAATTTTGATGGGATTTGGTCTTGACAGTGATGCTATTCACTCGCCAAACGAACATTTTGGAATTTTCAATTACCTGAAAGGAATTGAAACTATCCCCTTGTTTTATAAGTATTTTGTGGAGTTATCTAAATAATTTTTCCCAGATAAATAGTAAAATCCGTTCAGAAATGAGCGGATTTTTTTTTGGGCGTTACCTTGTTCCAGAACTATCCGGTTCAATAAAAACTTCTATTTAGAAACAAGGTCGGGCTATTCGCTCTATCTTTTGTTCCATTTTCATTTGTTTCGCCAATCGTTCTTCCTGTCACAAAAGGATGCCGCTGCTATCCCTAACGCAATATCTGAATAGCTAAAATATTTCTTGTTAAAGTTTGATTATAATTTCTATATTTATGGAACAATTTCCATTCTTTAGAATAAATTCAAAATATGCGCTATACTATTTTTTTATTTCTACTCCTCCAATTACTGCACAGCTGTAAAACAAATTCGATTAATCAAAAAGTAAACAAAAGCAGAGAAGGCCTTTGGATAGAGCAATATTCCCAAGACAGTTCGCAATACAAATCAATAGGGAAATACCATAAAGGAGATCCGGTAAAAAGATGGAAGTATTACCTAAATGACAAAATCATCATGAAAGAAAAGTACAAAGATGATTATTGCATCCGAACCAAATACTATCAAAATGGCAAAGTCGAATCAAAAGGGAAAACAAGATTTGACAAAGATAGCAGATACACGCACTGGTTTTATTCAGGCGATTGGAGATTTTTTGACAAAAAAGGGAAGCCAATTTTAATTAAAAAATACGATAATGGGAAACTGATTTCTGAAGAAGAAATTAATAAAAAATAAAAAACCACTCCGTTAAGGAATGGTTCAAACTACAAATCTACAAACTATTAACTAAAAAACTTTTACCGGATTATAACCCAGATAAGGCATGGCTTGTTCTTTGAAAACAACGCCGTATTCTTCTAATTCTTTCAAAATAGGCAAATACACTTCTTTGCGAATTGGAAGCTGTACTCCAGGCGTGGTAATTTTACCATTAAGAATTAGTAATGTTGCCATTGCAACCGGTAAACCAACTGTTTTTGCCATCGCGGTATAGGTTTGATCTTCGCCTATGCATACCATTTTAGAATCGATTTGCTTTTTTTCCCCATCTAATTCGTATCCGAATTTATGGTACATTACAATCATATCTTTATCTTCGGGCTGAAGTGTCCAGCTATCATTCAATATTTTTTCCAGAATTTGTGCTGGAGTGGCATTTTTAAGTCCAACAATTTTTTTGTGGTTAAACAAATCCAACTCCACTAATTTATCCCACATAATATCGTCCTGATCAATCTTTAGAATCAGGCGTACTTTTATTTCAACGGAATCCGTTGGATGATAAGGCAAAAAAGAATTAACAAATTTACGGTAGCTCATGTTTTCAGAATCTTCCATAACATAACTATCATCCGTCATTCCTAATTGCACAAACATATTCCAAGCTTTCGAAAAACCGACCCGACGAATTGTTCCTCTATATAAAGTAAGAACATCATCTAAACCATATACACTTCTATATTTTAGGGAATCTCTATTAGAATAGGCTTCAAATCTTCCATACTCTTCTACTTCAAGAAATTCTGTTCTTCTAAATAAATTACAATAAGGGATGTATTTATAAGCTCCTTCCTGAATAAACTTGGCAGCGCCACCTTGTCCGGCAAGAACAACGTTTCGGGGAGCCCATGTAAATTTATAATTCCAAAGATTATTGTCGGACTCCGGCGCTACCAGTCCGCCACAGAAAGATTCAAACAAAAGCATATTGCCTCCTTTGTCCTTAATTTCATTAATCACTTTCATGGCGCTCATGTGATCTATTCCCGGATCAAGACCAATTTCATTCATGAAAATTAAGTTGTTTTCTTTTGCCAAAGTATCCAATTCTTGCATGGCGTCACTAACATAAGATGCCGTGACTAAGTGTTTTTTATAAACAACACAATCCTTCGCTACTTCAATATGTAAATGTGCGGGCAACATGGAGATAACAATACAGGCTTTTTGAATGGCTTCTTTTCTTTGATTTTCATCAAAAATATCTAAGGCTATTGGTGTTGCATTTGGGTGATTATTGGTTTTCTTTTCAGCCAAATCCAATGATAAATCTCCAATAATCAGATGAAGATTCTCCTTTTCTGATTTATTTAAAAGATATTGTATCAAAGACGATGCAGATCTTCCTGCTCCAATGATTAAAATTATTCTCATGACTACATAAATATAACACAAATATACAATATTGTTGTATTTATAACAAATAGTATTTTCTAAAACATTCAAATATTTTTACAAAACGCTATAAAATCGCTAAAACCTACCATTTATAAAAAAACGAGCTTCAAAAAAGAATCTTGAGAATTTCTTTTACAATGTCTCGATAAGAGATACTTTTGCATAGCAAATAAATTAAAAAAATGGACAAGAAAATAATTTCAACAGGAGCAATATTTGGGATGATAGCGATAATTTTAGGGGCATTTGGCGCTCATGCCCTAAAAAAAGTACTGTCACTGGAACAACTTTCCACTTTTGAGACCGGAGTACGCTATCAAATGTACCATGCTGTCTTTTTATTATTTATTGGACTAACGAATCAGCTATCTCAAAAAGCAAAAAAAACAATCTATTTTTTAGTTCTTTTTGGAGTGATTTTATTTTCAGGATCGATTTATTTATTGGCTACAAATGGCCTCACCCCTTTTGATTTTAAAGTCATCGGATTTGTGACACCCATCGGCGGACTCCTATTAATACTGGGCTGGGGAGTTTTACTACTGAATATTATTAATAAAAAATCATAAAAACAAGATAATCAAATCCTATCTGAAATATAATTTCTACTTTTGCAGTCTATAAAACAAACACACACAATATCAAATTTATGGACAATAACATCCTTATCTCGCAATCGATTTCGTTAAAAGACTTAGGAATTGAAAATGCAAAAGTTAATTACCAATTATCCCCAGACGAATTACATGAAATTACAATAAAATCTGGTCAAGGAATGGAGAGCTCTACAGGAGCATTGGCAATTAATACAGGTGAATATACCGGACGGTCACCATTAGATCGTTTTATTGTAAAAGACAGCATTACTGAAAACCAAGTTTGGTGGGGGAAAGTAAACATTCCTTTCGAATCAGATGCTTTTGAAGCTTTGTACAAAAAAGTTACGACATATTTATCCCATAAAGAAGTTTTCGTTAGAGACTCGTATGTATGTGCAGATCCTAATTACAGATTAAATGTGAGAGTTGTCACAGAAACAGCTTGGGCAAATTTATTTTGCTACAATATGTTTTTGAGACCCGAAATAGAAGAACTTGCACACTTTTCTCCAGAATGGATCTTACTTTGTGTACCAAGTTTCCTTGCAGATCCAGCTGTTGACGGTACACGTCAAAGCAATTTTGCTATATTAGACTTTACAAGAAAAGTAGTTCTGATAGGTGGAACAGGATATACAGGTGAAATGAAAAAAGGAATTTTCTCTGCTTTGAATTTTATCTTGCCCGTTTTTAAAAACACATTACCAATGCATTGCAGTGCTAATGTGGGTGATGAAGGAGATACCGCTATTTTCTTTGGTTTATCCGGAACCGGTAAAACAACTTTATCAGCTGATCCAAAAAGAAAACTTATTGGAGATGATGAACATGGCTGGACGAATGAAAACACCGTTTTCAATTTTGAAGGAGGATGCTATGCCAAAGTAGTGAACCTTACTGAAGAAAATGAACCGGATATTTTTAGAGCCATTAAAAAAGGGGCTATTTTAGAGAATGTAATTTTCAAAGACGGAACTAATGAAGTAGATTTTCAAGATGTTTCCATAACACCAAACACCAGAGTTAGTTATCCTATTTACCATATTGATAACATCCAGCCCGGTTCAATTGGCGAAAATCCAAAAAACATCTTCTTCTTAACTGCGGATTCTTTTGGTATTTTACCTCCAATTTCTAAATTGACACCAGGTCAGGCTGCGTACCACTTTATTTCCGGATATACTGCAAAAGTTGCCGGAACTGAAGCTGGTGTAACAGAGCCACAACCTAATTTTTCGGCTTGTTTTGGTGCGCCTTTTATGCCACTACACCCAACAAAATATGCTGAAATGTTAAGCAAAAAAATGAAAGATTCGAATGTAAAAGTTTGGTTGATTAATACAGGCTGGACAGGCGGACCTTACGGAATAGGAAGCCGAATGAAACTGAAATATACGCGAGCTATGATTACCGCTGCTTTAAACGGAGAATTAGATGCTGTAGCGTATGAGAATCACACCGTATTTGGAATTGCAAAACCACAATCTTGCCCTAATGTTCCCAGCGAAATATTGAATCCTAGAAATACTTGGGAAGATCCGGAACTATACGATAAAAAAGCGGTTGAATTAGCTGAAAAATTCAAAGCTAACTTCGCCAAATTTGAAGAATTTGCTAATGCCGAAATTATGGCAGGAGCTCCTTTAGCATAAGTTATTATTAATTCAAAAACCAAAAAGTCGTTCGTCATGAACGGCTTTTTTTATGCCTAAAAATCGCTAAACAAAAACAAACCAACTATTTATACCATTATTTGAAATTTGGCGTTAAATTTGTAATTATCAAACGAGCCAGAAAGGCGAACTGGTAACTCAATCAATCAAAAACTCAATCAATCATGTTAAAACAATTTTTCATCCTCTGTTCCGGAGCCGACAAAAATCTCCTTGAAGGCTGTTCCGAAGGCGAACAAACCAAATATGTTGGTATTGGCGCCACCGTTTTCTTTACTGCCGTCATGGCTTTTATTGCCAGTGCCTATGCGCTTTTCACTGTTTTTGATAATGTGTATCCCGCTTTACTCTTTGGATTAGTTTGGAGTTTACTTATTTTTAATTTGGATCGTTTTATTGTTTCTACCATTCGAAAAAGGGACCGATTTGGAAGTGAATTTCTACAAGCCACGCCCCGAATTATTTTGGCGGTAATCATTGCAATAGTAATCTCAAAACCATTGGAAATTAAAATCTTCGAAAAAGAGATTAATACCGTTTTATTGAAAGAGAAAAATGCCATGGCTTTGAATAACAAAAAGGAAGTGGCTAATTATTTCAAATCGGATTTAGACAAAAATAAAGCTGATATAGCGAGTTTAAAATCAGAAATCACCAAAAAAGAAAAAGAAGTCAATACGCTCTACGAAACCTATATCACTGAAGCCGAAGGAACCGCCGGAACCAAAAAACTAGGCAAAGGCCCCGTTTTTAAAGAAAAAATAGCCAAACATGATTTGGTTAAGAAAGAACTGGATACCTTACAAAAAACCAACTTAGCCAAAATTGCTGAAATGGAAAAAAAATCCAAAACACTTGAAGCAGATTTAGACAAGAAAGTAACCGAAACCCAACCCATAATTGATGGATTTGACGGTTTAATGGCACGAATCAATGCGTTGAATAAATTACCTTGGTTGCCTTCCTTTTTTATCATGCTGTTATTTCTGGCAATCGAAACTTCCCCAATTATTGCTAAATTGTTATCCCCAAAAGGAGAATATGATTTTAAACTGGAAGATTTGGAAACGGCTCTAAAAGCAACTTTGGACCAAGACAAATACCAACGAAATTTACTGGTAAAAACCAGTGCTTCTATGCACGATAAAGTCTATGAAGATATTGCCCAAGATAAAAACCTATACGACTTGCAGCGCAAGAAAGCGACTGAATTGCTGGAATTACAAGCCCATAATTTTGTAGAAAAACAGAAAAGAACTTTATAATAAAAACAAACCCGACAAGCTTAAACATGTCGGGTTTTCTATTTTTTTAAACTTCTAAATTCTGATTCCTAAACTACATATAACTCAAAATTTCTTTTTTGAAGGCATCATATTCACCTTGCAAAATCAATCCGTTATCCAGTAATTTTTTATAATTCTGCAGTTTTTCAAAAAGTTCATCCTGCGACAATCCACCTAGCCCATTTTCCTTTGGAGTTTCTGTCGGAGTATTGAATTGTTCATTTTCCGTAGTATAAACTGGCAGTGTAACGGGCATTATTTCAGCAAAACTGGTAACTTCTTCTGTTTCCATTTCTTCGATAACTTCCACTTCTTCAATTGGCGCAACGGGAACTTCATCAATTATTGGTGCATTTGAAACAGCGCCACCTTTTAAAATATCTAATTGTTCTTTGGCGTAAGTAAATATTTTTCGCGCTTGAATTTTAGGGATATAATCAATCGAAACTTCCATATTGGTTCTCGTTGTAAAAGAAAACTCTGAACCCAGAATATTTTCTTTCACAAAAGTTCCTTCTATCTCGTCCCAAGTGTAATCAATAAAATTCATGGAAAGTCCCAGATTCTTTGGCTGACAAATGATAATTCTTTTATTGGTCATCACAATACTATCTGGTAAAACGGTAATAGCTGGTTTTTTTTGAACAGCAATATAACCGATTTCTTCATTCTTCATCAATAAATCACTCAATTTTGAAGCGATTTTTTCGATAGCTTTAGGATCTTGTTCTTCGTTTAAAAACTTTTTAAATTGTTCTTTCATATTATATGCTGAATTTACTCAGTATGTATTTATAATTTTTTATTCTAATTTTCTTCGCAAAAGTAATGCCTAATTTTCTAATTCTTGAATTTCGCTCTGCATTTTCTTTGTTAAACTTTTGAAAACCAATTTGTAGGAATGATCTATCAGTTCTTTGAAAAAGGCATCTTGAACATCTCTATTTACAGCAATCGTGTTCCAATGCATTTTATTCATGTGAAATCCCGGTTGAATAGCATCGTATTCAGCGCGTAATTCCTGAGCACGCTCTGGATCACATTTTAAATTCACGGCTGGCTGTCCTTTTTCCCATTGGTTTAATGACGACAAAGCAAATATTTTACCTCCTACTTTAAAAACTAAAGTATCTTCATCAAAAGGAAAATGTTCCGTCACTCCTTTTTTAGAAAGGCAGTATTCGTAGTATGTTTCTAGATTCATCGTTTTATTTTTTTCCTATTTCACCCAAATGAGTGTACATAAAACCCGTTTCATATTTCGATCCATAGAAGAGTGCGTAAACAGTATTACTCCTGAAGTTGAATTAGTGAATTCGAAAAATAGATTCCAGCAAAATATAATGCTATGGCAATTCCTCTGTGATGAAATAAATTATAGCACGAAGCGCCTGTTTTATTTCCAAAACATATCCAATCATAGATAAATCCGGAGTTAAAATTAAAACTAAAACCACCACCAAGTATAATCCAATTGATTGAAAAAATAAATTCCAAGCACAAACAATCCTAATTCTTCGAGTTTGATAATTGTTTTCATTTGATAATTTTCTCCATTAATTTTTCAGGATGAGCCAGTAATTTAAATCCAAATTTTTCATATAAAAAATGCGCATCCGATGTAGCTAATCTCCAAATTTTAACCTCTTTTAGTTTAGGCTCCTTCATCATACTGTTTATTAGAATCGAGGAATATCCTTTACCTCGATGTTCTTCCGTAATAAAAACATCCATTAAATAGGCAAAAACGACATAGTCCGTAATAACTCGTGCGAAACCAATTTGTTTGTCATTTAAATAAATTCCGAAACAAAACGAATTATCAATGGTGATTTGAACTTCGGCCATTGTTCTTCCTGCAGCCCAATAAATATCTTTCAGAAAGTGCTGAATAAATGGAACGTCTAACTTATTTTTATCGGTTGAAACGGACACGAGCCCATAAGGCGAACTGGCGGAGCATATCATATTTTATATAGTATCGGTTTACTTGGACTCGCATCATTTTCGAATGGCGCCATTTGTAAATTCAACAAATAACTTCCGTCTTTTACTTCATTTGGAACAAAAATCATCTCAGTAATTGTGCAATCCAATCGCGCATCTGCATTCAGATTATTAACATCTTTCACATTCCAAAACGCTTTGTGCGCCAATAATTTCCCTTCATCATGTTCTTTATCGACACTTGGCAAATCAATCAATAAATGCTTAATCCCGCTTTCGCGAATGAAACGCGCAGCATCTTCATTCAGATAAGGCGGATTCGTATTCGAATATTTCAACTGTTTTTTTGGTTTTAAATTGGGAATTGTTCGAATGATAATCGCTTCTCTTGGAATACCTAACTTCAATGTCAGATCGAGCGCTGTCGAGATATTATCCAAAGTAATCACCAAATCTTCTCCTTGTCGTTCTGGCACAACCGAAATCAATTCTGCCAAGAAGAAAAACTGTTTCAGCGACTGATTAACACTGTAAAATTCCCGGGTAATATGGCCCAGACATTCGGTGTGGGTTCCGTGTCCATGTGGATTGAAGAAAATATTATTGAAATTGGTAGATGACTTTCCTTCCGATACTTTGCCAATCCAATCCCCAAAAACAACAGGTTCAATGACTGGTTTCTCGATATACCAAGCAATAGGATTTTCATCAGTATTCGTTAACGGAATCGAAATATCAATGGGTTTTGATAGATCTACTTCAAAGGTTTGATTTTGATGTTGGATTGTTGCTAACACAAATTATTTTTTTATGCCGCTAAGACGCTAAGGCGCAAAGTTGCGAATCAAACTTTACTTATTTCTTTGTGCCTTTTTATCCTTATGGCGAATTTTAACTATTCCAAATTTAAGTAAAACAAATCACTTGCAATTCCATCCGTCAAAAACTTTCCTTTTTTGGTAGGTTTTAAAATGTTGTTTTCAATAAAAACTAAATCATCCTCAAGGAATTTTTGAGCCTGTGCATCAAGATACTTCAAATATGCACTCCCAAATTCATTTTCGATTCTATCCAAAGAAACACCCCAAATGGTTCTCAAACCTGTCATAACATATTCGTTATAACGATCAGCAACTGAAAGGATTTCTATTTCGTTGGGCAGTTTATTTTCTTGAATGGATTTCAAATAAATCGAATTATTTGAAACATTCCAACTTCTCGAAACCCCATCATAACTGTGTGCAGAAGGACCAATTCCAATATATTTCTTTCCCAGCCAATACGCCGAATTATTTTTTGAAAAATAATTGGCCTTCCCAAAATTCGATAATTCATAATGAATAAAATCATTGGCTTCGAGCGTTTCGACCAAAATAGCAAAATGTTCTTGGGCGACTTCATCTTTGGGTGCAGCAATTTTTCCGGTTTGAATCAGTTTGTTCAATGCCGTTTTTGGTTCCACCGTCAAGGCATAACTCGAAATATGAAGAATACCAAATGCCAATGCTGTTTCAATGTTTTCTTTCCATTTCTCGTTGCTCATTCCCGGAATTCCGTAAATTAAATCAAGAGAAATATTGTCAAAATACTGGGTAGCTTCTTCCAAACATTTTTTGGCTTCCGCCGAATTATGAGCGCGATTCATCAATTGCAAATCTTCTTCAAAAAAAGACTGAATCCCTATGCTTAGACGATTTATTGGGCTTTTAGACAATTCGATTATTCGTTCCCTTGACAAATCATCAGGATTGGCTTCAAGCGTGATTTCTGGATTTTCTGAAACTTTATAATTGCTATAAACTGCCACAATTAAGAATTCAATTTCTTCGGATGTTAAAACACTTGGAGTTCCACCGCCGAAATAAATCGTTTCGACAATTTCATTCTCAAACTCACTTTTACGCATCTCGATTTCTTTGGCAATAGCCAAAACCATCTCTTCCTTCTTCTTCATCGAAGTCGAAAAATGAAAGTCGCAATAGTGACACGCCTGTTTGCAAAAAGGGATATGGATGTAGATTCCTGACATAATTAGTGGTCAGTGACAATGATCAGTGGTCAGTCCTAAAAACTGAATACCGAATAGTGAACACTATTTTTTAACTCGTTCTTCGTTTTGTTTTACAAAAGCATCCCAACCGGTATAACTTTTAGCGCCAACCACTTTTCCGGAATTGAAAAAATGACAGACCGCTGCTGCTAATCCATCGGTGCTATCGAGATTTTTAGGCAATTCCTTCAATCCTAAAAGTTGCTGGAGCATTTTGGCCACTTGCTCTTTACTGGCGTTTCCGTTTCCGGTAATTGCCATTTTTATTTTCTTGGGTTCGTATTCGGTAATGGGAATATCTCTTGAAAGTCCTGCTGCCATGGCCACGCCTTGTGCGCGTCCTAACTTCAACATTGATTGCACATTTTTACCAAAGAAAGGTGCTTCAATCGCAATTTCATCTGGATTGTGCGTATCGATTAACTCAATGGTACGTTCGAAAATGATTTTCAGTTTCTGGTAATGATTGTCGTATTTGGACAATTGCAACTCATTCAATTGCAAGAATACCATTTTTTTATTGACAATTTTTATCAATCCAAAACCCATAATCGTAGTCCCTGGGTCGATTCCCAATATGATGCGCTCGTTTGCCAATTTAAATTTGTTATTTTGCAGTAATGATTACAATTCCTCACAAAGCTAAGCAATTCCTCGTTCTTATAATCAAAGTTTTGATTGTAGGTGCCGCATTCTATTTTATTTACAATCAATTGGCGAATAACGACAAACTGGATTGGCAAAAATTCATTGTTTTATTCCAGAAAAATCAATCAATTGGTGGAATCGCCTTTATTTTATTTCTAAGTATTTTGAATCGGTTTTTTGAAATTTTGAAATGGCAGAATTTGGTCGGATTCATCCATAAAATATCGCTGGGCGAAGCTACTAAACAAGTTCTTGGTGCGCTGACTGCCGGGCTTTTTACACCAAACGGCGTGGGCGAATATGCAGGAAAAGCTTTATTTTTCGAAAAAAAAGACACTAAAAACGTCCTTTTTTTAAACCTGATTTGCAACGGAATCCAAATGATTTTAACCGTTGTTTTTGGGATTTTCGGCTTATTGTATTTTAATGCACGATACAATGTGATTACAACAAAAACCGTAACAATACTTTTCGCACTTTTAATACTCTTGTTTCTAGTTTTATTTTTCTTGAAAAAATTCACTATTAAAGGCTATTCTATCGAAAGATTGATTCATAAGATTAACGAAATTCCAAAACCCATTCATCAAAAAAACATCTTTTTAGCGATTTGTCGTTTTTTGGTTTTTTCACACCAATATTATTTTTTATTTCTGGCTTTTGATGTTGATCTGCCTTATTTAACAGTTATTTCCACGGTTACAAGTGTTTATTTTTTAGCTTCCTCCTTACCTACTTTTCAGTTTTTGGATTTTGCCGTAAAAGGAAGTGTAGCGGTGTATTTCTTTGGAATTATTGGTGTAAACGAATGGATAGTAATTTTTGTGACCATGCTCATGTGGTTTCTGAATGTAGTTTTACCGGTAGTTATTGGCACTTATTATGTATTGAATTTTAAAATCCTCTCCCCTCCCGAAGCTTCGGGACTCTCCAAAGGAGAGAGAGACGAAACCTTATAAAATAATTATGATTACAATTGTTTTATACATGATAATCTTCTTTTATTGCTTGGCGATAATTGCCCTGACTTATGGTTTCACCAAAGTAAATACAATTGAATATTCCAGCTTAACGCCAAAAACTAAATTTTCGATTATCGTTCCTTTTCGGAATGAAACGGAGAATCTACCTATTTTATTAGACAGTCTATCGAAGTTGAATTATCCGATGAAATTGTTTGAAGTGATTTTGGTCGATGACGAATCCGACGAAAGATTTCAGGTTTCAGACTTCAGGTTTCAGGTCTCCATTATAAAGAATATCCGGATTTCGAATTCTCCCAAGAAAGATGCGATTGTAACCGCAATGCAAATCGTAAATACCAATTGGATTATCACTACCGATGCCGATTGCACAGTCAGTAAAAATTGGTTATTAGCGTTGGATAATTACATTCAGTTTCATGATGTTACGATGATTGCTGGAGCGGTGACGTATGATTGTGATGATTCATTTCTGCATCATTTCCAGCAATTGGATTTGGCTAGTTTACAAGGAGCCACAATAGGAAGTTTTGGAATTAAAAAAGGATTTATGTGTAATGGCGCTAATTTTGTCTACACGAAATCCTTCTTTCAGGAGCTAAATGGCTTTAATGGAAATGATAGAATTGCAAGTGGCGACGATGTTTTTCTATTGCAAAAAGCAATCGCCCAATTTCCTGAAAAAGTCCATTATTTGAAATCTGAAAACAACATTGTCATCACAAAACCATTGAATGATTGGAAATCGCTATTCTATCAAAGAGTGCGTTGGGCTTCGAAAACAAGTTCGTATCAAAGTAGGTTCGGAAAAGGATTGGGATTGCTGGTTTTCGGGGGGAATTTGTGTTTGGTTTTAGGTAGTAGCTTTTGGATATTCGGTTTCGTTTCGTTTCCAAATATCTTTTTATTGTTTGCTTTGAAATTTACTGTTGATGCTGTTTTGATTTACAAAGCCAATCATTTTTTGAATAAAAGCAAAATCAGCTATTTAATTTTGAGCAGTTTTTTGTATCCGTTTTTTAGCACGGGTGTGGCTTTGTATTCTTTGTTTGGTAAATATGAGTGGAAAGGGAGAACGTTTAAATAGTAGTTCTCAGGTTGAAGATTGCAGAATATTAAACTACAATAGTGGTGATTTCTCACAAAACCCCTAGCCCAGATAGAAGTGAAAATCCTTACTGTTTTTTCTTTAAAAACATTAAGATTGCAACGAATAGCTGGAAATAGCTCCTAGAAAAACTACTCTACTTTTAGAATTACGGGAAGAATAAATTGTGTTTTTACAGGAATTCCGCGTTTGATGGCTGGATTCACTTTTGGAAAATCAACCAGACGCGCTTTTAGGATGCTGTCAATTTTTATTCTGTCGTAAGCCACGGAATCTTTTGGAAATTGTGGCTCAAATTGCATCGTGGCGTTAGGAAAAATAGTGACTTTTACTTCTATCGTGTCCAATTCCGGATAAAGAACCGAAAGGGTATCAATGCTCAATTTTTCCTGAATCAACTGCGTCAGAACTTCAAAAAAGCATTGTTGACGTTGTTTTTTATCCTCTATTTTTTCACAATCTACAACCGACGGGTATTCATCAACTTCTTTCCAGTTGATCGATTTCAGTTCCTTTTTCAACAATTCCTTTTCCGAAGGCACTTGCTTTTCGAAATACTGGCAGGAATTAAAAAGTATAATTACTAAAAAAAGGTAATAGTGCTTCAAGGTTTTGTTTTTCAATTGAACTAATATTTTATAAAAATACAATTATTTTTTTTGAGTTGCTTTAGAAAGCAAATAATCTTCGTAGGATTCAGCAAACCATTTCTTTTTGTTTGCGGCAGCAATTTCTTTTTGGTCTGGGTATAAAGCAGCCAATCGATCCGAAAAAACAGCAATCTGAATGGTATATTTATAGAATTCTTCTTTTGTTAATACTAAATTGGGATTGGTTTTTTTATCGAAAAATTCGAAAAAAAGGGCATTAAACTGTTTTAAAGAAAAATTTGATACTTTTACTTTATTGGCATTGTATAACGTTTCTTTCAAAAGGGCATCAGCAGTATTCACCATTTTCTCTTGGGCTTGCAAACATTCCAGAGAAACCATGAAAAATAGCCCAATGGAAAATACAAAAATTATTTTTCTCATATTCGTTTAGAAATAGACGTTGCTTCTTTATTTTTCAAAATTACTAAAATAATTCTATGGATATAGTACTTTTAATTTTTGGTTTTTCATGCATGATTACAGGCATTTTTGGAAGCTTTTTACCCGTTTTACCTGGACCAAGTATCAGCTGGGTTGGTTTACTGTTGCTTTATTTCACGAATGCTGTTCCTGCTAATTATTGGATTCTTGGAATTGCTTTATTGATTACTGTCGTTATTTCTGTTTTGGATTATGTCATCCCTTCCAGAGGAACCAAAAAATTCGGTGGCAGTACGTATGGTGTTTTGGGAACGAATATTGGGTTGATTATCGGAATTATTGCTCCTATTCCTTTTGGTTTCCTTTTAGGGCCTTTTGTTGGCGCTTTAATTGGAGAACTTATTTTCGATTCTAAAGATCATAAACGAGCTTTGAAAGTAGCTACAGGATCATTTATTGGCTTACTGGCTTCCAGTTTTATGAAATTTGTGGTTTGCGTGATGTATTTAGGATTGTTCCTTACGATTGTCTGGCAATATAAATCAAAATTGTTTTAGATTACTGCCACATACAAAAAAATGGATCCATAAATTTAAATATTATATCATCATTGTTTGAAATAAATAATGGTATATCACAAAAGTAATCACTACGAGACATAAACACATTGGAATGACCAAACTGGCGCACTGGCATAGAAATATAAAGGAATCGGGTTTTAAAAACTTTAATATTCTGCTCAATACGATAACTTTTAATTACCAGTCAATCTTAAACTATTTTGACAACAGAAGTACAAATGCTTCTGCAGAATTTTTTAACGCCAAAATAAAAGCTTTTAGAAGTCAATTTAGAGGAGTGAGAAAGATTGATTTCTTCTTATTCAGATTATCTAATCTTTTTGCCTAATCCCCAACTTTTGCACTTGATCCATTAATCTTTCCTTAACCTCAAATAAAATGAACTTAATTCTAACATAGTTTTGAATTAAGTTCATTTTATACTACAAAAAAATCCTATTCAAATACATGAATAGGATTTAATAGAATCTGAAACGAGTCCAGATTAAAGAAAGGCGACGAACCGAGGCTGAAAGCCAAACACGTCGGACCGCTGTAAAACAAAAAAACCCCGTTCGTTAGAACAGGGTTTTCAAAGAAAGGCGACGACATACTCTCCCACATAACTGCAGTACCATCTGCGCAGGCGGGCTTAACTACTCTGTTCGGGATGGGAAGAG